>NZ_JPUW01000001.1:0-418611 GCF_000743635.1 Lysinibacillus sp. BF-4 | reverse complement strand
CGTTGCTAATTATAAACCACATTTTAATTGTGCATTACAATTCGTACATGTATTGCAACCGCCAATTTCTTGGACAGTACCTTTACGACAAACAGGGCATGTATTGCCAACATCTGAACCAACAACTGTTGTTGATTCTAATGCTTGGATTGTATCTACTAATACGACAGGGCGTTCAACTTCTACTTCCTCAAAGTCGCCACCAAATGATAATTGGTCCATATCATTTTCTTCTGCCTTTAGAGTTAATACTTGTGAGTCACGGCTACCATCAACGTATACCGTACCACCTTTAGCACCACCTTTATAAAGGCGCTCATACACTTGTTCAACTTGTTCTACAGTATAGCCTTTTGGTGCGTTCACTGTTTTAGAAATCGACGAGTCAATCCAGCGCTGAATGATACACTGCACATCCGCATGTGCCTCTGGTGCTAAGCTCATAGCTGTCACAAACCACTCTGGCAAGTTTTCGCCGTCCGCTTCTGGATGACGGTCTAAATATTCTTGTACAATTTCGGCTTTAACTTCAATAAATTTACCTAAACGACCTGAACGGTAGTACGTAAATGAGAAGTACGGCTCAAGACCCGTTGCCACGCCTACCATTGTGCCAGTAGAGCCTGTTGGTGCAACTGTTAATAAATGCGAGTTGCGAATACCATGCTCTAGTACGCCACGGCGAATATCTTCATTCATACCTTGCATAAATCCTGTTTTTGTAAACGCTTGACGCAATGCTTGCGTTGCTGCTTCGTCTTCACCTTGTAAAAATGGGAAGCTACCACGCTCTTTTGCCAACTCAATTGATGCCTCGTAAGCTGTCTCTGCAATCGTTTTAAAAATTTCATTGACTAATTCATTACCGCCATCTGAGCCATACTCTTGCTCACAGTAAATTAATAAATCCGCTAACCCCATAACACCAAGACCCACACGACGCTCACCAAGCGCTTGAATGCGGTTGTCTTCAAGGAAGTAAGGTGTTGCATCAATTACGTTATCCTGCATGCGTACACCAACACGTACTGTTTCTTTAAGTGCAGCATAGTCTACTGTTTTTGTCTCTTTATTAGCGAATTGTGCAAGATTTACTGCAGCAAGGTTACATACTGAGTAAGGTGCTAATGGCTGCTCACCACAAGGGTTGGTTGCCACAACTTGCTGACCGTATGCCTTAGCATTCGTTTTATCATTGGCATTATCAATAAAGAAAATACCTGGCTCTGCCGAATAAGTTGCACAAATATTAATGAGATTCCATAACTCACGCGCTTTGATTTTACGGTAGGTACGTACTTTATGCCCCATATCAGCCCATTTACGTACATCGCCAACTTCATGCCATTTTTCGTTATATACTTCCATTTCTTGAGGAGAATATTCTTCTACTGCTGGGAAGCGTAACTCAAAGTCGTCATCTGCTTCAACAGCTTTCATAAAGTCATCCGTCAAGGTAACTGAAATATTTGCCCCTGTTAAAAACTCTAAATTGTGTACGCTATACGTACCGCCATCACGTAGCTTGCTCTCCGCATCACGAATGATTGCTTCGTCAAAGCCACCGTAACCTGCAATATTTTTATAATTGACAATACCCTGATACATCGCTTCTTCTTGCTGTGTCAACGGTTTAAAATCAAGTTTTTCTTTTGCTAAACGAATAATTGAATCATCCGTTGTATTTTCAATTAAGTAGCGTAAAATACGTGGATTTTGCATTTTAGAAATAATAAACTCCACAATATCAGGATGCCAATCAGCTAACATAATCATTTGTGCACCGCGTCGGCTACCACCTTGCTCTACTAAATGTGTAAGTTTCGCAATATCATCCAACCAACTCACTGAACCTGAAGATTTACCATTAACGCCACGCGCTAATGTATTACGTGGGCGTAATGTCGAACCATTTGTACCAACACCGCCACCACGGCTCATAATTTCCATAACTTGTTTACGGTGGTCACTAATACCTTCACGAGAGTCAGCTACAAATGGCATTACGTAACAGTTAAAAAATGTTACGTCTGTTTGTGAGCCTGCCCCGTAGATTACACGTCCTGCCGGAATAAAATTAAGGTTTACGAGTTGGTTATAAAATTTATCAAACCACTCTTTACGTTTTTCTTCTGTTTTTTCGACAGATGCTAACCCTGTTGCATTACGCTTAGCAATTTGCTCATAAAAGATTTCAAGCGGTTTTTCGATTAAATCAAGTGAGCGTGTAATTAAGCCTGTCTCCTGTTCAGTTACACTATCTAACGCTGAGCGGAAGTCCTCTTCAATTAAAATAGTCGCTTCATTTGTATCTTTATGGATTGCAGTAATTTTTCCTAAGCCACGCGCTGGAAAACGTGGATCTGCCTTTACGGTTAATACTACAAAATCATTTACCTTTAATGTTTTCTTTTCCGTATCCTTAAATGAATAACGGTCAATCATAACAAGACGTGAAACGCCTTTATGAGTAATATGCATATCCTCTGTAATTGGATGTACTTGATTAAATTGTTTAATATCCTCGTTTAACTGCTGATAACTTGTCGCTTGCTCGGTTTGTGTGAACGCCACGCAAAGTCGCCTCCCCGTTTATATAAATAGATAAGATGCAGCACTCGAAAGCACTACATCTTGTGTTAAGTCGTATATAAACATACTATATATAGTTTTTGATTTCAACTATTGTAATTTCAACTATTTTGAGCTTAGCAGAAAAAAACGAGCAATAACAAGGGAAAACTATTTTTTAAAATTCCATTCGTCATTCGCATATTTACGTTTTTCGATTTCTTTTACATAGTTTTTTTGTGCCTCTGTTAAGACCATTGGTTCAAAATCAATGGCTAAGGCTTTCGCAAAACCAGCTTTAAAGGCTGTAACACATTCATCAATTGTCACATCTCTGTCAATTAACGTATCCATTGCTACGGCTTTTTCTGGTAATTTTATGCGCATTTTTTCTTTTACAGCGTCAGATGAAAAATTAAATACTGACAATAATTTTTCTAAATCGAGCTTCAGTAAAATTGCACCATGTTGAAGTATAACACCTTTTTGTCTTGTTTGCGCACTTCCTGCAACTTTTTTTCCTTCAACAACGAGTTCATACCAACTCGGGGCGTCAAAACATACTGCACTCTTTGGTTTTTTTAAATCTTGTTGTTGCGCTTCTGTTTTTGGTACGCTAAAATACGCTTCCATGCCGAGATTTTGGAAGCCTAGCAGTAACCCTTCGCTTAATACACGATAAGCCTCTGTTACCGTTACAGGCATATTAGGATAGCTCTCTGTTACAATAATGCTATACGTCAACTCATGCTCATGTAATACCGCACGTCCCCCTGTTGGACGGCGCACAAAGCCTAAGCCTTGCTCGCGAACAGCCGCTAAATTAATATCTCGCTCCGCCTGTTGAAAGTAGCCAATTGAAACAGTTGCTGGCTCCCATTCATAAAAACGAATGACAGGTGGAATTAACCCCTCGCTGTGCCAATCAAGCAGCGCCTCATCTAAAGCCATATTATAAGAAGGGCTACATTTTCCTGAATTTAAAAAATACCACGTTGTCATAATTCTCCCCCTAAATTCATTTTCTTTCGTATTGTAACAAACTCATTGGACTATCGCTAGTTGGTAATTTATAATAGGAGAGAAGAAAGAAAGGGGTCACATCGTTTTGTTAAAATCAATTTTAATTACGGTTGCGATTGTTGCAGTCGTAGCCATCATTTACTTTTTAGTAAGTGGCGCACGTTTAAAAAAAGCTGTTGTTACATTATCACAGGAAGACTTTATTAAAGGCTACCGTAAAGCTCAGCTAATCGATTTACGTGAAGCTAAGGATTACGAGGCTGGTCATATTTTAGGCGCTCGTAATATTCCGATGACAGTGCTTCGTCAACGCCATAAAGAAATTCGTCCGGATCTACCCGTTTACATGTATGATCAAAACTCTGGTCGTAGTGCACGTACGGCATTATTCCTAAAGAAACGTGGGTATAACCAACTGTATATGCTAGACGGTGGATTTAGTAAATGGACAGGTAAAATCAAACGTAAAAACTAATCAAAAAGGACTTCACCCGTAGTGGGTAAGTCCTTTTTATTATGCGTTTCTTCTATTATATAGTAGTTGTCTGACAGCTCGACCATTCCTTGTCACCATCACACGCGGTATCATGCATAGGACAAAAATAATAACAGCACGGTAGCATCGCATCATTCGCAAAATCTTCATCAATCATAATTGCGGCTAATGGTTCAAGTGCAGCTAATTTCGCTAGGACCTGCTTAGCTTGTATAATAGCTTGCTCAATATCCTGCTCAGTTGTCCATTCATCTACTTTTTGTTGCTGTGCCTCGCAAAGCTCAGCTTGTAATAGTTGCTCATAGCGCGCATAAAGAGCTGTATAACGCTCAGGGGCTACACGTTTCGCTAATTGTAAATGCACAAAGCACCATGTATCTAACGCATAGACGGGTAATGCTTGATCCATCTCTACTAGCGCATCATCGTAACGCTCAAGTAGCACATAAACATCTGCACGCGCTAATGGCTCATCTGCAGGTATCGTAGCAAGTAACTTAGCCGCTTTAGCGGTATCTCCCGCCTTACTATAAGCCATTGCTGCCTGGTAGGCATAATCCTCACCAGCGAGCTCATAAGCACGCGCTGCTTCTAAATAGCGCTCATTTCGGTAATACGCCCCTGCTACATTATAATACGTTGCTTGACCTGGCGCATGCTTGTACACATACTCCAATAAAGGTAACGCCTCATCATAGCGCTCAAGCTTTAGTAGCACATAACTATAAATAATAAATGGTTGCGGCGTACTAGGTTTTTGTCTAACTGCTCGTTCAATATAAGCAAGTGCCTTAGTAAAATCCTCCGCTTCTTCCGCATAGTAATAAGCAAGGTTTGTTAAAGTTACCACATTTTCTTGTTGTGCTACAAAAGCGAGTAGCATTTGCTCCTCTTGCATCACATCGCTCGTACCCTCTGCAATTGTTGCGATTAATGTTTTTATTTCCTTCATCATGTCCACCACCTTTATAACTACGCCTATTGTAGCACAATTCAAAAAAATGCGTCACACCATTCAAGGTGCGACGCAGTTAATTAAGCTTCAGTCGGTTGGTAGCGTAATACTGGTGTACGCGCTGCACGTGTTTCGTCTAAGCGCGAAACAACCGTTGTATGTGGTGCTTCTTGTACGATTTCTGGATTTTCTTCCGCTTCTTTGGCAATTTGAATCATCGCATCGCAGAAAGCATCTAGTGTTTCTTTTGACTCTGTTTCTGTTGGCTCAATCATTAACGCTTCCTCTACATTTAACGGGAAGTACGTTGTTGGTGGGTGATAGCCAAAGTCTAGCAGGCGTTTCGCAATATCAAGTGTGCGCACGCCAAGTTTCTTTTGACGACGTCCTGATAAAACAAACTCATGCTTACAATGACGATCAAATGGTAAATCAAAGTGCTCTTGCAGACGACGCATCATATAGTTAGCGTTTAATACTGCATACTCAGTTACAGCTTTTAAGCCATCTGGTCCCATTGTACGAATATACGTATAAGCACGTACGTTAATACCAAAGTTACCATAGTACGGCTTCACGCGACCAATAGCTTGCGGGCGATTGTAATCAAAGTGATACGTACCATCGTCTAATTTTACTAATACTGGTTTTGGTAAGAATGGGATTAAATCAGCTTTCACACCAACTGGACCTGAACCTGGACCACCGCCACCATGTGGGCCTGTAAACGTTTTGTGTAAATTTAAATGCACGCAGTCAAAGCCCATATCACCAGGACGTGCCTTAGACATTACCGCATTTAAGTTAGCGCCGTCATAGTATACTTTACCACCTACACTATGAATCAGCTCTGTCATTTCAATAATATTTTCTTCAAATAGACCAAGTGTATTTGGGTTCGTTAGCATAAGTGCAGCTGTATCTTCACCTACTACTTTACGTAAGTCTTCAATATCCACTAAGCCATTTTCGTCTGATTGTACAGTTACAGTTTCGAAACCGGCTACTGTTGCAGAAGCTGGGTTCGTACCATGCGCTGTATCAGGAACAATTACTTTATTACGGTGACCCTCACCATTTGCCTCATGGAATGCACGAATCATCATTAGTGCTGTCCACTCACCATGTGCACCTGCCGCTGGCTGAAGTGTAACCTCGTCCATACCTGTGATTTCCATTAAAGACGTTTGTAAATCATATAATAGCTCCATAGCACCCTGTACCGTTGATTCATCTTGTAAGGGGTGAACATTTGAAAAGCCTGAATAGCGCGCAACAGTTTCGTTGACTTTTGGGTTGTATTTCATTGTACAAGAACCTAATGGGTAGAAGCCTGAGTCTACACCATGATTGCGGCGTGATAGCGCAGTGTAGTGACGCATAATATCCAGCTCTGCAACTTCTGGTAGTGCTGCCTTTTCTTCACGCGCATAACCTGCTGGTAATAGATCCGCTACATCATAATCTGGTACATCAAGTGCCTCTAAATTATAGCCAACGCGGCCTTCCTTCGTTAGTTCAAAAATAAGTGGTTGATTATCCTTATGCATGAAGAGCCTCCATTTCCGCAACGAATGCATCAATTTCTTCTTTAGTACGAATTTCAGTTACAGCGATTAATGCGTGGTTTTGTAAATTATCATCAACGCGACCTAAGTCAAAGCCACCAATGATGCCCTTTTCAATTAGACCTTTATTAATCTCAGTAATATTTTTATTGGCCTTTACTACGATTTCGTTAAAGTGAGCACCTTGATAAGCTACTTCAAAGCCAGCTTTTTCAAAGGCTTCTTTTGCATAGCGTGTCTTAACGATATTATGCTTCGCCATTTCACGTACGCCCTCTTTACCAAGTGCTGTCATTGCCACAGATGCTGCTAGCGCTAATAACGCTTGATTTGAACAAATATTTGATGTTGCCTTGTCACGACGAATATGTTGCTCGCGCGCTTGTAATGTTAATACATAACCACGGCGACCTTCCTCATCGATAGTTTCACCAACTAAACGACCTGGCACTTTACGCATTAGCTTTTTCGTTACAGCAAAGTAGCCACAGTGTGGTCCGCCAAAGCTCTCCGCAATACCAAATGGTTGTGCATCACCAACGGTAATGTCTGCACCTAATTTACCTGGTGGTGTTAAAATACCTAAGGCTAGTGGGTTAGCTGATACCACAAATAATGCTTTGTTAGCATGCGCTACCTCACCAATTGTTTTAATATCCTCTACTTGACCGAAGAAGTTAGGATACTGCACCATAACTGCTGCTGTAGTATCGTCAATCATTGCCTCTAATGCTTGCATATCTGTAACGCCGTCTTTTTGAGGTGCTACTACAACCTCAATCGATTGACCGTCTGCATATGTGCGTACCACATCACGGTATTCTGGGTGTACGGTTTCAGATACAATAATCTTTTTACGACGTGTGTGTCCTGCTGCAAGCATCCCCGCTTCTGCTAAAGCTGTACCACCGTCATATAATGAAGAGTTTGCTAAGTCCATACCTGTTAACTCAGCAATCATCGTTTGGAACTCAAAAATGGCCTGTAACTCACCCTGTGAAATTTCAGGTTGATAAGGTGTATAAGCTGTATAAAACTCCGAACGCGAAATAACATGATCTACAATAATTGGCTTATAGTGATTGTATATACCTGCGCCTAAAAACGATACATTTGTTGCTGTATCTTTATTTTTTGCCGCCATTTGTGCTAACTCTTTCATTAAAGCTGCTTCTGACTTTGCAGGCTTAATATCATACATACCCTTAAAGCGGACTTGCTCTGGAATATCTTCAAATAATGCGTCAATTGAAGATACGCCAATCACGTCTAGCATTTCTTGTTTATCTTGTTCCGTCATTGGTAAATAACGATGCTTCATAATAGATTAACCCTCTTTTCGCTTATTTTTTTCGTGTATAGAAAGGCGTTGCTACAGTTTTAACCTGCAGGCGCTTATTACGAATTTCAATTTCATAAACTTCATCTAAAACAGCATACGCCGTTTCAACAAGTGCATTACCAATATTACGTTTTGTCATTGGTGATTGTGTACCTGTTGTTACGACACCAATTTCTTTGTCGTCTTTAAACAATTTATAGCCCGTACGTGGAATACCCTTGTCAATCATTTCAATACCAATTAATTTACGTGGTTGATTAGCTTTCACTTCAAGCAAAGCATCCTTACCAATAAAGTCTGCCTCCTTGCCAAGTTTAACTGCAAAACCAATCCCTGCTTCAAGTGGTGTAATATCTGCTGACATCTCTTGACCGTATAAAGGTAAGCCTGACTCAAAGCGTAGTGTATCGCGCGCACCTAAGCCAGCTGGCACTACTTCGTCCTCAGCTAAAATCTTATCCCATAGTGCAACAATGGCTTCAGGCTTACCGTAAATTTCAAAGCCATCCTCACCTGTGTAACCACTACGTGAAATTAACACGGGGTAACCTGCTACATCAACATCTTGAGCAAAGCGGAAAAATTTAATTGCGCTTAAATCCTGTGCTGTTAAACGTTGTAGTACTTGTTCTGCTAGCGGTCCTTGCAGAGCAATTTGTCCATAATCTGCAGAAACATTTTTAATCTCCACATCAAAGTTTGCTTTTGCCTCTAACATCCAATCAAAGTCCTTAGCTGTGTTAGCAGCGTTTACAACTAATAAGTAAGAGTCTTCTGCCAATTTATACGTTAGTAAATCGTCAACCACGCCACCGTTTTCGTAACACATCGCGGTATACTGCGCTTGGTTCACTGCGATTTTAGCAATATCATTCGTAAGTAAATATTGTAAATAAGGTAAGGCATCCTTACCCGTTACTGTGATTTCTCCCATATGTGATACATCAAATAATCCTGCGCGATTACGAACGGCATCATGCTCATCCTTAATCGATGTAAATTGTACAGGTAAATCCCAGCCACCAAAGTCAATCGTTTTTGCACCGTACGTTGCGTAGGCATCAAATAATGGTGTGCGTTTTAGTTCTGACATGGCTATTCCTCCTCGATAAAATTGCGGCTTTTCTGTCTTTTTTGCATAAAAAAAGACAGAAGAACCCCTTAATTAGGATTCTCTGTCCTTGCACCTGAAAGTTACACCGCGACTACGTCAAACGGCTTTCCCCTTTGGTGGCTACGCTGTACTATGACACGTAACACTCTCCAGAGTTGCGTCGCGTACGAGTCCTTTTGCCTGAGAGATTCGTAAAACTTACTTGCTCCTTCGGCGGCGCTACTTCGCGCTCTCTCCCCGTACATTCATCCGCCCAAGAGCGTACTCTTGGTCATATAAAATCACTCATTTGAGTTTATCCTACCGTGAAACAATGGAAAAGGCAATCTTTTTTTAGTAAACCTAGCAAAAAGCGAATATTTTTAAATTAAAATGTTTTATTGTGCGCCTTTTAAGCGACGAACTTGAAAGGCAACGTAATCTAAAATTTGGCGTACTGAGCGATTTTCTGTTAATACACGTATATGAGCAGCTTGACGGTAAAATGGCCTTCTGTATTGATACAGCTCATGTAGTTGCTCCTTAGTTGAGCTTTGTACAATTGGTCGATTTTTATCATTACGCACACGCTTATAAATATCTTCAAAAGCCGCGTCTAAAAAGAACACAAGCCCTGTTTGACGCATGATTTTACGATTCTCGGTATTCATCGCAACACCACCGCCCGTCGAAATAATACAAGCCTCATCACGAAACTCACGTAAAAAATCCGTTTCAATTTTACGGAAGTGAGCCTCACCATAACGCTCAAATATTTCTGGGATTGTCATCCCTTGTCGTCTTACAATTTCCTGATCCATGTCGTAATAAGGCAATTTTAAATAAAAGCTTAATCTGCGCCCAATTAAACTTTTACCACACCCCATAAAGCCAACTAAATATATTTTTTGCATGCCTTCACCTTCTTTATAACTACGATTGTACACGTTACATTGAAATTTGTCTCAATAAATTTATCGTAGCACGAACGTTAGTTTTTTCCAACATTTCGTACGTGGACATTTGCGTAGTATAGAGCGCGGCATAAACGACAATGGCTGTACTAATTAAAAACAATAGCGTCAATGCTACAAGTAAAATAGCCCCTCGCTCATTTTGCAACATACCATGACCGCTCCTTTGTTAAGCCACTCAAAAAGGTAACTTGGATTGTAATCATTTGACCATCATAACTATAATAACTATCCTGTACGCGCATAAGTGTTGGCTCATGCCCTTTATTGTCCACCTGCTTGCGAATGACCTGCCCGCTCGTTTCGAAGGTAACAGTATTAAAATCCATTTCTAATTGAATACCGCGGTGATCATAAGCCGTATGCACTTCCACAACATCATATAAATAGGTTTCAAAATACTGCACGAATAGCTCCCACTCTGTTTCCTCTTTAGCATAGGCGCTATGTGTAAATTGATATAAATAATGCATACAAAATGCTAGCACACCAGCAAACACCGTAAATACTACAAGTTGCGCCATTGCCTCAATAAATGTATAACCACGCTCATTTAACTGACGCATCGCTCATGCGGCCTTCTATCCGTATAGCGTACACAAATCCGCTGCCCTTCTAAGCGCCAGTGATAGCTAATGCCATCAATAATGTGTGTCCCTGTTGTAGCTATACCGTGCTGTTTTACCGCTTCTAACATCGTCGCTGAGGCGTGCAACGCATGCTTGCGCTCTTGTTGTATGTCATACATTTTATAATGAAGCGGAATAAATAATGTGGCTAGCATAAAGAGTACAAAAACACCCATCAACGACTCCAACATCGAAAATCCCTGTTCCTTTACATTGATATGCCATGCCTCCCTTTTCCTAAATGAAATGTAATTTCATAATTCTTTTTATTTTTACGTGCAAAACTATGCTTTAAAATTCTACTAATGGAACCTTTATCGGTAAATTCGATATAGGCAAATTGTTGGGTAACAATATAGGATACGGTTTTTGGGTAAGGTACTACTTTAATTACCTCTCCCTGCACACTAATTTCATAACCATTATCTCCGTAAAAATTAACACGCACACGCCCCGCCTCTGCTAATGCATAACTTTGCGCAAAATAAATATCTGCATGCAGTTGTTCAAAGAAATTTTTTTCTTCATGCTCTGCCATTTGGTAAAGGATAATGCGCGCTGCAAATAACGTTACTATTGCTACAATCAATAATACTAATAGCATTTCAACTAAGGTAAAGCCACGCTCATTGATTCACTTTCACCTGCCCGTCCTCAATTTTGATAGCAGTCTTTTTATCAGGACAAAGCTTATGAGATTCACTAATGTATTTCTTCTCTACTAGATTATCTACTGTAGGATAATCCATATGATCAATACGATAGGCCTCAACTTGCGTTTGCACCATCGCAACATGTGCCTCGCACCCCTTTTTATCAATCATGCCAAAGTGCTGGGCAATATTAGGTAGCATCACTAAAATTAAAATACTAATGCTTATAAAAGCTACATCTAATGTCTCTAACAATGTAATCTATCTCACGTGATTACGAATGATAGTTATAGATAGCTAATCTAATTTAACAAAGAACATTCCAAACCATGTAAAAAAGTACATCCCCTAACTTAAGAAATAAGTAGGAAGATGTACTTTTTACGTTAATTATTTTAACCAGAAAACTGAAATTATTAATTCAATCACGAGCTGTAAGTCATGTTCTATGGATAGAAAGCAAAGAGTTTGTTACTTTTTCATAATGTTCTCCCAAATCATATGATCTTAACACAGTTTGTTCAAAGTGAATTCTGTCTTCATCTCTAAACTCATCTTCCAAAGGAAGTATATCTCTTTGCAACAGTGGAGAAAAAGCATCTTTAATTTTTTTCTTTTGCTCTAATGATAGAAGATCTGGATTAAGCATAAATTGTAAACAGATAATAAAGTTGTTTAATTTCGTTCTTACTAATGTAATAGCCACCTATTACTAAATTTGATAGCTACCTTTAAATTTGTTTAATAATAAGATATTCACATTGGTTAAACTGTTCAAATAAAATAATAAAGTCATTTAAATTACATGTACTCATGTATAATTATTAATAAATTTCAGTAATTTCTTCATTTGAAATACTAAAAGTATTAAAATCACCCTTGAATCCACACCGCATTAACACATCCATGTATATTTGATGATTCCATTTATCAAAATCATTAAAATACCATGTGATTTTTCAGTATCAATCCGTTTACAAATTGCTTTTAAATATATCATGTCTACTTCGCTAAATGAGAACCCAAAGGAATATATTTCACTGATATTCGAATATGTTAAAATTTCAAAAAAATAGATTTTATTTTTTAAAGCTTCTTCAGTTTTCTTTCGTAATTGTTCATGAATTTCAACTAGACCATTCTCCGATCCAATATAATTCTCCATATAATAGTCCGTTTTATCATCAGTATTCCCATGACCAAAATAAATCTGCTCATTCTGTTTACCATGGATATAACAGATTCTGTTTTTTGATATCTTATAAATTTTTTCTAATGTATCTGTGTAATTGAACGTTAAAAATAAATCTTGTTCATCTATTAATTTTAAGAAATCCATCTTTGCTTTTGCACAATTAATATCTATTGTATTAATCCAATCTGAAAATAGTTGTTGGATTGTTAATGTAGGGATTACAAGATTTGATGCAATATCTTCATTATTATATGATGTTTTCCATAAATCTAAGTCTCCATCTTCGTCTAAAACTTCAGAATAATAATCAAAGGCTTCATCAAAATTTAGATTAGCTAAAGAAGCTTCAATATTACTCCATTTTTCAGTATTAGATTCAGCTTCACTGATTAAGAAAAATAACATAGATAGAATTTCCGTCTCATCATATGTAATCTCTCCGTCTGGCATGTGTGTCGATTCTGGAATAACTAAACTATCCATTTCAATTTCCGTGTCTGAAATTAAATGTTTTCGAAAATCATCATATGATGTTTTTAAGCCATGAGCTATATCAAAACCATTCCCAACAATAAATAGTTTGTTCAAATTTGCTATCTCCAATCTATACTTTTATAAAGATTTACTACAAATACTAAAACCACAAAGCTTTCTGATTATCTTTAAAACATACCATACATTACTATACTAGCATCATACTTCAAATATAAAATTTGGTTTTACTTCTTCCCATAATTCGATACCTAATATTCCACAAAATAAATATTGTATATCAAACCAAGTAAAATTCGGATATGCTGCCGTTCTTTTATTATCCAATCTTCCTAAGTATATTTGTTTAACTGATTGTTCTACTTCTTCAAAAAATTCCATCGAAATATCATTTTTATCAGAAATTAAAATAATATTATCAAACTTACTAGAGGGGACTAAGACATAATTTCTTTCTAATGTATATTGACAAAGAATATTTTTGAAATCTGCAAGGTAATTCCCTTCTGTTTGGGATACATAAATATCAAACTCTCCTAAAGGTGTATCAGCGCCTAGTTGCTCATAATCCAATATATTCTTCTTTTGCGCATCGTTATAGATCCTATCATTTGAATTTATAATAAAGTGAAACGGTATTTTGAATCCTTGTCTCTCTAGCCCAACCTGTGCTATACAGCCATACAAAAAAGTTCCCATATCAAACTTCTTTTGGTGATGTTGCGGGTACATTTGATATACTTCTTTTAATGCTTTATTAAAAAATTCAAAATCAATCAATACTAATGTATCTGCCTCATATTTCCCTTCAAATTTATTCGAATTACTTTCTATTTCCTTCTTTCTCTTTTCCCTTTTTTCTATGAATTTTTCCCACGACTCTTTATAACTTTCAAAACATGCCTCTAAATAATTACATATGTAATATTGTAATTCTTTTATCATAAATTCTGGTTCGTACGGCTTATTCAACATTTGCTCTAGCAACTTTCCGTTATGAACTATGTTGGTTCTAATCCCAATTTCTATCCCTTGTTCATCTTTTAATCCTGTTAAAAACTTAAAACGTTCAGACAACTCATGATAAGTTTTCTTATTATCAACGGAAAATGCTATGACATGACCTTTTAACTTTTGCATTTTCTCAAACTCAAAGGGATTTGTGAGATATTCTATCAAACTTAAAGCTTGTACATACTTATTAGTATAACTACTAGCTTCTACTATATTCGCGTACAGCTGTAATGCATGCTTAGTAATATTTCCAACTTCTCCACAATTCCTATCTAAAATAACAATATGTTTATCTAATATTTCTTTAATCTCTTTTAATTCTACAATTAAACTTTTCCCAATAAATTCTTTATTAACTTTATATTTTTCTTTTAAAAAATCTGACATACCTAAATGTGGGTAATATATTAGTACTCCGCTATAAATGTTATTAATATATCCCGCTTTTTGAGTCAAAACCGATGTTTTATCTAAATTACAGTAAATATACTTAAATATATTTAATATTTCCTCTGCCTTACTTAAATTAGAATTTAATACTTGGTTCTTTTGTTCCACTGTAAAATTGCCAAAAGGCTGTTCCTTATGAATTGATACAGGAAATACTATAAGAGCCGAATTAAAAAAATCTTCTTTTACCTCTGCAAAATTAAAATCTACCTTTATTTCAAAAAGTTCTTCCGTATTAACTGTACCAATTGGATAAATAGTAATATCCCCTATTTGATATTTATTTGAAATATTAAATTTACCAACTGGTATTATAACTAAACTCTTTTCATCATTATAGTCCTTTTTTATAGAATACAATTTATCTAAATTCGTCAACTTTAATTCCCTCTCCTTTCAATTTTTTATAATATTATTTAAATCTATCGTTGTAGAAATTAAAAAAAGCTTTCCTTGCCATTTGTCTAAGTTGTCTTAAATTGTGCTCTTTTTTAAAATCAATAGTTGAACTTAGTTCATCTAATTCTTCTTTATTTAGGGAAATATCAGCTTTTAAACTATATTCTTCAAATATTCTTTTCTTTGTTTAATATTTAAATATGAACATTCAATTATTAAATTAAATCTAGATCTAAGCTTCGGAGGAACTTTTTCCGAAAATTCAATCCTTTTAAAATTCGAAGTGAAGACAACAACATATCCATTTAGATTATGGATATTACCAAGTACATCATCAAATCTTCCTTCTTCTAAAAGTTGTAGAAAAAAATTATGAATGGCTCCATCAGCTTTCTCAAATTCATCTATAATTAATAATCCCGCATTACTATTATTAATTTTTCTTACTAAATCACTTTCTTCTTTGCTACCAATATAACCAGGTGGACTTCCTATGAGATTTTTGCTTCAGTCCAACCGGTTTGACGTTTTGACAAATACAATCATCTCCTTTTAGATTGAGTTTAATTGACGCTTAAATATGGTCTGATTCTTTTAAAGAAATCTCGTAAGTTACCAATATACTCAGGATGTTTTTCTCGGGTAAACTTAGCTATTGCAGAAGTTAATAAACTCCTAGTTGCAACAAAATTATATTCATCTAAGTTACAATTAAACGTAGCTTTAACTGGTTTAATTGTAAGATTTCCTCCTGATTTTTTAATGCTATTTAGTGCCATGTACATATGAGCTCCTGTTGATAAAAGACCATATAAATTTGACACTAAAGTTTCAGGTTCATTTTCTTCCGCTAAATATTTAGCTAACTGGTTAATACTTCTAGGTCCACCATCTAAAGAATACCATTTCGGAATAAACCCTCTCCTATCTTGATTTTGCAACTCATTAAATTTGATTAATACTTCTTGTAATTCTTCTAATTCTAGCTCTTTTTGGTGGTAACTTAATCCTCTACCAAGAAACCTTCTTTCTTGTTCACTAAAAATTTCTTGGTTTACAGCATTAATTTGTAGCTTATGATATCCAATCTTATATGCCTTGGATCGATCATCCATTTTTGCCGGATTTTTAAGTATATATTCCAATGCCAAAGTTGCTTCAATAAGAGCTCGATAATTTAGTTCGGCTGGACCAGCAAGGCCATTAGCTGCTGATACTCTAACGCCTTCACTTAGTTCAATAATTTTTCGATATAAAGCTGTAATTACTATTGTAGATACATCATCTAGACTTTTCGTTACTTTAAATGCTTCTAATTGTTTAGAAGCAAACTCGATAGATCCTTTTAAAAGATCATACGGTTTCATTAGTATTCCAACTCCCATTTCATAATAAAAACTCCCATTTCATAATAAAAACTCCCATTTCATAATAAAAACTCCCGTTCGCTTATTTTAATTATAAGCGAACGGGTGAAAATTATTCGAACATTTAAACAACTACTTTATATTTTAAATGATTTTATTATTTTTTAAACAACTTTATTATTCGAACACATAAATGATTTTTCAAAAGTACTTTTATTTAAGTCCAGCGCTCCTAACCCTCTACCAAAACCACTAGCTTCTATGCCAAGAAAACAACGGATGAAACTTTTTTAAAACTTTCTCTGCTTCATACGATGTTAAACTTAGTACTATAAAGAGCTATTCCTTTTTGGAGTGGCTCTTTTTCTATTATAAAGGAGGTTGTTGAACGAATGATTATCAGACGGCAAGTTACACAAACAGATGAGATACAAATTAAAACCATGCATTTGGACAACTTGTTGCAACTTGTTAAGAAACACAATAACAATCCAACAGAAGCTACTTATTTATTTGAAGCGCAGTCTACGCAAGCATATAACATCTGGATTAGAGTACATTTCACTACAAATAACCAAGAAGAAAAATGTGAGGAAGTACGTGTCATTGATGAAGAGCCAGAAAAAGTTGAAGTTAATCTGCCTTTCAATGTAAACGAGTTATTGGGATTAGATATGGAGTCAAAGATAATAAAAGAGGAACAACAAAGAACACAATCAGGTGGCCATATAGAGCTCGCTGTAGTAATCTATCACAATGCTGAATTATATCTCTTACAGGATACTAAACAAAACTACACAAGCGAATTAGAGCCTTTCATACGAGCGTTACAACGTAAATCATGCATTGACGAAAAGAAGCTTCAGGAACATAAATTAAATTATAGTAAACACCTTCCTATAACAATCGACTTGAACCAAAACTTCTATTCTTTACAGACCGTTCGGTACACGTTAAAGGAGATTTTCGATCATCGCGCGCAGCTAACCATGTACGCAATGACGAGCAGAAATGACCACTCTTTAGCCTTAACTGTTGAAGGTCAACAGCTTATTTATCAGAGCAATCACCAAAATAGCTCACCTACTATCTTCTTAGAAGCTCTACAACAATTTATGACAGAAGATTTTGCTACGTTCCAACAATGCTTTAGATTACAAGACTAATATTATTTCCCCTACAAAGCTAATAATACAGCATGTAGGGGATTTTTTAAGAAGGGATAATATTATGCAGCATAAACCGACAGGCTATCTCTCGCGAAAAAAGAGAAACAATATAACTTATATTTACCTGAGAAGATCTTATCGTGAAAACGGTAAAATCAAACATCAGTACATCTATGCATTTGGCAAAATGCCTATAGCACTTGATAACTTGTATGCTATCACAAACAATGAGCAACCTTTTCCACTTGAATTAGAACAAGCAGGCTTTGATATTTCAAATGTGATGGATTGGATTATGACGCTTGAAACTCAAATCACGCCTTATGGACGAGTATTTCCGTTATAACATACACACGTCATACATTAAACATACTGAGAAGGGCTATGACATACACAAGACATACAGATAACATACACAAGTATGTTGAAATCGCATTTTCGACATACATTAAACATACAACTTACGATATAACATACAATACGTCATACATTTCGACATACAAAATAGTATAAAACATACAAACAACATACATTTCGATATACAACGTTAATTTATAACACACACAAAACATACAACAAACTATTTTGTATGAATTAACTATTGATTATTTCATACAAAAGAAATACAATGTATGTAATAAAATAAAAGGAGCTAATTATAATGACTAAAACTGCATTCGCATTTGATTTAGGTAACGGCTATGTTAAAGCTATGAATAGCAAACGGGAGGTAATTGCCCCTAGCATGATTGCACGTGAAAGTGCTGTAGGCTCAAGCAGTATCTTCAATATTTTGAAACACAGTAGCAATAAAGGCTATGAGGTGTTTGAAAGCCAACTAGATGACACTACCAAATATGTTTGGGGAGAAGGTATCATGGAAGCCGTAGCACCTGAATCCTTGATTGCTACGTACACCCATAACGACCGCTATACACAAAAACGTTTTAAATTACTTTGCACGTTTATTTTGGCGGAACTAGCAAGTGATTTTACAGATGAGGAATTACTCGATGTCGTAGTGGTTACAGGTCTACCATCACAAGAGATTGGTACAGAGGATGAACGCAAATTCAAAGAGTTTCTTCAGCAAAAGCATGTGGTAACACGTAATGGCGAACAACGCATGATTAACGTAACCGATGTACGCATTGTCGAACAGCCGTTAGGCACGCTCTTAAAGCTATATATGAACAATAAGGGTCAATTCCATGAGGAGCTGCTAACAAGCACCTTAACCCTTTTAGATTTTGGTGCTGGTACCACAATCATGGACACCTTTAAAAACTTTAAACGTCTTCCTGAGAAGTCCGAAACGTTTTATGAAGGCATGAATGACTTACACCGTACCATCGCAAAAGAGTTGGAAAAGCAGCATAACATTAAAGGGCTAGATCCCGCCTACGTAGATGAAGGGTTCCGCCGTGGTGATTGTATCGCTGAAGTTTCTGATCGAAAAAAATATGCTTTTGAAGGGATTGCTAAACGAGTGATTGAAGATTTCGTTGATAAATGTTTAGCTGAGGTAGATCGTACACTTACAAACCGAGATAGCGTAGATAAATTTATCATTACAGGCGGCGGCGTAAACATTGTGAAAGATTATTTTCTAGAAGCCTTTAAAGAAGCCAATATTACCGTCATTCAAGACTCACAACGTGCAAACCTTGAAGGCTTCTATAAACTTGCCAGTCTACTATCACAATAATAATGAACATTAGGGGTTCCCCCTGGTGTTATTGTATAAAGGAGCGATTAAGATGAAAACTGAAGATGAACACATTCGTAAAGGCTTTATGTATAACATAACTGAGGATGAAGACATTCATTATTGGTTAAACGGTTTACCTGCACGAAAGCACTCAGAGTACATCCGTAAAGCCATTCGACACTTTATGCATAGTGAACAGCAGCATTCGGTACAAGTGGTTCATAAAAATAATGACGAGTACCTTGTGTCACGAAAAGAAATAGAAGTCATTCAGCAGCGTTTAAATGCGATTGAAGCACAACTTGCAAAGCAATCTGCGTCTTTAGGAGCTACTACAGCTGAAAATACACAAAATAAAGAAAACCGTTATATTAGTGCACCAGACATTCTACAAAATTTAGGGAGATGATGATATGATGAGGGTAATTGAAGGAGGATTTACAATGAGCCATATTCGAAAAGGATTTATGTATAATTCAGAAGACGATAAAGACATTCATGATTGGTTAATGAGTTTACCAGAACGCCATCAATCTAAACATATTCGCACAGCTATTCGCTTCTATTTAGAACACCAAGGCGAGATTAAAAATACGAAAGAACAAGAGTTTTTAGATAAGCTGTATGATATTGAACAAAAAATCGAACAACTAAAAGAAGAGTATAGTAACGATCCTGTATTAAGCAACTACGAATATGAACAAAAAGATGAATAAAAAAATAAGCCCTGTCCTCTTACAATTACCGTAGAGAACAGGGCTTTTCTTATGAAATCCATTAAAAATATTTAACTTAACTCTATTACTACTCCTTTTGTTTACTTTACATTAATCTGTATTTCTTTCTGCTCTAACCAGGTATCTCTTATCGATAAATCAAGGTTGCACACTCCTTTCTAAACGCAAAAAAAGCGTCTATCCCTAAATGAATAGAAGCGAGATGGATTAAGAAAAATCTGCTTCCCAATCCTTATTTTTAGGTAAACCCTTTATATGTTTAGCACTTGTAGGTTCGTAACGAATATAGGCTAAATCAGCTTGTGAAAAATCAATCACATTTAATGATGTGTCGATAAATGAACCACCTGTCAAATCACTGTCTGTAAAACTGACTTGTTCTAACTCACTATTCTCAAAGGTCGCACCTGCTAGCTTTCCCCTGTCAAACTTACAATCTTTAATGACCGTATAATCAAATGCTGACTGTTCTAAATCCGCAGCTGTAAAGTTGCTATTTGTGATATAGCTATCTTCAAAGTTGGAAAGTCTTAAATTTGCGCTTGTAAAATCTATATGTTCAAGTGTCCGATTACTTAAATCAATACCTGCTAAGTTTTTCTCCCTAAAATTCGCTTGTTGTTCCTCTTTGCCATCACTTGCTAGCCATTGTTCATGACGCTGCAACATCTCGTCTACCTCTTTTTGAGGTAATGGCAACGTAATATTACAGTCATTTAGTGCTTGTAAAGCGTCTTCATTCTGCTTTAGTGTAGTTAGAAACAATCGAACTCTGGCAGGGTTGTCATAGACATCTTGTAGCAGCGTATCAATCATTGTTACTGTTTCTTTTACTGACAGCTGTTGCTCACGTGCTTGCGTATTGATTGCTTCTTGCAGTTCCTCATAATCCACCACTTCCTCTACATCACTTAAGCGGCTCGCCATCGCATTCTCAATATGTTCCACTAATTCTTCTGGTTGATATCCTAATGCAACTAAATGCTGTTGCACTTGGCGCTCCACTAACACTTGTACTTCAGGTGGCAAAGTATTGATGTAACGATGTTGATTTTGAGCTACGTTAAATTTCGCTTCATTCGCTTTTTGGATATACGCTTGCACTTCTTCTTTCGAAAAAATATCCCAATCATCCCATTCTCCTTGGTTAACTAAGCGTCCTTCTACAGCGTAATACCCTTCATTTTCAATATCTTTGAATACTCTTACCTCTTCTTCTGTCGTGCCAAAATAAAATGCCTTACTATCTTCTTGCTGAAATGAAAATGACTTCTGCGGCCAGCCTTGCTTTAGGACTTCGAATGCATCTCTTTGCGTAAATTTCATATTAATGTCTCCTTCCTAAAAAAATAAAAGAGCCAGTCGTAAATCGACTAGCCCTTGATGTTTCATAGTGTTAATTCCTGCTGTTTTTTTACCTGTCGTTCACGCACATTGGCTGTGGCCACCATGTCAGCAGCTTCATCGTAATACACCGTGTCCCAATCCATCCAATCTTCTTGCCCATGTTCACGACCTTCCACATTAAAAAAGCCTTGCGCTTCATAATCTTTAACAACCTTTGCTTCTTGCTCATCTGATTTGAAGTAATAAGCATGGTTATCTTCCATTTCAAAATTAAAATTCTTGCCCCATCCCTCATGCATAATAATCGTTGCTGTACGTTGATTTAATTCCATTCATCCGATCTCCTGTTCAAATTGTTTCATTTTATTTTTAAATTGTTGTTGTTCCATAAGTGCTTTATAGTCCTCATGTTTACATTCAAATTGGTGAGTTGCCGCTAGTGAGTAGACGCCTTCTTTGCCTACAATGTAATGATCCAACAGCTCCTTATCAAACAACTGACAAACCTGCTGTAAATTTTCCGTTACTGCAATGTCTTCTGGGCTTGGCTGGGTGTGGCCACTTGGGTGATTATGAAATACTGCGATGCCGTGAGCACCTTTAATTAACATTTCGCGTGCAATTATTTTGCTATCGACAACTGCACTATTGGTACCACCTTTAAACATTTCTTGTACGTCGATAATTTGTTCATGCTCGTCATACATAATGACGCCCAGCACTTCACGCTTATGATGCTGGTAGCCAAATTTCAGTAGCTCCTGTAACTCTTTATTATCATTAAGGATATTTAACCCTTGCGCTTCAGCATTGATGTAATAAGGCGCAAATTCCGTAAATCCATCTAATTCATATAGATTGCCATAGAAAGTAGTGGATTCCATCTGCATATTTGAATGTGAATTGAGCTGAAATGTTTCATTCCCACGTGTAGATGTTAGATAGTTCATATCCACCAAAAAGGTATCTAATACATCAAAGTTTGCTTGCTCTATCATGCCTTGTGTTCGTGCCTTATCCCACTCATGTAAATTATTATCAACAAATATCATTGCTGAGTTAGCACCTGCCACAATTCCTTCACGCAGTGCTTGTTGCGTTTCTTTTGTGTATTCAGGATTAAACTTCACCATATGAATAGGCTGATTTTTAGTGTTTAAAAACATCACAAGTGCTTGCCCATCTTCTAATGGGTCCATATTGGTATAATAATCTCCTGCATCACGGGGGCTTCGAATAGGAGGCGTTTTAGCTAATAAATCCGTACTGCGGGTATACGTGATAAAATCATTTAATGCTTTTACAGATGTGTCATTTCCCTTTACCATTTCGTATAATTCTTCCTTTGACGTACAGCCAAAAGTTTCGTATAAGTTCTTCATATATTCCCTCCTCTAGTCATAAAAAAAGAGCCAATCCTGGGATTAGCTCGTTAATTCGTTTCATCTTGTCTTGCTTGATATGCTAAAAATGCTTGTAACTCTTGTACTTTAGCGTCTTCAGGATTGTCTGCAATGTATTGCTGCAACTCCGCGTGACTGGTAACACCAAAGTACGCTAGTAACTTATTCTCTTCCATTTCATCACCTCCTTAAAATGTAGGTTCTACTCGTTGTAGCGTATTAGGCTGCATAAATAATCGGTCTACTGTCAGTTGAATATGACTCATATTTTCTGCATACCTTACCGCATCTATTTTTACGTCTGCCTGCTCTAGCATCGTTAATGCATCTTCATGTAACTGATTCATAAAGTTATCGACTTCTTCTTTAGCCTGCGGCATCTCAGTATAAGAGTTGTAAAAGGTTGCACTAATTAGCTGTTCATCGTGATGTAACATTAGGGCATTTGTTTGAGTTGTAAACGAAAAATTCATGATGTCTCTCCTTATAAACGAACTGAAATATCAATAGCTTTCTTTTGTACAAAGTACATTAAAACCATACCTAATCCTGTATAACCACCAATAATCGTCATACTGGCTGCCTGATGTTTCAAAAAGGCTGTCCAAAGATCCGGTGTCATTACGGCCATAATTACTGTTGTCGCAAATACCATGCCCATTAAGACAAGAATATTTGTTTTAAGCCCTTTTTTACGGCGATACAATTCATCACGTTTTTGCATTTCTGCCACCATACGTTTCTGAATCACATCGAATAACTCTTTGGCATCACCACCACGGTCATAACGAATCGCTAGGTTTTGATGGAATTGATTCAGCGCTGGGAAATTATATTTTTCAAAGTGTGTGGCATCGAGTACCGTATCTTTACGCATAATTTCAATTGTTTTCTCTAAATCTTTACGTACATCTTCATTAACGGACTGTACAGACGTTTCTAATGAGCGCAGCACACCGTCACCTGAACGTAGCGAGAACGTAACGTTATTGACGTACTTTAATAAGTTATTTAAATTATCTTGATACCTTTTTAACTTACGATTTTGCAAAGAGAATACCAAAAATAAATAGAGTCCTGTTACAACACTAAAGCCTAAACTCAGTTGTGTATCTCGTAATAGTAAATTGAAATAATAAAAACTTGCACCAAATAAGATTGCCGCTAGAATGACCAGCTCAAGTGGTGAATATAAAGAAAAGACCTCTTGTATAGAGATCTTTTGTTGCTTCACTTTTTTTGGCTTTTCTAGCTTTAATTCTTCGTTTTTTGGCGATGCTTTTGGCGTACCTTTTACTTTTTTAGTTCTTTTCCACATGGTGTAATGAGCCTCCTTCTTTTTTAAAGACATCTGGCAGTAAATGATACAACTTGCTATCTTCTACACGCTTTAATAAGCGTTGCGGCAACACATTTGTTACTTCGTTTACTTGGTATTGATCCGTTGCCTGGTTATAATGATTGGCACGATTATATAAATATGTGCCTTGTAGTCCTTCAGAAGCAAAGCTTTCAAACGCAACTATCTCTTTAATACCTCGAACTACACCCTTACCTTCAATTTCTAGTAATTCAAGCTGTAACCCAATCGGTAAGAACTCTACAATTTCGCTACCAATTAACGTATCACTCATTTGAGAATAGGCATCTGATTTGCGAATCATCGACATCAAGCGTGAAGGTATATTCATTGCGCCTGTCGCATGTAGTGTAGTAATAATCGAGTGATTGGTTTTCGCCGCATCTAACATATCCGCTGCTTCAGCGCCACGTGTCTCAGAAACAATCAACCAATCAGGGAAGTTACGTAAACCTGCCTTTACAAGATCTTGGATTGTCACTTTGTGTTCACGTTCAGATGCCGTTAACGTTTGATAACTCTTAATCGTTTTTTGCGGGTAAAGCTTTTTAATATGACTATCACGTGTATCTTCAATCAAGACAATTTGTTCATCATCATGCATATAACCAACGAGTAGCTTTTGTAGTTCCGTTTTCCCTGTACCTGTCGCACCGCTAATAATGATATTAACGCCTGATTGTACAAGTATGCCTAGAAGTTGAGCCACATCATTACGAATTTGTTCATTATCACTAATCAAGGAATCTGCAATATTTGTCACTGCTAGACGAGGACGTGAGACACGCAGCGAAAATGTCATACCTTCTGGACTGGCGGCTGCATGTACAGCATTGACACGTAAAAAACCAATCTCAGTATCTAAGATTGGTCGATTAACCGTAAACTCCATATTTTGCATATCTGCAATTTGTTTAAAAATATTTTCTACCTGGGCTAAAGGCGGGCGCTCTTTCACAGGTACGGTGCCTTTTTTGTTATGCTTCAGTAATAACTTCACCCCGTCAAAGTTAATATCCGTAACATGTTCATCTGCTAAATAAGGGGCTAAAAAACTATTATCTAGAAGCGCCTTAACGCGTGCTTCCTTTTCTTCTACTGTAATGGTAAACATTATTCTTCCTCCTTAGAATGCATTCATAATTGGTGCAAAGAACTCTACAAGCATTACACCAACAAAAGCTAAAATAAATAAAATAGATAAGAAGATAGGCAAATAACCTAAATACTCCATATCATTCATTTTCTTTGTAATCATTTCACTTTGTGCATTTTTCTCAAGTTCTTGCGCGAAATTACCCAATTCTTGTAGCGACTCTTTCTTACGACCAAACTCACTAAACTGATAAATCGTATCCATAATCATATTTGCCTCGCTAGTACCTACATACTCTGCAAAAGCCATATAATGTTCACGCTTATTATCTAGCCATACATTTTCGATTAACTGTTGTAACGCTGAGCGTAACGGCTCTTTCGTATAAGGTAGCGCCGCCACAAGCGTTTGATAAACGTTACCTGTAGAAGGAATAAGCGCGATGAAACTTCCTAAGAACTCTGGGAAAGCATACATATTGAGTTTATCTGCTGCAGCTTTCTTCACTAACACATCGTAGTACGGAAATTTATAGCCAATAATAAAGCCAATTGGAATGGCTAATAAATAAGAAAAGCTTTGCATCACCCACCACAACATAGCACCTATTAGTAAACCACCGATGCCATATAATAAGCGTGTTTTCGCAAAGCTTTTACTATCTTTCTGAAAGTACGCTAAGTTATATGCGCGGCTTTCTTCTTTCAATAATTCAAAAAACATACCTTCACTCCTTCACTTCGTACGTCAGTTCTAGATTGTACTGATAGTATTTGTCAAATGTACGCGTGTCCATTCCTGTCTTGCGCACGGTGCCTTGATAGCGCCATTCACGCATATCTGTATCTGGTTGTTTCACTACACCTTGGTAGCGATAGACACGTGTGTCAACAGAGGGTTTATTAACTGTGCCTTGGTAACGATAAACACGGGTATCTTTAGCTGGGCTTTGTTCTTTATAAGAATAATGTAGCCGAAATGACACATCACAACGTTCTTCCGTCTCTTTTGGTGGGCTTTCCCATCCTGTATAATAAAAAGATTCAACTTGTTTCCCCACAAAATTGCTAATTGTTGAGTGAGATTCGTTCAATATTTCATTTTTATACTGACTGAAACTCTTATACATTGAACAGTGTTTGCCAGAAGTAGTTAGCATCCATGAGTTAACAACTTTAGAGTCACTTTTAGTAACTACTTGTGCAGGAGTGTAACTCCCACTATATAAATAACTTGTCAATGTTCCTTGGTAGCCTTGACTGTCACTGTAATTAGAAGAAGTCTGTCCTGTTACATATTTCGATCCACCAGGTTTTAATTCGCCACTGTAAAGATATGCTGCAAGATCGCCTTCATACCCTTCTGCATCACGATAAAATCTTCCGTATTGTGCGGTAACAAATTTCTCTCTCCCTTGCATCAAGTAGCCACTTGCGACGTATTTATTTAGCACACCTTCAAAGCCAGCTTTGTCTTTATAAACTTGGCTAGTTTGATTCGTGACGTACTTGGATTCTCCTTCAACGTACTCACCGCCTGTTTGGATTTGACGGCTCGTTGCACCACCTGTCATTTTTACTGTTACTTGATTACCATTAATACGTAGGATTTCCGCATTCCCTGTATCAGAACTAATGCGTTTGACTTTACCTAAATCGTCAACAGTAAACGTTTGTGTTTGATTAGCACTTTTTAATTCATCTGAAGTTAAAATAATTGTTTTTGTTTCGCTTCTCCCAGTGTTGCCACTATCCTCACCTGGAGTGATGGGCTTGCCTCCACCTGTTGATGTCTTTTCATCACGTTTGGTTACTAAAGCTGTATTGGTACTTTTTAAAACACGCTCTTTAAACACACTTTTGAAAGTGTAACGATAAGCAAGATTAATTGTACTGCCATAAGGTACAGTGCCTGTAACTGTAGTGCCTTGTTGGTCTGTTAACTTTACCTCATAGCCTTTGGTTTCAAGGCGCGCTTTCACTTCCTTACTCTTACTTGTAAGCCCTGCTTCTTCTTGTACTAGTTCTGTAAACTCCTTTGTATTCTTTGTGAAAGCATTTTGATTAAGTGAATCAATACCAAATTGCAAAATGCCTGGGAAAAGAATAGCTACAAAGAAAATCATAAGCAGCATGGCCGATTTAATTTCTGACAATAGATTCCCTCCTTAATCTTCTTTTACAGTTAATCCATGTAGCGCTAAACGCTTTTCAGATGTCGCCTTGCGCTCACCGTCTTTCCAATACTCAGCACGGAATTGAATACTGCGAACTTTTGAATCATCCGTTGTAATCTTGCCAGCCGCATCTAAAAACACATAGTCCACATTCACGTCAAAACCATGCGCCTTTTGCGAAGTAGCAATATGAGCTAATGCACTTGTTACGAGTTCATCTTTATCAAAATGTGGCTGTTTTCCACGCTCATCAAATTCACTCCGTACAGTGCCTGTGCCTAGGACTTCATGTAATGCTTCCACCTCTGCGGTACTTCTTGTCGCTGTATTCTGCACCAAACCGCGGTACGATACAAAAAACACGAACACCATTACCAAGAGAATGGGTACTAACCAACGAAATGTTGTTGACAATTACTTGTCCTCCTTTCCATATAAAAAAGCGAACACGTGTTAACATGTTCGCTTTATCCCTGCTATTTCAATTGGTAAAGCTACTTACTCCCAAGCCCTGGTGTAACCGTACCGTTTGTTTCAAATACATCATCAACCATCGTTTCGAAACCTTCACCTGTTTTGTTTAGTGTTGGTTTAACGTATTTATCACCAAACGTTACCCAAGCTGCGAATAATAATAACACCGCAATAATTAATGTTAATGCCCCTTTATGACTATCCAATCACGTCACCCCCCTTTCTGTTATTTTTTCTACATCTTTATCTTAACGCGCATAGACATCATACGAGGTTCGCACATTGTACATAAAAAGTACGCGAAAAGTACACGTCTTAAAAATAAAAAAGAACCCGTAATTTTACGTGTTCACTCAAAGCCCAATATCTCCTACAATAGCCTTTACTTTATCTATAAAGTCGCGGTCAGAGATTCGGATGTTATGCACTTTTGGTTGGTTTTTACGTTCTTCTTGCAACGCATGGAACTTAGCTAAATCTTCATATTTGATATATACATTTTTCGAAGCACCTGCTGGAACAGGGACGCGTGAATCTTTTTGTTCAATATAAAATGCATCATCTGCACCCGAGCCAAATAAGTAATGTTGGAAGTAAAATGAAGTAGGGTACTCAAACGTCATATCATTCAGCCCTACATGTTCTAACACATTATAGTTTTCATACAAATGCATTGGCTTTAATGGTGATTCAGGATTAATTGGGATGTAATAGCGTTGTAATTTAGCAAAGTCTTTTTCTACGTTTGGGTACATATTATCGTCAATGTACTTTGTCTTGAACGTGTTTTGGTATTCACTTTCAAGCTTTGCTTCACCAGCAGAAAGTAACGCGCTTGCTGTTGGTCGCTTACCTGTACCTAAAATTTCTTTTTTAGCAGGATCAGCATATGGTACACCTACAATAAAGCCTGTAAATTTACTAATAAAGAAAGCATCTGTTACATAGTCCCACTCAAATACACGCTGCTTGCCATCCATCTTTTTATCCTTCAAGATATGTTGCTGCACAGGAAACGCATAATCTGCATAGGTCCATTTCGTTTTATTCGCATACTCTCGCTTTAGACTATCATCAATATCTACAGGGAATGTGTAACCATTTGTTAGCTCATGACGCAATGGTTGAAAATCACTCTTTTCATGCTCTTTAGAAGGTAACTCAACTTCATACGTTAATACCCCTGATGTGGCTGGCAAAGTAGATTGCGAAATTAAATTGTACGAAGATTTTTGTTCATTACCTTCAGCACGCTTTACTCGCTCGTGATACACACTACTACGCTTTTTAGGATTATAAATATCCTTACGGCCAACAATATACTTACCTTCAGCAATACCTTCTAAATTTGGCGCTTGGACCGTATCTTTTTGTTTACTGTCAATTTTAATTTTATCTTTCAATGTAAACGTCTTACCCTTTGACCAGTCAGGTACATACCAACACTCACGATCATCGCCTTGTCCTGAGCAAACTAATTTTTTGTGATTGGTATAGTCATAGGAAAACTCGTACTCAAGGTGTGTTCCTTTTACATCTAAGCCAGGCGCTTGTAACTTAATTTCTTTACCATCACCATTCTTTGTCACAGTCTGCCCGTTAAATTTGACTGTGTGCTTCGATGTTCTTACTTCGTAATGCTTACCTGCTTTCGTAAAATTACTATAGATGTGGACATTACTATCCTTGCTACGGTCATCACGGCGTAACTCCCAATAAGCTTCACCCTTAGCAGCCCCTTTTGATAGGTTTGGTACTTCTGCTGTAGCAGGTACTAACACAAACCCCTCCATAACGATGTCATTATCGTTATACCAATAGGCACGTGCACCTGTTTGGCAATCGCCGCCAGATGAAGGTCGTCCACCATCGCCAGGGCCATTCTTTGTATTTTCATTGTAAATACTCCAATACGTACCTGTACCGTGTAGCTCTCCTTTTGCTTCTGCAAAATCAATGCCATATTCCTTCTCTAAATGCCCATATTTTTCTTTTAATTGCTTTGTATATTCCGCATTAGGCAGTTTCACAATATCATGCTTATTATCTGTATGATAACGAGGATCATCAATTAGCCACTTAGACTCTGGATAATCAGTGCCCCAAAAACCACGTATACATGTATGAGTTTCTGCCGCCCAACCAGTATGAGTAGTAGGCTTTTGGAGAATTAAATTTTCAGCCTCCTCAACATTTTTAGGACGTTTAGGTTTATCCAACATAATAATTCCTGCTTGTTTGTTGCGCTCAATATCAGCAGGAGATAACACACCTCCGCCACCTAACTTCGGCTGAAATTTTTGATGGATTGGCACCTCAATATACTCTATCTTTTCCTCCGCATAACCATTGGCAGGTAACATACTTAAACTAATTAAAATAAAGCTGCACAAAAGTAACAATTTATAACGCAAAATTTTCTCTCCCTTCTAGAAAAAAGACCTCTCCCAAAGGGAAAGGTCTTTCATTATTCATACAAATTCAACAATTACTTTTCTTTGGTAATCATAATACATTCCAAATCTATGGTCAGGATGAATATAAAATTCACCAGATTCAATAGTTTTAGTAATTAGTGCAACATATTCTTCATAAGTAAGATTAACACCTCGTGCATTAAGACCACTTAACATAGCCTTTAATTTCTCACTCATTCCTAAACTTCTTTTATCATGAATGTTAATTGTACCTCGTCCATGGTTATTAATAGGAGATTTTTTATACACTTCTTCAACTGCTAGCTCCTCATATTCCTTCATTTTGTCTGCTGTCCATCCAGCAGGCGTTTGAATTTCTTGTCGGTTTGGAATGCCAGGAATTGTCGAGACATTACGCACAGGGTCTTGTTTCCAATCATCTGGTTCATAACCTACCTCACCTGGCTTCGGCTCATTTGGCTGCGGTATTGGCTCTGGTTGAGGTTCAGGTTTAGGCTCTGGCTTTACTTCAGGTTTTGGAATGGGCTTTGGTACAAAGTCAGGATCAATATTTAATAGACGATGTAAGAAGGTTGCATAATGTGCACGAGTGACTGCATCATTTGGTTTGTAATAGCCGTTAGAGCCAGTTGTAATACCGTTAGAATATAAAGCGCGTACATATTCGTTACCCCAATGCGTAGTTGCTACATCTGGGAAGTCATAGTCTGCTTTTACTTTTAAATCAAAAGCTAATGTTAAAATCTTTGCCATTTGTACACGTGTCAATGGCTTGTCGGGGTTGAATTTACCATCTGAGCCATCAATAATCCCCGCTCGTTGTACCTTTTGGATAGCTTCATAATAGGGGTGAGTGACAGGCACATCTGAAAACTCTTTTGCTTCACGTACAGGCTCAAGTGGTAAAGCACGCGCTAATAACTCTGCTACATGACTACGCTTAATTTCTTTAGCTGGTTGAAATGTGCCATCGGGATAACCATTAATGATGCCTGTATCACGCATCTCATGAATAATAGCAAAGCTTGGATGTGTTTTTGGCACATCTGTAAAGGTTGGCTGTGTTTCTGCTGCTTGGACCAATGGTGCTACTGCAACTGGTACGGCTAAACTGGCTGCTAAAGCTGCCATAAATACGGTTTTGTTCATTTTGTTCCCTCCTGAGTCATTTGTCTTATTACATATAGCTTAAAACACTTGTTCGTAATAATCAAGCTTATTTTATTATTTTTACATACATAAATTAAATCATTGCATACTTAACTAGAGTAAAGCTTTACCTAAAAGATACAGTGCCTCCTTTTTCTTTTTGTAATAATACGTGCGCCCAATATGCAATTCCCCATAGACAAAATCATCTAATTTTTGTTTTCCTTCACTATCGACTTCCACATATTTTTTATTGATAATCGCTTGATGTAAAGTCGGTAGCTTTGCTAGCCGCATTGCAAAATAATGCTGCTTGTGTTCATCAAATCGCCATTCTAAATAAGTATTCAACCATTTAAGCGCATAGTTTATTACATCCTTCTCACCTCCTTTGGTAGCTGCTTTATAAGACTGGTTAGGATTAAACCAGTAATTTTCAAATTGATTAGCTTCGGCATATTTCGCTGTAGCAACTAATGTTTCAAGCTCTTTAACAGTAACGTGCTCAGGTATGCCATGAATCGTACAACCACTTACTTGTAAAGTAACTGTAGACGGACTCACTTTACGTTGGAACGGTACAACTTTATTTGTCGTTTTCATTGCTTCTACATGCATCAACACTCCCTCCTCCTCTCAAATAAAAAAGAACCAATCCCTTTAGGATGGCTCTTGATACATTTTGCTATACTACTAATTTATCATGCGATTTCGCAAAAAAAGTTTTATTTTAGTTTCAAAAAAGTTTCGAAAAAGTTTTCGAAAACAATTATAGATTATAATGACGCTGAATGGCTTCTATTGAAACCTGCCCCGCCACCATACATTTGATCCCTAAAATCCGTTCTTTTGTAGGGCGTAACCCTTCCTTTTCAAACTGTTTTACAATGTGTTTTGTCTTTTCATATTCTGCTTTATTAGTAAATTGAACGCCATGAAGTTCTATGTTGGTACACCTCGCCTTATTGAATCTCATGTTACATCGTAACATTAATGATGTATCAAATCACAAGACTATACCTCAAAATCTTGTATTTTCCGTTGTTCACGTTGGTATTCTACTTGTCGCACTTTAATCAATTTCACTAATAAACCTGTCAAATCACGATGCGTTAACTCGCCAATTTTCTTTCGAATATGACTAGGGTTAATTTCTTCAATATCTTCAATATTACATTTAATGATAGACGGTGAAGTTAACCCTGACTCTTCCCAATCTTCCATAAGATAACCATATTTATGATTAAGCTTTTTATCAATTTGACTTGTGATTTTCAAAGCCTGCCACGTTTCTGTTTCAGGATCTTTTAAGGCCACCACTGGTCGATCTTTCCCTACACCATTTTCATGATCTTTATAGCGCATAAAAGCATAGAATACTTCGCCATTCTCATAAGTGTCCTGTTTAGCCATCTAAAAACCTCCATAAAAAAAGAGCCCCCATAATATGAGTGACTCTGACTTCATTAATTTTTATAATACTCGTCTTCAAACCATTCCTGATCGCGCGGATCATCGGAATTGAGTAATAGCGCACCATCTGCACCCGTTTCTCTTTTTTTAGGCTTCAACTTTACCAAACGATTCATACGACCATATACTGCTAACAACTCATCCACCGACATAGCTTCTAAATCCTTTTTATTCATATCTCACACCCCTTTATACATACACTATTATACGATACGTACTCATTACCTGTAGTATAGTTCGTTTGAATCTCATTTGCAAAGTATTATCTAATTAGAATTGCGCCTTCAGCCTTCCGTCTACAATTGTTAAAGATGCAGTAAATGTCGAACCTTTCTTACTCTTAAAGCCCTTTATTTTATCTGTCTTGTCTTGCGTTAATAGTTTTTTTATTTGGGTAACTGTAATGGCTTTTTCACACCATTTCTTTGGCAACGTAAAGGCGCAGCCACTGCGATAATTGCTACAGCCGTAAAATGTTTTTCGCTCTGTAACCTTACCATCCTGGCACACAGGACAATTGCCAACATATTCAGCGTCCTGCTGGACCTTTACAGCTTGTTCGACAGATTGAGAAGGCATTTTCGTTGGTGCTTCTTGAATGGTTACAGCCAAAAACTTTTCAATATTCTTTAAAAAGTTCTCTTGGCTACCTGTCCCTTCACCAATCTTTTTCAAATACCCTTCCCATTTCGCTGTCATCGCTGGACTAGATAAAAGCGTTCCCCCAATCGCTTCACATAAAATTTTCCCTTTATCAGTAACCGTTACAATATTCTTCTTCACTTCGATATAACCGTTCTTTTTAATCGTTTCTATAATACCTGAACGCGTAGCTTCTGTACCAATACCCTCAACTTCTTTTAACATTTCACTATCGGCCACGTCTTCTACAAGTTTACCTGCTGTTTTCATCATCGTAATTAAGCCACCTTCTGTATATGGCTTAGGGGGCGTTGTTTTTCCTTCTTTAATCGTAAGCACCGCATCTACCTCACGTCCTTGCTGCACAATTGGCAACATCGGATCGTCTTTCATTTGTTCACTTTGAGGGAATAAAACATGCCAGCCCTTAGTAACTTCAATTTTTCCTTTTGTATAAAATTCAATTCCGTTAACTTCTGTAATAATGACTGTTTCTTCAAATTGATAATCGTTATGAAACATCGCAAGTGTAGTACGTAAAATTTCTTCATAGACATGCTTTTCTTCTATTGACAGCTGCGCTAACTTTTCAGGCGTTGGTATTGTCTTAGTTGGTACAAGGGCATAATGTTCAGCCACCTTCTTATTATCCACATAACGCTTATTAGGTGCTGTATGGGGCGTAAAATCCACCTTCAGTAGCGTCTGATACTCAGCTACACCTTTTGCTAAATACGCAAACTCATTTTCCGTAATATAGTTACAATCGGTACGTGGATAGGTCACCAATTTCTTTTCATAAAGCCCTTGCGTCACTTCTAACACTTTAGCTGGACTATACTTATACAATTTATTCAGACGTGTCTGTAAAGTAGATAAGGAATGCAGACGAGGTGATTTTTCATGCTTAACTGTTTTAGTTATTTCTTTAATATTTGCTTGAGTAACTACTCCTTCAGCTAAACTACTTTGCTGCAAAAGATGCTCAATTGTTGCTTTATCCTCTTCTTTATAGGTTGCCTTTCCTTGATAAATACCTTCTTGTGTTTCAAAAACCCCCACCAACTCATAAAAAGGACGCGATACAAAGTTAGCGATTTCTTGTTGACGCTGGTAAATCATATAAACCGTTGGCGATTGTACACGGCCAACACTTAATGTTGTGTTTAAGCCTTGTTGCTGAAGCAATAACGTATACAACTGACTCGCATTAATACCGACTAGCCAATCGCTTAATTGACGCGTTTTCGCTTCTTCATACAACAATAAGTCTTGCTTATTATCACGCAAGTTATTGAATCCTTTACGAATCTCATCAGGTTCTAATGAATTAATCCATAAACGCCTAATCGTTTTGTTGTTAACACCTGCCATATGTAGAATCGAATAAAAAATGTTACTTCCTTCTCGATCCACATCACAAGCATTAATAATTAGGTTTGCTTCATGCATAAGCTTTTTTACGGCATTAAATTGTTGTTGTTTATCTTTTGTCACTTTAAACTCAAAACGTTCAGGGATAATCGGCAAATTCGCTAAATTCCATTTACCCCATGCCTCTTTATATTCACCAGGCATTTTCAACGATACTAGATGACCGATTCCCCAGGTCACTACAGCTCCTCTCGGAAATGTGCTACAAGACTGCAACACAATGTGTGTCTTTTCTTTTTTGGCAATAGAAAAAGCCTCCGCATAGGCTTTAGCTTGCGAAGGTTTTTCAGCTAAAATTACTGTATTCATTTTTATTTTTCCACTCCTTTTCAAATTTCAACAACTCGTATAATAAACCGAAACAAAGAAGGTGAATATTAACAATTCACATTCTTGTTTTTATAAATAGAGGAGGAAATGTTTTGATAAAAAAAATTACGTTTCGCAATAAATATTTATTACAATATTCGATTAATTCATCTTTTGTAATCACTTTTTTATTGAAAACTAAATATAGATTTTCACCACTATCCCCTGCATGTTTCAAGGTGCTATCATCTGATATATAAAGGAATATTAATGGCACGTTTTGAAAGTCTATTTCAACATCAACAATATAAGAACCTCCTAAATACTCAAATCGGTATTCTAATACTTTTTTAGATTTAGGCTTACCGATAATTAGTGTTGGCTCATATTTATAATTATTTAATTCAATACTGCCTGTTTCCGAATAATATACATTCAAATTATTAGATGAAGTCATTTTTCCACTCCTAAGAATTTACTATCACGATATACAAAACAGAAAAACGTATTTAAGTTACTAACAACGGGGTTTAAAGCTCCTCGTCTTTTAGTCCATTCTAAGATATATTGGTAATCTTTATTTCCCTTCATTTTCCCACCCTCCAATTAATTCGAACGTACCGTCAGTTAATTTTTCAACTGGTACTGATTCGGTACACAGAAATTCTGCACATACATAATCAAAAGCGTCTGTAGAATTCATATCAGCTAATATAGCAGCTAATCTTGGCTCATTCAGTACCAACAGGTAGCTACAGTCATTTCTTTCTATTAAATACTTTGTACTTTTTTCAAAATTTCCGTAGTTTTTTTTAGCGAGTATATATCGCCCGCTTAATTGCATATTTGAAGTGTCGCACTTTATACCGTTTTCATTTCGATACATAAACCCAAACTCGTTTACATCAAGTACAATTGCTTCTTGTGCGTGCCAATAACTTATGATTGCTGCTTCTGCTAATTCGTAGCTAGGAAAATTATGAACGAATACACATTTCTCACCTTGACAATTGACTATTTCCTCGTAATCATTAATTTCGTCATCTTCTAAGCAACGATAAACTTGGTAATTATCGTCTTTACCATCTGTCACAAAGTAGATGCAACCCTTACCTAAATCGTATTTTTCTTTTTTAGGATGTTGTAATTTAATCATGTTATCGCCTCATCTAAAAATAATTGTGATATACACACTTCTCATATGCCTTCTATGCTGTACTGTAACTGCCTACATTTCCCGCTCATTCGTGCTTTTTGTAGTGACGTTTTGCGCTACTTCCTTTTGTTGCGCATAAGCTTCTTTTTCTTGATCGAGTTGCTGTTCGATGTCATTCAATACATGTAATTGCTCTTCAGTTAAATCTAGTTGCTTTACTTCGTTAATCACTTCTTTTTTCAAAAGATAAACTAACTCAAAAGAATGCTTCTGCTCAAACTCTTCAATTTCTTGGCTTGTTTTATCATCGGTATGCTCTACCTTAGTATCCGATGCTGTTGCTCGAAGTGTTTGCTTTGGCTCGCTTTCAACGCCCAAAGCACTTAATAAGTTTTGTTTATAACTCGTTTTATACGCTAGCTCATCACCTAATGAACGTTCACTATTAGCAGCTTTATCTTCTTTAGCCTTCCCCATAATTTGTTGAAGAATACTTTGACTATAGGCTTTCTTATAACTTTCCGTTGCCTGACGCTCTTCTTCAAATGCGTCAATGACATCTTGTGGTAAAGTTCGCCCTAAGCGCTCTTCTAAGTTAGCGATAGCAGCTGCTTGCTCTTCATATTGCTCACCTACATAAAAATCCTTATAGGACAACTCATCTTCACCAATATAATAAGACGTAAAAGTAGTGTACGTACTATCTAAATCATCGTAGGTTAACGCTTGAATATTTTTAAATTTATCAAACTGATAACCTAAAACGCGCATACCTAGTTGTTCCTCTTTACGCTTAAAAAGCGCTTGAATTTTCTCCTGGTTCAATTCCTCATGCACTTGCCATTCTTCAGTTGCTGTATTCATTCTTCCTACCCCTTCAAATAAAATAATAAAAGCCCACCTCAACGATGGACTTTTTAACCAACACCTAACTTATAGTTCAAGCTCTTTCGCTTTGCATGGTGGCTTTAAGCTGGTAAAAGCTTGACCTAAAAAATCATGATTTTGAATGGCTGCATTCACTTCTGCTAAAGTATCGTTTTCATTAAAGCCTAAATACTCCTGCATATCAAAGTCATACACTAACACAAACTCACCTTCCTTCATAAAGTCAGGCGTTTCAGCGCCACTGCACATATCTTGATAGAGCTGCATGCCTTTAATGCTTGGTAACGCGTCCTTATCAATAAAATCTACAAAATCTTGTGCACTACGATAATACAGCACATCTGTTGTACCCGTGTGCGGTTCTAACTTGGCATTGTCTAGCGCAGTATACAATGCTTTTACTTCTTCGTTTTGGCCATAATCAAAATAAGGATCGCCCTTTAGGTGCTCCGCAAAGTAACCGTCTTCCCAAATCTTCATGAGCACCTCTTCTACATTTGCGTCTTTATGCCATACTAAACGTTCATTCGTTGGCCAATCAATTAACATTACAAACTCCCCCTCTTGGGCAAATGCAGGAGCTTCATTCGTACTTAGCAACGCTTGATACTCTTCTAAGCCCTTAAAGTATAAGAGCTCTGGTCCTTCAACCTGTTCTAATGCTAAATTGCGCGCCACTTCTTCATAAACTTCATATAATTTCGTCATCCTATTTCCTCCTTATTATGAAAAATCAAAAGGCAAATCACCTGTTGAAAGTGACTTGCCTCGTTTTACTTCTTGCTGTTCTGTTCGCATGACTTCTTTGAGCATGGCGACTTTATCGGGTGCTACATCATTAATCGTCATCGAAAATTCCTGATTGTCCTCCACATAATTGTGCAACAACTGTTGCATCTTTGGTGTTACCTGAATAAAATCTTCCAACAAATAATCGCCACTTGTTGTATAAATGGCATAAGGTTCTAATTCGCCAGCCAAGGGATCATTGCCCCACAAACTATAAACTACTTCCTGCTGATTATCCCGCAGCACAAGTTGCGCAACCTCTCGTTCATCTATCACCTCCCTTAAAGGAAACGAACGGATCTCCAACGTAATCGTATCTTTATTTAACACTTGATTTAACAACCTACCACGTAAAGGGCGTAGTTGATGTGCAGGCGCGGCTACAATGTCATGTGCTACCCCATTCTCTTTCATTGCGTGTAAATATTCGTGCATCCTGTCACCATAAATAAAGGCTCCTTCGAGATGTAAATCATTTAACTTTTCCGCGTATGCCACTTTGTCTTCAATGTCATTAATTCGATGGATGCGCGCTGCACCAAATACAGGCGTGAGTAATGCAGAGGACGTTTCAGTTGATACATCTACTTGTAATAACGCCATATCTTTTACAATTTCTGCTTTGACAGTATCCTCTAATGACCAAATGCGGCCATCTTCAAATACCACGGCAAAATCACTTAATTCACCCCACTGCTGAATCTGTGGCGAAAAATCCACTTCAGCTTCTGGCAATGTTAATTGTAGAAAATAATCGTGATGTACTTGCCTAATTTCATTCACACTTTCTTTTGGTACAGTAACGTTTGGTAAATTTAATTCGATCTCTGATGTCGATTTTAGAAGCCGACTTAACTTCATATCACCTACAATTTCCTGACCGACTGTAAACTGTAGTATTGGATCAATATCTTCATGAATAATACGATTGCGAAAGCCATAACTTTCTTCTTGTTCTACTAAACGTATCCCCAGTTGCACAGGCTCCCCGTACGTATTTTCTGCCCTTACTTCTATATATCTTTTCATTGTGTCGCTCCTTTCTTAGTACAAAAATAATATAAATCAATTTATTTCTCCTTCCAACATACGATCAAATTCAGCAAGGTTTCGATCCTTTTGGTGCTCATGGTACGTTTTACGAAGCGCTTTATTTAAATGAAAAATTGCTACACGCAAGTCATTCGATTTTGTTTGGTAATAAAGCATAGGCAATGACTTCGACTGAACAGTTGGTGTATCTACTTGGTACATTCTTTCAGCTGTGTGCTTTACACTTTCCCCTTTTTGTTTTGAATAACCGTTACCCTGAAGTTCTCGTTTTTTATATTCGCGTAACTCTTGTAATACTGCATTCCCCATTCGTTTACGTAGGTCAGCTAATTTATTTTGTTTATATTGTTTGTGCTTACTATCTGCACCATACAACCGTTCTGCTAGCAGGACTTGTTCATCTAATACATTCGTCAGCTCTTCCATTTCATCTTTATGAAAGGCTGCTAAATAAATATCTGTAATTTTATCAATATAGGGGCGCGCTGCATTAATCGTTTGATAGCCATACTGCCACTGCCTTAAATCATCAGGTAAAGCTACTAAAGCTTGCGCAAATAATTCTGCCGTTTCTTCAAACTGAGCGACATTAAAACTTCGCTTTTTTGTGACCGTACCTCGAATCAATTCATCAATCTTTTGATAAGCCGGTGTACGGTCTACAATTTTATTTGCTACTTCAGCCTTCATACGGTCCAATGTATCTTGCTTTCTTTTACCACGATACTGCTCTACCACTTTCCCTGTTTCTTTATCCATAACAGACACACGTTGCAAGTAACTAGGCTCTTGTTCTATCGTAGCAATATGCACATGAATATTATCAGTATTGTAATGAAAGGAAGCCGTCCAAACAGGCGACTTCATTTTTTCTTCACTTATCATTTTATCCATCGCAGCACGAACAATATCTTTCATTGCATCTTCATTTAACCAATGTGTTTTGCTATCGTATAAGCCTTGTTCTTCTAGCCACTCGTTGTCAAAAGAAATGACATCTTGCCACATTGGTGATTCTTTTTTCTCTGCGGTTGTAAATACTTTACGTAGCGCTTTCTTTTGCACATCCGTGAGCTGATTGTGTGTTGCCGTAAATAAATGGCCCTCCTTTTCTTCATCGCCCATGTAATCCATATAACTATGAAACACCGCAAAGTCATGTGCTTTACCCGACTTACCTAATTCAATATTGAGCTTTGCTTCATCTCGATCAATGTACTTAACGTAGCCTTCATATTCTTTTGAATGTGGTAAAACAAATTTTGTTTTTAAAACAATACCTGGTCGTACATCATTCATTTTTCAGACCACCTCAGCCACGCTTTTTCTGTTGTGCATATAAAATACGGTTTTGAATATTAGCTTCGGCCTGCTGTACCTCATTTGCTTTTTTAACATCTGTGGTTACTAATGTGCCATCGCCTTTATCAACATAAAAATCATTCCAAAACTCTAAGTTCATTTGACTTTCTTTCGCTACTTGGTTAACAGCAATACGTGTACGTTTTGATTCTTCAACAATAGACTGCAAGTTTCCCTTAATTACCGCATCAAATAACTTTGCTAGCTCAGGATAATCTCTTCCTTCATGCTTTAAATAATAATGAATCGCTTCGTTAATCCATTTAGATTCAGACATATTTTCTTTTTCAGCCCATTCCTTAATTTTAAGATCTACTGATGGACTACAGCGAAAGAACTTACCTACTAATTTACTCATTTACTTCATCTCCATTCGATACAATATATCCGGCCAATACTTGCTCTACCTCTTCTTTGGACATTCCCATTAACATAGCCAACATCATAAATATTTTTTGATAATTTGTTTCGATGCCGTCTAGCTGGTGTGCAACAACTTCAAAAGCGTTGGCTGTTCTGGTGACAGCTTGTTCCATGTAAGCACGTTCTTCTTTTATCAAATCACGTTCCACATCTAATCTTAATAGATTAAGTAAGTAATCATTACGAGAAATTCCTTGTTGCTTTGCTTTCGTATCAATGATTGTAACTACTGCATTTGAAATGCCACGAATCTTAATTTCTCTTTCCAAACTCAACACTCTCCTTATTTAATTGCCTTAACAAATCTAGAAAATACTAAAACCCTTTGTTCGGAAAGTTCGTTAGTACTCACAAAGATCCCCCTCACAAATTTATGAGCATAAGGGGAAAGTGCCCCCAAATACTTTGGGGGGCTAGGCGGTGCCTAGCTTTCCTATGGGTACATCGAACACCTAAAAAATATCGCTTTGCTATCGCTTTTTTTCGAAAACATAGCATATTGCTATCATTAAACTTAATGTTTGCTATCACTTTGATTGCGCTTTTCCACGTCACTTTTTATATTTTCACCATCTAAATAGGCAATCTTCTCTTTCAATTTCACAATCTTTTCTTCAAGATTAACCACTTCATCTTCTAACTTCTCTTTATCACGTAACGCTGTTTTAATGGCTTCCTTCTTCGCATAAATATCACGTTCCAGTAACGCTTTCTCTTCCGCTGTCGCGAATTGTACTTCATCTTCTAGCGCTGTGATGTCCTGTTCAATTTCTAAAACGCCCTTTGTTTTGAGTGGTATTTTTTCATCCGTGATATAGGCAATTTGCTTTTTCACACTTTCAATTTCCACACGAATATTTTCTTTCTCATATTCTTTTTGTGGACGTGTTTTCAGTTTGTTGTCTGGCGTAATTTTGCGGTAATCGCCTACAAAAACATAGCGCTTAGGCTTCACTTCTTTTGCGTCACCTTCCACAATACCTTGTTCTACTTTGACGGTTTCTTCATCGCGGTATTCATCCATAGCTACGGTTATATATTTAAACTTTTCAGGGATGTCATGCAGTTCCAGTACGACCATATGGTCACTTTCAAAAATGATTTTTGTTGGGAGCTGCTGATTTTTCTCTGCTTCTTTACCTACATATTTGAACGTTGGCTTAATTAAATCGGTACCTGTATGCTTCTTCTCAATGATGACTTCCATGAAGTTTTGTTCCGCATTGTAGGCCCATTTTTTGAGTGCAATATCTGTTTGATCTAGTTGCTTGATGACCTGATTAAATGGTGTCTGATTGATAGGATCATCATCATACATCCATAATTTTGACGTAAATAAAATGGCTAACAATACGCTAGCCACACCAATAATCACAAGCATTACTTTATTTTCTTTGCTTGATTTCAACTCCACCTCATCACCTCCTGCTTCCCTATTGAATAAATGGTAACGGCGGAACGGACTGACCGTTGATACGCACTTCAAAGTGTAAGTGTGGCGCAGTAGAGCGCCCAGTATGGCCTACTTTACCAATGTTTTGATTCTGCTTTATCTTATCGCCAAGCTTGACATGTGTTGCACTTAAATGCGCATAAATCGACACAATCCCATCACCATGATCTACAAAGATTACAGCGCCAAAACCATCAGGGTAAGGTTCCCACCCAGGTCCTCGGTAGGCTTGCATATAACTTACAGTGCCCTCTTTCGCTGCATAAACAGGTGTGCCCATTGGTGTACCATAATCCACTCCCGCATGGAATTCTGGCCCTGCCCCTAGATCACGCCAACCATGATTAGACGTTAAAGGATAGTTACCAATAAAGGGCTTTACCCAACCTTTCGCGTTGGGGCTATTCGTGCCCATGCCTTCGCCTCCTGTAGCGTCACATGTGCTTTCTTCGCCTTTTGAAACGTAGTTCAATACTGACCAAACATATAAAATGTCACCGTAACAAGCACCTAATGGACTTGCTTCAGGACGCAAACAACTAAACATCCCACCATTACCAATAGATGCTTGATAGTTGTATTGCTCTTGTGAAAATTTAACGGCTAGGTCATAGGTTTCTTTGCCACCACCCAGCTGCTTATTAAAAGCATATTTACCATTTTGCTGTTTAACATAATTAATAAAACCTGTTCCAAAGTTATAACTTTGAATCGCTAAATATAAATCACCCTCTGCTTTTTCTAACACATTATTAAAATGTTTGAGCCCCTGCGCGATAGAATGTTCAGGGTTGGTAATACATCCGATTCGACCACACAAACTCTCCGATGATTGCATTGGATCGGCTTCACTTGGATTACCACCTGACTCTTGTTGCATAATTGCGAGTACAACAGGTGTGTATTGTTCAATGTCGTATTCACGCGCATATTTTCGTACGGTTGACTCGTATTTTTGGACGTGAGGTGAGAGCGTACCTACTTGAAAATCTGTACAATTACCACTTCCACCGCCTCCTCCGCCACCGCCAATTGCACCTAAAATAACGCTTAATAAAATAAGGGCAAGACCGATAATTGCAAAGCCACTAACCCCGATAGTACCTACAAGCCAAAGCAATGCTTTTTTAGTCAGTAAGCCACCAATTTTCTTTATAATTTCTTTCACGAGCTACGTCACCCCACAAAAAAAGAAGCCTTTTTATTAAAAAGACTTCTCATTAATTGCTCCACACTAAAACAAAATCATCTACAAGATACGTGTTATTTTCTTTAACAAAAATTAAGCTGTATGACTTCGCCAGTTCACCAGCACTGATAATTGTACCGATGATAACATCTTGCTCATTTACTTGTTCTGTTGGAAAGACATCAATACTTGTCACTTCTTTTTCACTAAGTAATTTTACTTTCTCCGTCTCAACACGTTGCATTAAAGATGGCGTTACCACTTCTTTTAAAGTAGCTTTATCACCTTTAGCAATCGCTTCAGCTGCTTGTTTTGCACGTTTCATAATTACAGGATAGGCTTTATCACCAACACGCTTTTTCACCTTGCCTTCATAATCAAAATCAGCCAGCTCTTCACCTGTAATAGTTTCTAATGATTGTGGGCTATCCGGATCAGGTGCCACAACACCTGTTGTTTCTTTCTCACTTTCTTTGTATTGTTGCTCAATATTTTTTATTTTTTCGTTATCTTCCTCGGCCATCACCACTTTTTCATCTTCAACGATAAGTGGCTCATCTGGTGCTAAGTCTTGTGAAGGTTCCTTCTTCATCATCCCGATTAATGCCAGCATACATAGCGCACCAATGACCACCAAAAAAAGCAGTTTAGCTTGTGGCTTTTTCATACCCTCCATCTTACAGCCCCCCTGTAAATAGTTTTAATTCTTCTTGACTAGCTTCTACACTCAGCATGATATTTTGTACACCACTTATAGAGAGTAAGCAGTCGCCTTGCTCAAATTGTGGTATACGTTGTAGCTCACTGCCGCTCATCTCATTTTCAAAAATACGACTTAGGGCTTCAATAGTATTTACGTCTTGTTGCATGATGAATTTATATTGCGTCAACTCAAATAAAGTACGAATCTTTGAAACGGTTTCGGTGTCCGCATGATCTGGTACAAAGTCACGAATAGATTGACTAGCTAATAATAAACCACCAAAATACTTACGGGCCTCACGCGCAAAGTCAGTAAGAAATTGTACAGCTAACATATTATCTGCATTCACCATACGGTGCGCTTCATCAATTAACACAAGCAGTCGTACGACATCGTCTTCATGAAAATTAGGGTCTTCATATACGCGTTTCATTTGCGGCACACCTAGCTGAATCAAGTTATCCCAAATCATATTTAATGCATTAAACATTTGTGCATTGAACACACTTTTCTCTAAACTTGTTAAATTACGAATGGAAAAGAAAATAATCTGTTCATTCGTAAAGTCAGGGATGGTTGTATGACCGTTAAACAAATAGGCATACGTGCTAACTAAGTTTTCAATCACTAATATAATCTTCTCTAAGCGCTTAGTACGCCCAGCTGATAGCTCTGCACGAATTTTAGAAGTAACCATGTCCTCATATAATAATTCCTGAATAAAAACTAAAAAGTCGCCAAAGATCGGATATTCTTCCGCCTGGCGACTTGTAATATTATCGGCTTTCGCATCAAAGCCGTACGCTTCATAAAACATACGAAGTACACGTTTAAATTCTTCAATCTCTTCACCTGTATAGTCGTTTGATAAAAATTGATAGAAGGTCGTAACTTTAGAAATGTGCTGCATAAAACTTAATTGCTCATCCTTTTTCGCATCATAATCTTTTTCACGGCTATTATCTACTGTGCGGAAAATTTGAAGTGGATTAATGATACCCTGGCTTCCATCAAGCGCAATTGAGTGGCCATCTAATGCGCCAACAAGTGTAGCAAACTCGCCTGTTACATCAAACCCACGAATAAAATTACCACGGCTGGCATTATCAAACGCTAATTTTTTTAATAGTGTTGACTTACCAGCACCCATCTTACCGACTACCACTCCATTATAAAAACGACGCTTCTTGTCACGGTAAAATAAATCAAATAATACATTACCACCTGTTGATGACACCCCTAAATAGGAGCCGTTTGTATCATCTAAATCGGAAAAGCTATACGGCAGACCGGCAGCTAATGTAATCGCAGGCATCCCTTTTCCTTCACGTTTATTGGGTAACTTCTGTTGCTCATCGTAAGGTAAGAAAATCGAACGCCATTCCCACTCGGTTTCATTTAAAAAGATTTGGCCACGAAAACTATGCGAGGTTAATTCCGTTTGTACATCATTCACTTTCTTTTCTAGTTGCTCTAACGTTGCCCCGTGCACATATAACCGCAGCTGAATCATTTTTACAACCTCACCCATCTCACTAATTTGGCTATATAAGGACTGCATTTCTTGATAGCTGCTTTGTGCATCCATTCGCTGTGATTCATCTTTCGAGCTACGGTACCGTACATCATGTTCCAACATACTTTTATTAATGGCATCTACCACTTCGTTTTTATCCATCGTGGCAACATCCTGCACAACAATCACATCATATTGCGACATGATACGTTCTAACCATAATTGATTTACGGTGGTCGGAAAATCCCAAATATGAATACAAGTTTCATAGCCATCCCCCTTAGTAATGTATTTGTCTTTAAAATGAATACCACCTTGTGGTTGGATGGCTGCTAAAAACTCCATGTTCATTAATGCTTCCTGACGTTGACGCTCTACTTCTTCCTCATTATTTGTTGTATCCTTTTTACGCTTTAATAACTTTAGCATCACCGTACCTCCTCACTGTAATTTTGTACTTTGATTATTAAGCAAAAACAAAACATCTTGTTTTTTCTTTTTGGATAACTTCATTAACGGAAAACTATTTTGTCGTGCACGTGTCATTGACTGACGCTTTTGTTCCAAAGCATCTTGTGTCTTTGCATACAAAAATACAAAGTACTCACGGTTCGTTCGTTCGCGCTCAATAAAATCAAACTCAAATAATTTACGTTCAATATAACTTAAGCGAAATGGATCATTCGTTTGTTCTTTTTTCTTTAGCCAGTACCTACGCTGCTTTTCTACGTTCGATGGGAAATTTAATACAACTTCTTTAAAAGCGTCACCAAAGCTTCGCAACATCTTGGTTTCATTCAGCATTAAAATATTCAAGTCTGTATCATTCATGGCATACAAATCTTTTGTTCGGATCTGAAGAATATCCATATAGCCATCTTTCAGTTGAATATAGTCCTCTTCGATTTTTAAAAAAGGTAACAGACCATGCGTTTGTTTCAATACTTTTGGTGCAGTTGCTTTCGCTTGTTTTTTTTTCTTTCTTACGTTGCTTCAAATGACTTAACTTTGTTTTTAACACTGTCTCACTCCTAACGAAAAAGAGTCAGCACTCAATGCGCTAACTCTCCTTACTATTTCAGATAAATGAATAATCACCATTTTCATTGCGTGTAAACAAATTCGTTTTTAATAAAGGTGACGCATTTTCTTTCGGTAAAAGAGGTTCAGAAATGGTTTCTTTATCTGCTTGTACAATATTTTTTACATATTCAATAAGCGTACGGTCGCCCACTTCATCCGCATATTGGCGCGCTTTGTGTAAATTATCTAACGCGACATACGCTTGTACAATCGCCTGATGACGATCCGCTTTCATTAACACAAATTCTTTTAATTCAATAACTTTCCAGTAATCGCCGTTATCGACTGCGACTTCGAAATCTAATACGCGTGACTGTACTTTGGTAGCCAATTGACGTAAAACTTCAATATTATTCGTAGTTTTGTAGTAATTCACTACGGTTTCCGCAAAGTCAGGCGATAACTCAATCGCTCGCGCTGCTTGCCCTGTAAAGAGATAGGACAGTAACATCATATCTTGATCAGTTATCTCTAACTTTTGAAAGTCAATCTGCTCAAAATACTTCAGTGCTTCATCATACTGCTGCATCCCAAAACTGCGTAGCGCTGGTACTAGATTTTTGTTCACGCGCTTATGCGTAAATAGCTTTAACACAAATCCCCCTCCTGTCTCAGCTTTTTTAATCGGTTGTGCTTTCTCACCTTTTCGCGGCCACAACTTTTTAAACCATGCAACCTTTGCCTTACTTAAAGTAGGTTGCTGTTTTTCTAGCATAGTAGGTACTGCTATTTCCTCAGCATCCTCAATTGCTTGAACATTATTAGGAGTAGCTTTAACCCTAGCTTTTTTAGCTTCTAGCACCTGATCCCTACCTTTTGTTTCTGTAAGCTCGATTTCGTCCACCGATGGGGACTGGGCAACCTCTGTGATTGAATGGGATTGTACTTCCTTTACACTTTCTGTTTCATTCATAGTATCACTATCATTGGTAGGTGCTTCAGCAACTTTTATTTCTGCCGAATGCATGACCTCTGTTTCTACTATTGACTCTGTTATGACACTTTCTTTTTTTACAATGCTCGCTTGAGTACTAGGCATATCCTTTACAGCTACTGTAGGGTTGTGCTGCTCTTTTAGTTTGTCGCTTGTTTCATTCGTTACCTGGTAACCTTTTTCAATTTTGTCTTTACCAAAGAGCAATACATTTTGTTCCCTAACCTGAGCCATCACTTCTTCATTCGCAATCGTATGCCTTTCGATTGCGTGATAGCAGCTTTTATCGCGCTTAAAGAATAGGTAGAGTGCATGAAAATTCTTTTTTTGCGGATTATGCGTGGATGGTGCGATCATGTAAAAAAGAAAGCCTACAGCTACAATAAAATAAGGAATAACAAATAACCCATGGACCATATCTTTAAAAAAGGTCATGATTAAAATAATTAACAGCACCAAAATGGCCATTTCCTTAATTTCTAATCCCAGCAACTTCGGCTTCGTTTTAATTTCCTTTGGTATTTCAAAGCGATTCAACTTTTCCCCTCCCTTCAAAAGAAAAAGGCTAGCCACATGTTGGCTAACCTTCCCAGACTTTCTTACACTACTAATTTATCACCTTTTTTTAGCTAAAAAGTTTCAAAAAAGGTTTAAAAAAGTTTTACTTTTTATTGTTAATGGTATTTTCACTTCTTAGTGTACGGTTTTGACCTTTAGTCGTTGCATTTACCGTTTTCTTCGTACCCCTAGTCACCTGTGTGGGTTGAGAGGGTTGATTCGCTGCCACATTGCTACTGCTTGAAGTCGGTGTAACCTGTTGTGACGTCAATTGTGAGCCACTCATAACATTGCGAGACCCTTGCGTTGGCATGATTGCACTGCCCACTGTACGAACACCACCTGATTGAGGCGCCGATGGAGAGTCCACTACGCTACCACCACTTCCATGACTTTGTACGACACCTTGTACCTGTTGCGCTGCTTGATTTGTTACCGTGCGATTTACACTCGGCGTTGTTGCCATTTGTTGCGGCATCGCTTGCGAACTGCTCATAACATTACGAGGCGCTGTCGTTGGCATGGTTACACTGCCTACTGTACGAACGCCACCTGATTGAGGCGCTGATGGTGAGCTTGCGCTTGCCACACTACCTGTACTTCCACTACTTTGTATACGCTGAGCTGCTTGACTTGTTACAGCACGACTTACACTTGGCACTCCAGTCACCTGTTGCAGCATAGCTTGTGAAACACTCATGACATTACGAGGCCCTTGCGTTGGCATCGTTGCACTACCTACACTCGCACTGCTCGTCATAGATGGCTGCGTTTGCCCTACTACTGAGCTCGACATACTGGACGTACTGGCTGTTGCTGCATGGTTAGCTGCACCTACTGCTGTTGAAACAGATGAATTTGCACTACCAATTGGCGTATTGACACGACTCACAAAATTACCTGCTGCCGCACCAACACGTGACGGCATTGATTTAACATTTCTGCCAACAGTACTTGCCACATTCACCATTCTGCCTGCTGTAGCACCTGCGATATTACGAGAAGAACGGATTGGTGAAGCCATAAATCGCGCACTACCCATCGCAAGTCTACCCATACCACCACCTACAATGCCTAAACCAGCTCTTGTGCTAGCGCCTGTATTGTAAGCTCTTGCCTGTAAATCCGCTGTGGATTGTCCTGCACGTGATCCACTTAATAAACCATAGCCCTGGTAAGGATTATCGTTTGGTTGAATTTTAGACGAGCCACTCGCCTTATTCATTTGTGTTGGCATACTCGGATTATGGGACTTCGTTTCATTCGCATTTTGCTTACTACCGCTCTCATAGCCCTGTGGCGTTTCTTGAATAGTAGAAGAATCGCTTGGCATCATCGCCTCTTCCGTAGCGCCACCTACACCACCTTTACTTTCAAGATCTTGTGGCATACCTTTCACACTGCCTAAGGCGTCTGTTGCGTTAGCACTTGAACCATTAAAACCACCTGCATTAGGCATAGGCTTTACATGTGAAGCGCTTGCTTTATTAGGAGCTGCACCTGCAAGCCCTTTACCAAAAGCTAAGCCACCTTTAGCCATTTTCCCTGCACCGACAGCTACTTTCTCTACACCTTTGAGCCCTGCACCTATCGTTTTAGCTCCTGCATAAGCCCCCATCATAGCTTGCCATCCACTGCGCAAACCTGCATCAATACCCAGTAAACGTTGAACAATATCAGGCGCATCAATCAATGCCCATGCACCAGCGATTAACATGAGGACCATAATAACACCACCAACGGTTGAACTTAAACCCGTTACCCAGTTCACGTAGAGCGTGAATAACTTAAGAATAAGTACCATAACAAATAACACTGCAAAAGAGGAAACAATCTCTGTTACTATTTTTTTAGTACGTTGTCCACCTGTTAAGTCTGTAGCAGCCACAAACATACCAAAAATGGCATGGAAGCCTAAATCAAAAATCACACGGGCCATCTTAATTACCGTAATTGCAAGGGCTACACCTATTACCAAAAAACTAAAAATTAACGTACCCCAATTGATATGATAACGATAGTATGATTCTTGCCCCAATGTGGTAGTCGGAATTTTATTGTCGGCTAATGCCTTTAAACGTACTTTATTGCCATCCCCTTGATAGACGGTTTGAGTCATTAAAAAATCATGCCCCAATTTATTACTACCTTCCAACTTCTTTTTATAACCTGTAGACCACCAAGCAAATTTATCACTTTGTAAGTCTAGCTTTTCTGTAATATTAAGACGTGTACCCGAAATTTTATTCGCATTAGCGTAATCCGTAGTGCCACGCTTTTCTCCTTTTCCTACAGTCTTGTCAATAGGTAAACCTAATTGATTAAACGCAAAACCTGAATCCACATAATATTTAATATCAGCAACATTTTGTTTAATCAGTGATTCACTCAACTTTAAATTGTCTTCTCCTTCTAGCTGTGAAACCCCCACCTTTAACACCTTATCCATATATGGCATTAGTGCTGGCACTAAAAAAATTAATGAAAAAGCCATTAAAACATTCATTAATACTTCTTCACGCTTATCGATTTTATTGGTCATAAATTGAAACCCTAAATAAATTAAAGCAATCAGAAATAAGCCAATCACAAAAGGTGTCAATTGCTTCATTAGCGTACCCACGCCTGATGACTCATAAAAGTTATTCCATTGTAAAATGCCATTTACACCATCTTCGATATAATTGACAATCCAAACCAATATCTTTAAAGTTCCCCATCCAATAGAGCGAATTACATCTTGATATAACCATCCATTATCTAAATGGAGTACAGAATCCATCTTTTGATGCATTTCAATGACTTCTGCTTCACTGACACCATCTGATAATTTTACTTTATCATCCTCAGCATAAACCGTTGGCACAAGATAAAAAAAGCTGCTGAGCAACAATAGACTTGTCATAAATATAAAAACAACATTTCGTTTATTCATATGCATCTGTCCAATAAAAAAAGAGCAACCGCATTGGCTGCTCTTTCTAGGACCTATACCTCCCTTCTCTACTATTGAGGCGTAAGTTCATACGTCAAACTATATTCCTTCATCAATTGAAGTTGTTTTGTAATCGTTGTGTTTACTTTAGTTTCATCTGCATCACCACGTTCAATGATAATAGGCGAGAAATTAGGCATGCCGCTCATTTGAATGACTCCACCATTCTCTACATAAACCAACCCGCTTGTTTTAACTTGCCAACTACTAACTGGGCCATTGCTCATAAAAGGATGCAAATAGTCTTTACGTAAACTTTCCTTTTCTTCTTCAGTTAATTGATGAATATTCACATAGTACGCTGCAATCCCTTGCTTTTTTAACCCTTTGTCAAACAGCTCTACGACTTGTTTCTCTTTTATTAACTTAGGCTCAGCATCTAGTGTAACTACCCAAAATGTATCATGGTTTTCAAACTTCTTTATCATTTCTTTATAACTAATTTCAGTGACACCTGGTTGAGTGGCCTTTGGTTCACCGCAAGCAGTTAATACAACCATCAATCCCAACATACTCATTACCAGTAACCATTTATTCATACCTACACCCCTCTCATTACATACATAATAACTTAAATGTATGCGTAAATCAACATAACAACATGTTATTTCAAACAAAATATTTTCATTACATACATCAGCTGATTAACTGGCTGGCTTTTCCCTCGATGTTTTAGCGCCTTTTTCTGCTAACACCCAATCGAGGCGCGCTTGCCATTCCTCTAATACCTGCTTATCAATAAACATAGCGAGGTTCAAACGGTTTGCTCCTTTATACATATCAAAATAAGCCTTTTCTGGACGTATTTTATAAACCAAATGACTTAATAAATGTAAAGTGGACCATTTCTCTAAATCATTATAGTTATACGTGTGATGTACAAATTTACCAAGCGTCACTTTAAGCTGTTTCAACTGTTTTGGCGTTAGTAACTTACCTAATCGTAAATATTGATCTACTGCACGTGGTTGATCCGCAAACACAATCTCTTGCATGTTTAAGATGTAGTACGTGGAAGAGGTAAGTGGTAACGAAACTACAGAACATGTCGTATCAAAATCTTCCGCCAAATACTCCCATCTGAATTTTTGTGCTGTACCACTAGATAGTGCATTATAGATTGGCTTCGGAATAATCTTCTTTCTTTTAAGGTCTTCGCGTTTATTAACACGAATAACAACCGATTCACCTAACTTCAATTGCATTAATTCATCATGCATAAGCAATGGACGTTCTTTTGTTGATTCACTATGCGTCTTATCAAAAGAAAATAGATGTCCTGATCGGCTAACATCTGTAATCGTTTTATTACCTAAAAGAGCAGAATATTGTTCTGCGGTTTGTTTATCATTCGTTAAAATGTAAATTTGATTCGAACAGTTACCAATAATCGTATCGCCTTCATCACCATACTTTGTTTTGATTTGTGCATAGGCTTGTATGATTAAATGAAAACGGAAGCCACGGCCTGCACCAACCGTTACCATACCAGCCATACCTTCAACCGTTGGCATATTGCCAAATTCGTCAAGTAAAAAGTGGACATGGCGCTTCATTTTACCGTCTTCCATAGAAGCTTTTTCAGCATTCACACGGTACAGCTGGCTCACAAAGATACTTGCAAGTACGTGGTTAGAAGAATCAAAGTCTGGCACTACCATAAAAACAGCTACAGGCTTGTCACCAAAGCCAACTCTCGTTAAATCCATACTGTTATAGCTAGTTAAGCGCGCATTGGGTTCTGACGTGAAAATTTGTAACTTGTCCATGGCAATCGAGAAAATACTTGAACGTGTATTACCCCCTGCAAAGTTACTAGTTGCATACATCATGCGTGCAGGATTAAGTTCGTCCCGGGCTTGGAAAAATTGATCCAAAGCATTTGTGCCTGTTTGTTCATCGTTATCACTGCCTAATGTAGATAAGAAGTTGGCTACCGAATATAGGTTGACCTTATGCTCTTCACCTCGGTCCACTGAATCCTCAACAAGCGCTAAAATAATTGCCTTTACTAGAGAAGAGGCCGAGTTGCCCCAGAACGCTTCTTTTGCGTTCGGGTCATAATACAAACTATGGCCAATCGAGTTGGCGTATTGCGCTGCCAAAGAATACTCACCTTTTTTCCAAGCATCAATGACCAGTTGTAAGGGATTAAAACCCATGCCCATATGTTGCTCCAAGAGGTTAAACACATATACTTCATAGCCACGCTTTTTTAATGTTTCATAAGATGCACCGGCCAATTCCCCTTTAGGGTCATTAATAACCATAGAAGGCTTTTCTTTAGCGCGACTTAACACATCAATCATAGGCACTACAAATGTTTCCCCTTTACCTGAGCGTGTAATACCAATAATCATGGTGTGTACTGGCGAGTCATCAATTAATAAGCGATACGGCTTTAATGGCTCTTGTAGCCCGCCAATAATCACGCCACCAGCACCTTCATATTCGTCATCCGCAGCAGGAATGGCACGGTACTGTTGCTTTAATTCCTCAGTGGTCGCAAATTCACGTGTACCATGCTGCCCTTTATCCAAATCAGAAAAGTTCATTTTAAGGTTATAGTAAAATTTCGCTAGTAGACCCAAAATGAAAATATAAAATAAACCATAGCCCATCAGATATATTGGCTTAAAATAAAAGAACTCCTGCCATGGAGGTGCGCTAAAAGTTGCAGTCTCTGGTGTAGTCATGAAAGCAGCCATATAGTCACCAACTTGTACAAATAGCGCAATCATATAATTGGCTACAAAAAAACCGAGTATCGCTATACCTAGCGTGAAAATTCCCATTGTTTTTTTGCTTGGTAGCCTTCGTTCGTACATTCACTCATCTCCTTCATTTGCCTACTGGCTTATAAGAGAGAGCAGCCATGGTTGATTCCAATACATCGGAAAATTTTTCATGCAGTTGGTACTCTTTATAATTTTTCAAGCGTTCAAGTTCCAATTCATAGAGTTCCCGATGCTGTAAGGTCATGGCGCCTAGCATCTTGTGATACATTTCATCATCAGCTAGTGGTGCTAAAAAAATAGGTTCGTTCTTTTCATAGATGGCACGCAAAAAATGGGCGCGGTCGACTAATACCTTAGCCACCTTACTTTGTAACATTCCCTTACTATAAGCTGTGCTTAGTAATACCTGGGCACCACCTTTTAGAACATCAGGATGATTTAACAACCCCTGCTGATTTAACCAACCTACGCAATGAAAATAATACAATGGCTTGAGCGTCTCCTCTTGGTAGTGATGAGGAAACATTTCCTTATACAAAGGCTGCACCTCTTCAAAATTTCGAATTGCTTCTTTAGACGCAGCATAATGGGGCGTTAAAAACTGTTCAGCTAAAAAAATCTCAATAGCTACTTGTATTTCACCTTGTCGTTTATAACCTAAAAAATCCACAACATACTGTCGCGGATCTTGAATTAACGTATTCATTTACTCACCTCTCACTTATTCAATTAAAAAAGTAGCAACCGCAGAATTGCAGTGACCTCTTTGTCATCCATTTGGCAACCATTCAGAAGAAATAATACAACTAGTATCATGACTAAGATGCCTATGTCTTTCGCTTTATCTTTGCCTTTATCCTTTGCTCTTTTCATCCATCTCCTCATACGTCACCTCTGCCTAACAAAGCTTCAGTTGGTAGCACTAGGCTATTGTGTAGGACTTCTTCAACTATGCCTTTAATTTCGATTAAAATAAGCTCGCTTTGTTCCTGCTGACGTAAAGTCGTTACAATTTGTTGACTAACCTCACGCGAAAAGGCGTGTACTCGTTTTAATTGCTCCGTTTGATGATAATAAAACAACGCTCTTGTACTCAAAAACGTCATATATTGCGCCTTATACTCATAAATCTTCGGCACTATCAATCGCTCTACGTCTTTAACGTAATTTGCATCACTTAATTTTTCACGCCACTCTTGCTGCTTCTTTCGTTGCTTTTCATACTTCATCACCACATAGTATCGGAAATGCTCAATAATAGCTGACAATCGCATAAATACTAGCAAATATGATTTCTCTTGATCGCTTAGAGTTTGTATCCATAAATCAAGCTGCCTCGCAATACTTAATGCATCTTTTTTCCCCTGGGTCGTAATAGCAATAGCTTTGTTATTTTTACCTAACACAAATAAATACTTCTCTTCTTTGATTCGCTCCTCCTCTAATGAATAAGAGGAAGGTGATAGCTGCGGCTTATTCAGTTGAAATAATTCGAGCTGCATAGCAAATCACCCACCTTTCTTTTATTAGCTATATATCGCTTCTATGGCTTGTTGGTGCTGGCGTAAAGCAAAACTCAAGCTTCGCTTAAATACCATACGGTCCTGCTGCAAAAATTCATTCGGATCATTTATCCCTTCAGGGTAAGAAAATACTTGCTGATTAGCACCAATTTTTTCTCTCACTAGTACTTGCATAATATTGTCACTCGCTCTTTTTCCTGCCAAATCATTATCCATCGCGACCACAATATGCTTATCTGCAAAGTATTCACGATTATCCTTCAAATAATTCAAGAGTTTACGTGTTCGATTTACTCCAGTAAGCGCCAAGTAATTAATTTCAGGGTGTACTTCTTTAAAACTCATCCCATCAAATAACGCTTCAGTAATAACAACTACTTTTGATTGCCCATTTAGGTCAACAAAAAAATCCTTCGTATCTTTCGAAGGATTTAACACTAACTGTATTTCTTTCGGCTGCATATTTGGGGCAATACTCGATCGCAACAATACACGTTCAATCATATTATGTTCATCATAAATAGGGATAATTAAATTACGCTTCAGCATCCAATCATTTTTCGTATAGTCTTTAGCTAACAGCGATTTAGCTTTTTCAAAAAATAATTGTGTTGCTAACTCTCCCTTCCTATTGGTTGATGAAAGATCAGCTACAAATGCCTCTGTTACATTACGAGACAGGCCACGGTATCCATTATCTAAGTCACTGACTATGTTGTATTGCATATGTTGTACAAACTGTGAAAGATAATGTAAGTCTTGCCGTTGTTCTTTCGTTAATCTTTCGTACTGTGGCTCTTGCGCTAATTGTACAACTTCATTTTTCCCTGCCTCTGCAAAAACAATATGCGTGGTAGCTCCGCACTCATTATCACGATTACAAGTGATTTTGCGTAAATTATTTTTATAAATAAACGCTTCGGGTTGCTCACATTCAGGACAAGCGCATAAAAAATAACGCCCCTTGTCCTGAGCGTTTAATTGACCTAACATTTCTTCTACGTTTTTAAATTGCACCTTACCTCCTCCATTCAAAATTCCAATAAAAAAGAACCACTTTAGCTAAAGTGATTCTAGGTTGTAGACTAACTATTTAAATAGTATTTCTTTTGACCCAATGTATAGAGTATGGCAAAACGGAAATCATGAACCTCTAACTCGTAAGGCGTTTTAGTATGAACATTAACCCACTTCTTACCGTCTGTAACAACATGCGGGAATAAGGCTTCAGCGTCAACATGCTTTGCCATAATCGTACCTTTTTCATGAATAATGCCTGCTGTAGTCGAGTGTAATCCATTATCAACATAGCAAAGCTCTAGAGATGAAAAGTACGTTGAGAAATGATTATTTTCATGGCTTCGCTCTTTACCTGAATCAGTCTCATATTCTTTTCCCTCTTCGTCATAATAAGAATGAGGTAAAAGCAAGAGAGGCCACCTTTTCTCAAAATGTTCCTTATTATATAAAATGGTAGTAAGCGTATCATATTGTAAATCTTTACGAATCGCTTTCATCACAAAATCAATGTACATGAGCTTTTCTTCGACCTCTGTCTCTTGTTTCAACCATGTATCAACCAAATTAATCGTGTGTTGGTACGAATACGAATTACTATCTTTACAACTTGTATGTGCTACTTCATTTTCTTTTGTAACATTATTCTTCAACCAACTCAATATCCTCAACTTAGAAGCCCTCCTTAATACTCAAATTCGACTTAAGTAAATCGAGTATATTGTACCGTATTCTAGGTTGAGTAAAAGGTTCATAATACAACAATGTTTCCAACTCATGACAAGCTAACCGATACTGCTTTTGGTCAAACGCCTTTTTTATTGGGATTAATTGCAGTAAATACGCAGTATGAAATCTTCCAGGGTCATATTCCACGGGTTTTATTCTGATAGCTGTCAGCATTTCATAAAAAGTAATTAATCCTTTGCGCGCTGCTTCCTCTAACTCTTGATTATATTCGTATGGCTCAAACATATTTACACCTGCGCTATACGTACTTAAACGTTTGAGCCAATTACGTCGAATCGTTGCTTCTTTTTCCATTACTTATCTTCCCCTCATGATTTTCTTTAACACTGCAATACTTTACTCAACTCTTCCATGTCATAACCTTTAACTTCAAGTAGCTCCCAAGCCCTTTTTTCTATATTACTTTTAGTGGCTTCAAAGATGGGCAAAAATAGCTTCTCTTCAAAGTCACTGTCCGTCATAAATGTTTCTCCTTCAAATAAGATCAAATGAAACTTCAAATACAGTTGATCAATAAGACGCTCATGCATAGCAAGAGAATTTTCAAAGTCACCATAGAAAGGCAATTTATCAAATAAAAAATGTTGAATATCTTGATACATCGGATGCTTAGGATATAATGCTTCAATACGTTTAACACTTAATGATTTTAAATATGAAGGGATATACGCTAGCATTTTTTCAAAGTTATGTTTGTCCTCAATGAAGATATAAAAGGCTTCTTCTAGCTCCTTGTTACGATTCGGTAAGTTTTCCAAGATCGAAAAGACTACGCGATACAGACTATCCATTGCGTGCATCGTACTTTCTAATTTAGAAAAAAATAAATGGCCATGATGAGTCGATGCTACTTCATACAACGCATACAACTTATTGTCATCTAGCTTTATGGTAAAGGGTTTGTAAGTAGTGCTGTATAGCTGCGTATGTCTTTCTTTAAATATTTCAAAGGCTTGTTCCATAGCATGTCACCTCTAATCACGAAGTATATACCAACCTAGCACTACGATTTCTCCGTCTTCCAAGTCATGTTCATTCAACAAAAACCCTACGACTTCCGCAACTTTATCAATCGTACTTAAACCGCCCTCAACTTGCAGCTCTATCCACTGTTTCACAACCTCATTACTCTTTACATACTGAATCAGATACGTAGCAGCTCCCTCAACACCAACAAATGGCAGGTATGCTTCTATACTAATTGCTTCAGTAGGAACTTGTTGGAACGCTTCCGCTTGCATATGTGTAATTACATCTTGTAATACCTGCTTATTGACAGGCACTACTGGCAACGAATAAGGATAGTACTGACCGTTTACTTTAAATAAGAAATAATGGTCCTGATAATTTATTTCGTTCATTCATTTTCTCCTTTCGAAAATAAGAATTAGTTAGGAGTGCAACACGACACCCCTAACTGTATTAACCACTGAATCCAACTGTTTTCGTACCTAACCATGTCACGATAGATGCGCCTAACCATACAATCGCGAAACCAATTGCAACGTTTACGAACCAACCTGTGTACATTTCTTTTTTCTGTGGATCTTTAGCAAACATCCATAGTAAACCAATAACAACAAGAGCAATACCTGCTACAGCAATAGATAAGGGCTTAATGCCTTCTGCAATCTGATTAATCGTTTGAATAACCTCGTTCAATCTTTTCACCTCCTTTCAGGGTACAAAAAAAGACACCTTCCTACGAAAGTGTCTTTACTTATACTGATTGATGGTAAAATCTAATAGCTTTTCTTTATGTTGCTCATCTAACCAGTCAAAATAATTTTTATTATGTTGCTGCATCATATTTTTCACGGCATCCTCACGTTCCTTGAATCCTTTAGGTCGTGGCACGACAGGTTTTTTCTTTGTTGCTGACTTATGCTGCTCATGTCCATGCTGCTCACTCATATGCTCACCCCCTTTCAGTAAATCAATTTAATATCTTGTAATGGAGTAAGCTACACCTAACGCATCGCCCATCGCAAAGGACTCTGGGATTAATCTATGATACTTGTTGTATAGCTTGCTGTTTGAAAAATACAGAGACCTCCAAATGCTATCTTCACCTGTTAGTACTTCTCCAAATAACACTTTATTGTAGGCTCTATAAAAATTTTCAAATTCTGAATCAATAAACATTGACCAAATTTTCGTGATATGTCTATGATGCTGTTTTGCTCTATAGGTTTGTACGATAAGTATTGGTAAAGCTCTGTTCGATTCGCACTCAACCTTCAAATCTTTTTTAAATTCTTGTCGTATCGTTCGATATTTACGTTTTATTCGCCTGCTCAAAATATCTCTCCTTAACTAAAAAGAGCCAATCCATTTGGATTCGCTCTCTTACATTTCTCTATACTACTAATTTATCACCTTTTTCTAACCAAAAAGTTTAGAAATAGTTTCAAAAAAGTTTCAAAAAAGTTTTCAACTTAACTTTTTCGCAATTGCATAAATTACTGGTACACTTACAGAATTGCCTGCCTGCTTATAAAGTTGAGTGTCCGAATTGACTAAACTCGCTTTCTCAAAGTGCTTATCAAAAAATCCTTGCAATCGCCAACACTCCTTAGGTGTAAGACGCCTAATCTTATAATCGTTTGTAAGTGCAGCTTGGGTACATGCAATGTCTCTTGTTTGTAGTTCATCATTCTCTTGTTTCCTAGCTTCTTTGATTATTAATTTTTTCATAAAATCCTACCTTTCTCATTTTCTAATAAAATGCGTGGTGGATTACTACAGGTTAGTGTAGGAGATAGATTATTAATGTCATATACATGCCCACTTACACCTCGGCCACTTGGATTTGTGCTACCTAATTTTTTAATACGAGTCTCTGTGCGATTCGTGGAGACAGGAAATACTTTTCCTGTACGTTTGTTTCGAGAATGTCCAATAATGAATACTCGTTCTCGGTTCTGCGGCACTGGTCTTGTTGCTGTGGAGAAATCTTTTGTGTTGAGCAGAGACCATTCAGCATCATACCCTGCTTCATCCAGGCTAATGAGAATTCGGGCAAAATCCCATCCTCCATTGACTGAAAACAAATTTTTAACGTTTTCAATGAACAGGTATCGAGGTTTATCTTCTTCTTTTTGGTTTTTAATGAGCTCAATCGTTTTATAAAATAATCCAGATCTTGTTCCTTGTAATCCTCTGGTATTTCCTGATGCAATACTGATGTCTTGACATGGGAATCCATAACACCAGACGTCAGCTGCTGGGACTGTTCCTGGTTTAATGTTATTAATGTCATATTCTGTCCACTCTCCTTTAGTGTTATGAATTGCTTCATATGATGCCCTTGAGAATTTATCCCGTTCAACATAACCAATACATTTGTGTCTAGCTTCTTCCATTCCTAATCGAAAACCACCTATACCTGAAAAAAAATCTATAAATGTTAATGACACTAAATCCTCCCCTTCAGTTAATAATCAAATAAAAAAAGACCATGGACTAAGCAAGTTGCCTAGTTCATAGCCTTCGATTTTTTCGTATCGGCTAATTTCATTGTTTTTGTTTCCTTTGTAGAAACAGGTATGAAATCACTATACAATATTTTAATTTCTCCGTAACCAGATAATGGTGGTGAAAGAAACGTTTGATCACCTTGTGAGCTTACAATATATACACCTTCTTTTATCATTAATCCCACCCCCTCAATAAGAACATACGTTCTATTAATTACAATACAATATTTGATCCTATTAAGCAAGTTTGTTCTCATTTTTAAAAACAACTTTATGACATAACCAATGTTTACAGCTCCTTCCTAAGACATAAAAAGAGACCTGGCATTTAAGTCAAGTCTTTAACGAATATTTCTTTTTCTTCTCTTTTGTTTTTGTATATACTTAGTAATTCCTCAATTTCCTTAAATTCTTCTTTGTGATAATTATCTTGTAAGACTGCTACTTCTTTTTTTATAACCATGTGTAAATACTCGTTCATTTCATTAATTTTGTGAGTCATAATACCTCGCTTTTCTATAGAGATAATATCCTCTTTTTTAAATTCATCTAATTGTATGTCTTTTAAAAATTCCTCATAAATATCAAAAATAATAGGGAAGTCCATACTATTAATAGTGTCATTCATAATACATGAATTAACTGTTTTGAATGTATTAGCATTAAACCCTGATACCTCATCATTCATCAACAAACGATTAATTTCTTCCCACTTTTTATAAACCTCATAATCAAGTTGTAATATTTTATTGATTTTTTTATTTTTATATTGTTGCTCAACGTGTGCTTTATTTGAAAAATCTTTTAAAAACTCCACCAAAAACACTATAGAAACCATGATTACGAAAGAAATACCAACACCAATAACTATGTCTTTCATAAGATCAAAAATAATAGACTCTAGACTCATATTCAACACTCCTATTGTTTGCTCAATCCATACTGCCAATGTAATTATAAAAAATAAACAAATTCATTTGAATAGCCATCTATAATCCTCTCTTTCATGAGCCAAAGACAGCTCCCATAAGAGCTCCAATACTCATTACTACCATACACATCGCATTCATAGTAAGTAACACTAATCCTACACCTTGAACAATCCTACTTTTACTCATGAAAATACAGCTGAAACCGACCAAAATAGCAAACAGTAATATTAATAACCAGATCCCCATCCCTATTCCTCCTCTTTATTTTTGCAGCGCTTGCAACCTCCCTCGTAGCGAGGGAACGCCCTGAGCCTAATGCCTATTTATCCTCGCTCAGCCGAGTGTGACTCATTCGAAGTGGCGCAATAAATAGCGCACCTAGTAGCAATACCGTTAAAATATTCATATTTTTCTTCCTCTCTTTATCACTGTGTAATAGCCTCTAATGCAAACAAATCTAATTGCTTACATTGATTAGCTGCTTTAGGGTTAATCCATAACACTTCTTGCTTTAAGTTAGCCGCATCGGTTGTGGTCATTTTTGAGACCTTATGCCAATCTGAAAGGAAATCGTTATATAGTGCACTATCATAGCCACTTAGTAATACATAGCCTTCATGAGTTTTTAGCAACTGTAAAAGCTCAATATGCTTTGATTCGCTCATTTCATTTGCGTAATGTCTCTTTGTACGTGTACTTAAAAGGTAAGGTGGATCCGCATAAATTAGGCAATCCTTACGGTTATATCGTTCAATCAGCTGTAAAGCATCTTGATTTTCGATTTGAATGCGTTGTAAACGTTGTGTAGCTTGAGTAATCGTACTTCGCACTTCTAGCCAATCAGGTACTGCATTAATGGTTGTGGCATCTATGTTATGGCGCCATCCTGTAAGGTCACTTGTTTTACCACCGCGCCCCATCCAACAACGCACTAAAAATAACCTTGCTCTTTCTAATTCATCTAATTGACTATTTAATTTCTCGTACGCTTGGCAATATTCTTGTCTTGCATAAGGTGTTAATGCTACTGCCCTGGCAAGCTCTTGTGGTCTATCGCGAATAACCTTAAACAAATTGACAATATTACCATCCACATCGTTCACTGTTTCAATGGCTGCTGAAGTTTTATTAAAAAGAACGGCGCCACTTCCAAAGAACGGTTCTAAATATACACTGTGTTCAGGCATATGAGATACAATCCATTGTGCCAAGTTCCACTTACTACCGACATAATTTAATATTCTTTTCATAAATACCCCTCCTTAAGATTTATTATTTACTTTTACATGTTACAAAGAGCAGTAGCAAAATAACTTGAACCAACAAATTTAGACCGAATATTCTGTCACTATATTTCACAGAAAGTGATGTTACTAATTCTAAATTCTACTAACGCTTATTACTTTGCTGACTCACGTCCTGGAATAAACGAAGGATTTTTATAATTATCATATTCTAAAAAATCCATTGTCTTAATTTGATACCATACTTCTGGAAAGTGTTTTTGAAAAATACCATACGTAATAAAAATCCAATCTAATGCAATTAAGAATGCTAAAAGAATTAAACCCAACCCTACAATTCCCCAAAACATACTTAGAAAATTCTTTGCAATTACCATCACAATGTCCCTCCTCACCCTTATAAGTAAATTAACGAGTTACTACTATTCCATGTTTATTAAATTGCTGAAGCTGATAGCCTTCTTGCTTGTACGTTACTATTTCTTGTCTGGTAAAATGACCAACTAATAACAGCTGCTGCCCGTCTTCATACTTTGTCAGCGCTTGAATCATACGCTGTCACCTCATCAATCGTTTTCATTGGCTCGCTATCAGCTTTGTAGTCGCCACAATACGGTTCAATACCGAGTACAACGTAGCCTGCTCGTTGCATAAAATCTGTAACGTATACAATACGACGCAGTAAGTTACGCCCTGTAAAACGATAAGATAGATCCGCTGCACACGCTACTTCCTCAAGAATGAGCACATCTCCGACTTCATAGTTGCGATCCACCTTGCGAATCTCGAATGTTTTCTTTCCACTTTCGACATCAGCATAATAAGGCTGACGTAATTTTAAGCTATGTTCCTTCATGACTATCCCTCCATAATTTAAGATACTTTTTCCGAAATCTCAGCTACCCCTACATAATGCACGGTTGGCGTTAGCTGCTTGAAAAACCCCTGATGTTGACGAGCCAGTGCATTTTGCACCTCATCCTCGTCATAACAAATCGTTTTACAAACCAACTGCATGTCAGGCATTTTCCAAATCACAATCGCAAAAGGTGAAGTTGTAAATCCTACACACTGCACGTATGTACTATGCATAAAATCAGCTCCTTGTTCGTTATTACATACATGATACTACTAATGTATGCGATAATCAATACATTCGCTAAAACTTTACATACTTTATATTTTCATTGCATACACAACACGTTTACGTTTGTGTAAGTGCATGCAATGTGCGTCCTAGCTCATCAAGCGCAATTGGTTTGATTTTGTAATATGCCGATCGCGAAAGACAAAGTGAATCGTACACGTAATCATCCGCATAACACTGTCCGTCTCCCCTGCGTTTCAGGTATTTTAGTTCGATAAGTTGTTGAAAATCACCTGGCAACTCAGCTAGTGCTTTGTGTAAGGTAGCTAGCCATTCTTGCGCTGTGATTTTCTTTAACGCATAGCGTTCTACATTACTCTCATTGACACCTGTTACATGAGATGTAACATCCGACCAACTTGACGTAATAGACGGCACTGCTAATGTAGTTGCCACACGTTTCATTTGGTGATATTGCTTCAGCCACAACTCCGCAAAGCTCATAAAATATTTTTGCTGATTCGCTAAAATTCGATCTAATTCTTCAGTTGTAAATAGTTTATCCGCGGCATCTAAATAAGGACTCTCAATGCCAAATGCTAGTTGATTGCTGGTTCGCATGTAACCACTCCTTAAGTTTATTAAATTTCGCCTGTTTGAATTAATTTGCTAAGGTGTTGCGTTCGCTTTTGTGCTAACTCCTTGCGGTAACTCGTTGCCGCATTATATACGGGCTGGCACATCTCTAAAAGACGATCATGAATACGACTCCCTAACTTGGCACAAATTTCATCGGTAGTCAGGTTAGATGTAGCAACTACTGGCCGATTACAACGATAACGTGTATCCAAAATGCGATATACGGTCTCTTCCACCCAATCACTAATTTTCTCCGCACCAATATCATCAATAATCAATAAATCGCACACAGCAAGTGCCTTTAAAATATCGTCTTGGGTTTCTTTAGCTGCCTTGTTAAACGTTGATTTAATTTTGTTTAATAAATCCGTCATCGAGATAAAAACAATGACATGTCCCTGAGCGACTAAAGCGTTATGAACTGCCGCAGCTAAATGTGTCTTACCGTTACCTGGCTCACCAAAAAATAATAAGGCATTAGGGTTTTCTTTGTTAAAACGACTAACATAGTGCTTTGCGAGCTTCAATGAATTTTCGGTACCTGGGCGCACTGTGAAATTCGTAAATGTCACATTTTGATAGCGGTTGCCCACATCGCTGATTGCAAATAAGCGCCTCACATCTTTTTCACGCTGATAATTCTCAAAGCGCTTTTGTTCCGCTGCTTGTAGCTTAGTAACGCATTTACACACAGGCTGTACAGTACGCTTCCTCCCAAGCACCTCAACTTCCAAAGGTGGCACCAGCGTGCCGCAGTGCACACACACAACACCATCTGGGTTAGACAGAGTAGTTGCGCCATTCTTCGTGATGTTGTCCACTAGCTGGTTCATTAGATCCGTTGATTGATTGTGGCTCATAAGGCACCCCTCCTTTATTTTTTTCGAACGGTATTTCGTTTAGGTAAGCGTCAAAATTATCGCCATTAAACAACGTTGATGGGCGTAAGTAATTGGACCATTTGGGATGATGCAGCCAAACAGCGACTTTGTTATCAATGACGGTTTTTAAGTCTGCTAACGTGTAACCTTCAGCCAATCGTGCATTGATATATTTTTGGTTTCCTTTTGCCTTTGCGTTGTAATTACGACCCGTTCGTTGATTCAGGTAACCAATCACATCATCGTGCACCGATGAGCGCGCATCGTCTGTTGCGTCAGCAACGACATTGTTTTTATCTTCTGTAGTAATCTTTGTAGTAGTCTTTGTAGTAATCTTTGGTATTGCTTGCTCACCATGAGCATTCGATTGCTCACAGTGAGCGTTCGATTGCTCGTTTTGGGCTTTCGTATGCTCACCATGAGCATTCGATTGCTCAATTTGTCCATTCGGTTGGTCATTTTGTCCATTCGACTGTTCACCATAATTACTTGACTGCTCATTTTGGAATTCCGATTGAGGTAATGAATATCCTTCTAACACATAGCCTAATTTGATTAATGCTTGACTTAAAAATTGTAAATTCACACGATATTGCCATGTCTTATCCCACTTATATTTAGGGTTTCTACGCTTATCAATAAAGCCTTTTTCAGTTAAGCTTTTAAAAATGCGATCCATAGTCTGTCGGCTACATGTCAACATTGTTTCATCCAACATTTCCTCTGCCGTTTTGTACACCCAGCCACTCAGCAGTGTTTTTTTAATGTCCTCTGGGTCCATGGCTGTACCGTCATTAAAACGCTTGGCACGTGCAATTTCTTCTTGTAAAAAGTTATCCGAGTCCTTCGCACGCTCAGACCAAAAAATAAGTTGATTTAATACAATAGCTTCGTTAAGGCTGCCCGTTAGTACGACTAACTCCTCTTTGATGACGGCTCTTTTTAATTTCTGCATAGTGCAACTCCTTTACTACGAAATGTAATTCGTATTTTATAAAACATAATGTCGTTTAATGTGTTATGATTTCATGAACATTCTAGCTACATTCACCATCACCCCAACTTTTCTAACGATTCATGGGCTGCTGCTAAGTACTCGTGTGCCATCTGTGATAAATCACGTAAAGGCTTTGTGCCATGTCCCCAATGTTGGATTAAATCAAGTGCTTTAGCTGGACTAGCCAAAGCTACATCTGCAATTTGTTTAGGCAACTGCGCTCGAATCATGACAAGCTCTGGATTAATAACTGGTTTCATCAGTAAACACCCCCTTTCATTTAGTAGTTTTTGTTATTTTATTGGGTTATAATTAAGCTCTAAAACTGTTATCAATTAGCAATTCTGTTATAGATACGTTTAATGCATTAGCAATTCTTTCTAGCATTTTTAAAGAAGGATTTGCTTTATTATTTTCAATTTTGCTTATCGTTGACACGTCAGCAACTACTAGATCTGCTAATTGGTACTGGGTTAAATCACGTTTTTTTCTTAGTTCACGAATATTAATACCTACACTTTTATTCATAATTGAATATCCTCCTTAATTAACACCAATTATATTGGATTATATCCAATATATCAATAATATTATTGACTTTAATCCAATATTACGTCTTAAATGCCTAATATGATAAAATTTATGTTGAATATAATTCAATAAGGGTGATGATAATGTTTAATATCGGAAATCGTATTTCTTTACTACGAGAAGCAAATAATCTATCAGCAAATAAACTTTCTAAAGAGTTACAGGTCGATCCATCCACAATTAATAAAATAGAAAAAGGTACCGCTAAGCCCTCATTGGAATTACTCTTTAAAATTTGTAGTTATTTCGATATGTCGCTATCCGAATTTTTCGATACATCGGAGGCTTCATTATCCTCTGAGTTACTAGCATGGCTAGACATTGGGAAAAACTTGACTGATGAAGAACGTGCTACTGTTATCCAGATGATTAAATCGTTAAAAGCCTATTAATACCTACTCCAGCTAGTAAATTCTTATACTACTGGAGTTTTTGTTTGTTGCTTAAATATTTTTCTAAATGGACGTTTGTTTTCATAGCAATTACTCAGCTCTGTTCATTGTTATCCCAATTTTTTTTAACGATTCACCCGGTGCTAAGTACTCGTGTTCCATCAAGTACTCATGTGCCATCTGTGACAAATCACGTAAAGGCTTTGTGCCATGCCCCCAATGCTGGATTAAATCAAGTGCTTTCGCTGGACTAGTTAAAGCTACATCTGCAATTTGTTTAGGCAACTGCGCTCGAATCATGACAAGCTCTGGATTAATAACTGGTTTCATCAGTAAACAACTCCTCTTCTGTTAGTAGTTTTTGTTATTTTATTAAGATATAATAAACTACAGGTTAACTTTTTGTTTAAAAAAAATTTCATCTGGCTTTTTATTAAACACGTTCGCAATTCTAACGGCCATATCATAAGTCAAGCCCCGTTTTCCATTCTCTATAAACCAATAGTGTTCTTTGGATATACCTACTATTTCGGCTACTTTTTGATATGTCATTCCACTATCTTCTCTTATTTTTTTTAATTTAACTAATGTCATAACACACCTCCTAATTAACATAGTGTTAACTATATGATAGTTAACTTGATGTTTACTGTCAACAATTAAAATTTTGTTTATTCCTTTTTAGTTAACTTAGATTGTTATCCACTAGTTAACTTGTATAATTAAAGTATTGGCGAAAGTGAGGTATCATTATGAATGGTAAACGCCTAAAAGAGCTTCGTTTAAATAAGAAACTAACTCAAGAAGAGGTTGGCAAATTTGTAAATGTCACTAAAGTTTCTATCTCTGGTTATGAAAATAATACTCGTTCTCCAGACACAGAAACATTACAAAAGTTAGCTGATCTTTTTCAAGTAAGTACAGACTATATTTTAGGAAGAACGGATAAGCAAACTATTCCGAACGAAGATAGTAATAACGATAAAGAATTCAAAGAATGGCTAAACAACCCTGACTTGAATGTTTTTTATCGAGAATTGCCTAAATCTGAGGAAGATAAAATTAGGCAGCTACGGGAGATTTGGGAGATTATTAAAAAAAAGTAAAAAAGCATGATGATAAATTCATGCTTTTTATTGTATTACAAACAACCATTATATATAATTTATACCATTAATTAGACACAGGAGAGATGTAATGTGAAACTTGATGCACAAAATTATTTTATTGAAGACAATATGTACTTACGTAGACCACAACGTGAAGCTTATACCGCTGTTAAAAATGCTTTTCAACAAAATCCTGATACACACAAAATTGTTGTATTACCAACTGGTACAGGGAAAACAGGCTTGATTGGTTGTTTACCTTTAGGCATAGCTAAAGGGCGTGTTTTAATAATAACTCCTGGTTTAATAATTAGAGAAGGTATTTCAGATGCCTTTGATACACGAAATGCACTAAACTTTTGGTCTAAACACAAAGTTATTATAAACGATGATAATTTACCTACATTTTATCGGTATGCTGGATTTAAACCTAAGAGTCCAAGTGACAAGAAAAGAGTGATAACATATTTAAACGATGCTGATATTATAGTAACCAACATTCACAAAGTCTCTGGAAACGGATCTAAACAGACGTTAACTAATCTATTGAAAAAAGATTTTTTTGATATGATAATTATTGACGAGGCGCACCATTCGGAAGCTCAAACATGGTTAGATGCTCTAGATTATTTTGATGCAAAAAAAATTATTAAATTAACAGCAACTCCGTTTAGAGATGATAAGGTTCCACTCACTGGTGATGAAATCTATAATTATAAATTATCAGATGCTATAAAAGAAAAGTATATCAAAAACATAGTTAATGAAACTCATAGTGAAGAGACGCTACAATTTGAGGTTGACGGCGAGCTTGTAGATAAAGAAACAGCTTTAACTTTAATGGATGCCAATAAACTTACTAGAAGCGTGGCGTATTCCATGAGTTGTAGTAAAACCATTGTAGATATCAGTTTAGAAAAATTGTCTGAAAAACGTACAAATGGGAACGCTCATCATCAAATTATTGCTGTTGCATGTAGCATTGATCATGCTAAACAAATTACTGAACTTTATAGACAATCAGGAGCTAGTGCTGAATATGTCTCCAGTGAAGATACAGAAGCAGCCAGCAAAAGTATCATTGAGTTTAAAAAGGGCCAAATAGATGTATTAGTAAATGTTGATATGTTAGGTGAAGGGTTCGATCACCCTAATATTAGTATAGCAGCCATCTTCCGTCCTTTTCGTTCACTTGCGCCCTACGCACAATTTATAGGTCGTGCACTCCGTCGTATAAATAGTCCTAATGCTATTGATAACATTGATAATATCGCAAATGTAGTTTATCACACCGAGCTCCAATTAGATGAATTATGGAAGTATTACACTTCACAAACAATTGAAGCTCAAACTAAATCAAATATCACTAGATTTATTGATATGGAATATAACCGTAGTAGTGATATAAGTGAAGTTAAGGGTACTGGTGCTATTATTACAACTATTAGTGAATTTTTAAATGATGGTTCTGCAAATCACTATAAAGAAGAGCTTCAATCTATCATTAAAAAACGTGAACAAAAACTAAATCAACAGCTCGAGATGTTACGAAATATTGGAACTGATGAAAAGATGTTAAATGCTATCAAAAGAAGTTATCAGCAAGAATTAGAACAAGATATTACAAACAAAAGAAATCAATTACGTGAAGAACTATTACGTGAAGAGTTGCATAATAACTATCGCAAACAGGTAGATGAACTTTTAACTAATTTATTCATTGAAACATCGTTGGATCCTACAACCAGGGAACTTGTTGAAAATACGTCAAACCCTATGTATAAATCTTTGTCTGATAACGCTGCTTATACAAATGTTTATGTTAATTATCAAATGAAACGTCACTTAAAACGTGGAATTGATGAATGGGAACGTTACGATTTTGAAGAAGCAGAAAAAATATTGCCAGATTATATTGCTAAACTTAAAGAAAAGATTAATAATATGTTGAAGGAGGGGGATAACTAATGTCTGAATACCTTAACAAAATAGTTGACTTATTAATGTACCAGGGAGTAACACCTGAAGAATTATTACACCAAGTCTCTCAACAGAATCACTTATCTTTAATTAGTGATTCAAGTTCAAAATCTACTCGTAATATTATCATTTCTGAAAAATTAGCATTTAATACCTCTGTAGTTGATGCATATGTATTTAATTATGATGGTGATTTAATTAAACAAACAGTCACAATCAACGGTAAAAATACAGTTATTTTCAATAAATATGCTGAAGCTAAACAAATGATAGAAAATATTTCCACTCAATATCAAAGTATAGTGTAAAACAAAGCCTCTATTTACTTAATAGAGGCTTTGTTTTACACTGAAATAGAACAAATGTTCTACAGAGGTGGGATATCGTGTATTTTACTCATACAGAAGATTTAATTGAAAATTTGTTGACTACGCGCTGTAACATACAAAAGCCTGAGGATCTCAGCATTGAACACATCTCTTGCTCCTTAGGTATTGATGTGCATTTTTGGTTAGATACGAGCATGACCATTTATTATGATGAAATTATGTATATCATGCTAAACAATAAGCAATCGAAGGAGCTACTATGGCTAGATTTTTGTCATGAGTTAGCACATATTTTTTTGCACGCTGGTAGACAAGATAAATCAATCAACTGGTTAGATTGGATTAACTATCAGGAGAGTAAAGCTGACTATTTGATGCGTCATATTTGTATACCCACCTTTATGCTTCAGCAAGAAGACAATTGGACAATATCTGACATCATCAACAGGTTTAAAGTAACAAAAGAATTAGCAATTAAACGATTTGAAGAGTATTCTCGCAATAAACAATTTCGTGTGTGCAAGAGTAGTCGAAAAGAAATCAAAGAAATGATAAGCTAAGTCATTATTAGCGAAAATTTCATTAGGAGTGAGTGGAATGAGCAAACATAATGTGGCCATATATATTCGTGTATCAACTAAGCTGCAAGAAGACCGCTACAGCTTACCTGCTCAACGTCACGAATTAACAAAATATGCGGAACAGCAAGGCTGGCACATTACAAAAATTTATGAAGATGTGGACTCAGGGGCAAACTATGAAAAAGCAGGACTAACAAAGCTCCTAGATGCTGTCGATGATGGTTTTGTTGATATAGTGCTAGTAACAGACCAAGACCGTCTATCTCGCCTTGATACAGTCAATTGGGAGTTGCTTAAAGGTGTTTTACGTGACAATGGTGTAAAAATAGCAGAGCCTGGCAATATCGTTGATCTAACCAATGAAGATGACGAGTTTTTTAGCGATCTAAAAAACCTCTTTGCACAGCGAGAGCGACGTGCAATCAAACGTCGTATGACACGAGGACTAAAGCAGTATACACGTGAGGGGAAAATCTATGGCCGCCAAGCTGACGAGTACATCTATGACGCTAGCACCAATAGCGTCACAATAAATGAAGAGCACGCTTGGGTGATTTCTTATATTGATGATTTATTTGTAAATAAGAATCTAAGCATCAATCAAATTGCAAGCAGATTAAATAAGATTAGCAAAACCCCTAATGGTGGTACGTGGCAATCTCAGCAAGTTTCAGTAAAGCTCAACGCTAAATGCTACCACGGGATACTTGAAAGACGCTTTGGTAGCGATATAATCAGTGTGCCTAATGTTTACCCCAAGCTACGCACAAAAGCAGTATATGAAGCCATACAAGCACGTATTAATAAGCGTTATAGAGAATACCCTCAAAGTAAACATGCTCATGCCTTGAGAGCCTTGAAATACCGTTGCCCTAAGTGCAATTATTATTTATCCATAGGATTTGGTTATCAGAATGGACAAACTGTTAATGCTTATTTAAAACACAACAATTACTTTCATCACAAAGCATGTTCGCTCCAACCATCAATTCATACTGACCGTATTACCCGACCGCTCTTTCAAGCGATTAAATCTATTTTAAAGGACGAAGAATTGGCGGAAAAATATTTAGCAGTAGACTTTAGTAAAGATAAGAAAGAATTAAATACGTTAAAAAAAGTAAATACTAAATTAAAGTCACGATTACAGAAAACAAAAGGTAAACTAGACAAGCTCATTGATTTATATATGGATGGACATTGGTCTAAGCAATCGTTAGATACAAAACGCTATACCATTGAACAAGAAATAAAGTCGCTAGAAGATGAAGTCCAAGCCAAACAATCAAAAATAACAATGATCGAGGAGCAGCGGTATAATTACGATAGTTTTATCCGAGGTATTAATCTCGGAGAAGAATATCTAGCAATCATAGATAATATTGAAAATGAACTCACAGAAAGCGAAAAAGCAGATTTGTTAGGATCCTTAATTAATGAAGCAGAACTACGTTGCACTGGAGAGGATCAATACGAGATGACGTTTGCATTTAATAACAAATTAGGCTTTGACCTTAAGTTTGATATTAAAGTTGATGATTATAACGTAGTAGCAGCGCGCCAATTAAGAGAACGTCAATACAAGCGCTATATAGCTACTCAACAGCTATTAAATAAACAATCAAAACCTATATCTTTCATGCAACTAAAAAGAATGACTGGATTAAACGCTGAAACCTTAAGAAAAGATGAAAAACGCTTTGGTAAATACAATAACCTATTACCTGGTAGGGCTTCTGACGAAAAACGCAAAATTGCTGTAGCTATCATAAAGGAATGTTTAGCTGAAGACATTAAAATGAGTAGTTATAAAATTGCAGATCGCGCTAAAATTAATCAAGGTACTGTACTTAAATACATCAAAAAATATAACCTAAGGTAAGAACATACACTTTATGTTGCTACCTTAAGTTACATTAGATAATACGATAGTTGTTGTTTTCAGTTATTAACACAATCGCAATAATAAATAAAACAACAAGCATTTCAACTAGAGTAAAACCTTTTTCATTTCGCACAAAAAAACCTCCTAAAATTTCATCATATTATAAATAGGTACTAATAGGCTGACATAAGCCGCCACAATACAAAGCGCAATAATTACAAATAACAAGGGTTGCATAGCACTAATTAAGCGCTCTAACCACTTTGTTGTGCGCTCCTCTAGCAACTCACTATAAATTAATAACTCCTTACTTAAAAACCCGCTTTTTTCGCCATGCTCAATAAACATCAGCAGTTGTGGCGCTAAATCATCACTTAACGCAATGACTGTTGGCAGTGGCGTGCCCTGTAACACTTGTTCATGTGTTGCCATAGCAATATAACGGATATAAGCGTGGTACGTTTGCTGACGCAAAATTAGCAAGCTGTCTTGCAAAGAGATGCCTGCATGTAGCAGCGCGCCTAAGTGTGCGGCAAACTGTCTTGTTAAACGTGTTTTATGAATAGTGCGCCAAAGCACAAGACGGCGCTGAATACGAAGTTGTTGTTCAATGGGTTGTTTACGAATGTAGTAGGTCACTGCAATAATGCTGAGGGATATACTAACAAAGAGGAATAAAAAGAAGTCAGGTAAATACAGTAATAGCTCATATAGCCGCACCTCATCAGCGGCAGTTGTTTGTCGCTCTGCAGTAATTGCAGCAATACGTGGAAAAAAGGCTGTGCGAAAAACTAAAAACATAAAAAATAAGAGTGTAAGTAACGTTGCTGGATACAGCATCGCCTGCCTAAATTTTTGTTTAAGACGTTCTTCTGTAGCAATTTGTTCAGCTACACGTGCAAAGGCAGCAATCATCTCTCCGTCACGCTCAGCAATTGTAAAGGTAATTAAATGATGCGGGGCTACTGCAAAAAGCTCCATTACCTCTACTACACCATGCCCCTCACGCAACTGCTCCATAATTGTTGTTGTAGCAAGTTCCACATTTTTCACATGGTGCGGTAGCAACACAATAATAGCCTCCGAAAAATGATAGCCTTCTGCTAATAACTCACTTAGTTTTTTCATAAAGCTCACCTTATCCTTAATAAACAAATCACGCTTACTGCGCCGCTTGGCTAGCCACTGCTTCAAGAACTCGTCTCCAAGTTGGCAATGCAGCGCTTTTGATAAGCTAAAGACAGCTCTGTTGGAATGCTATACCAGTCCCCTGCACGAATCGCACTAAATGCTTCGCGTAGCGCATCACCCTGCAAAATTTCATAAATTGCGGTGCGTTCATCAGCAACTGTTATAAGTTGCTGTGCAACAATACCAACTACACTTTGGCGCAAATCTTCAAAGCTAATGCCAAGCGATAACATACGGTACAAGCATCCTACCGTATCTTTAGCATGTACTGTCGTTAATACGAGATGCCCTGTAAGCGCTGCTTCAATCGCTACCTTCGCTGTATCCGTATCTCTAATCTCGCCTACCATAATCACATCAGGTGAGTGCCTAAGAATAGCTTTAAGCCCCGTGGCATATGTAACACCTGCACGTTCATTCACTTGGATTTGTAAAATATTTTGTTGGTTACTTTCGACAGGGTCTTCGAGGGAAATAACATTGCGGTTTAGTGCATGTGCACTGTGATGAATAAGGGAGTAAAGTGAGGTTGTTTTGCCCGAGCCTGTAGCACCCGTTAAAATAATAATGCCTTGCTCGGTTTGTGTGAGCGCAAGCAATGACTTAGCGCTTTGTGGAAAATAACTAAGGGTTTCTAGCTCTGTGGACTGATTTTGTAGTAACACCCTTATAATTAGGCTTTCTTTCATTTGGACAGCTGGTAGCGTGGATACACGAAAGGCGTAGAGGGTAGTGCTAATCTGTTGCTTAAAAGCACCGCTTTGAGGTTTGCGTTTCTCACTAATATCAAGCGAGGACAAAAATTTAAAATAGGAAATCATCCGCTCTCCTAAATCCGTCGTTATCTCCCCTACCTCCATGCGGTAATTATTACGTTTAAAATACACATAATAATTTGTTTCAAGTGGGGTTAATTGAATGTCAGAGGCGTTAAATTGAATTGCTTTTTGTAAGAGCTGGTCGCACTTTTTTTCAATAACTGATTCTACTACCATATGATTGGCTCCTTTCTGCTTGTGCTTACTTGCAGTATAAAGCGTTACTTTCGAAATGAAAAGACCAACGACGAAAGTTACATTTTGCTAGTCTTTTTTGCTATATTATTTTATTTTGCGTGATTTTGATGGGAGATAATTCATTTTTAGCGCCTTTTTTATTATCAATTTTGCCAAAATCCTTTTCTTTGTCACAAGTTAATTGAAGTTGCGGTTTACATCTATGGAGGTGTTCACTTATAATGAAGTAGAGATTATTTTGTCTTTTTGTAAAAGGAGGGAATTATGAATGGATAACGTGTATAAAATGCTAGGTTTCTGGACAGGGATCTTTGCAGTTATGTTCTACCTTGGTGGTATGAATGAGATTTCGCTATTATTCTTAGGTAATACTGGTCTATTTATTTTATTAGGTTTCTTAAAATTATCAGAACGCATGTATATGTACATTTTCGGAGCATATTTAACGATTTTCTTCGCAGGCTTCACGTACTATACAACTTTCATTCACACACCTGGTGCAGGTCACTGATAATAAAAGCTGCTGTCATTGCTGACAGCAGCTTTTTTCATTAAAATCCATTTAAAAATGGATTGTTTTCCATCTCATCAGCAGGTGTAGTATCACGTCCATGCCCTGGGTAAATGACCGTATACTCTGGCAGCGTTAATAATTTATCATGGATAGATGCCATTAATATATCTGTAGAGCCACCGTATAAATCCGTACGCCCTACACTACGCTCAAATAATGTATCCCCTACAATGGCAAAACCGTCGTCTTCAAAAATATAACTAATGCTCCCTGGTGAATGCCCTGGTGTAAATACCGCCTTAAATGTAAAATCACCAATTGTCATTGTGCATTCTTCACGTATAATATTTTCGGGCAGTGGTGGTTGCACAGTATAGTTAGGTAACATTGCATACTTACCTGAGCCATTTTTATCTGGATTGCTTAACCAGCTAACTTCCTTCTCATGTAACCATAGTGGCACATCATAGGCTTGTCTGAGGCCATCTACAGCCCCAATATGATCAAAATGCGCGTGGGTTAATAAAATCGCTAGTGGTTTTAAGCCCTTACTGCGCAACTCCTTAATGATGCGCTCTGCCTCCTCACCTGGATCAAAAATTAAACAGTCTTTTGCCTTGTTCGATACGATATAACAGTTTGTTTGAACAGGCCCTAATGCATAACTTCTTACATTTAGCATTGTCATCACCTCACTAATAGTATACGCTATTTGACCATAAATGTTCATACAATGCCATATATTAGCCCTCGACAAATGTTATATTACCATTTACAATAAAGAAGGAATATTTTTTACGATAATACATAGTATTGTCGAAAGGAGTGGCTATTCATGAACTTATTAATGGTTATTTTCGGTTTAGTAGCGATTTTATCTGTAGTAGGTACTTTCCAAGCAATTAAAGAAAAGAATTTATTAAGTATTGTTTTCAACTTGGCAAGTGCTGCTGTGTTCGGCTGGTTCACAGTAATGACAATCATCGAACAAGGTTACCCACCAACATTATAAAATCGGTATAAAAATAGCGTTCGCTTAGGCGGGCGCTATTTTTATACCTACCGCACAAAAAAAGCAGCCGCATTAGCGACTGCTTTTTATTATTTCATAGCAGATTCTTTTAGGTTACCTGTCTTCTCATCATAAAAGCGCATTAAGTCACCATTAATAATAGCATCAGAGTTTTTCAACTCAAGTGACGCACGGTCAATAAACGGCTGACATGGTGCAACATCCTCAAGTGGCTCGCCTGTTGAACGGTCATAGCACACCTCACCTGCATACACATACTCATCTGTAATAAAGCGACCATCACGGAAGATAACAAAGTCCTCGTGCTCTGGTGAGAATAAATCCGCACCTAGCTGTAAGTCTTTTGATGTTTCGATACCTAATAAGTGTAAAATAGTTGGACGTAAATCAATTTGTCCCGCAACCTCATCCATTTCCTTACCTTCTCCCGAACCTGGGATGTGTACGAATAATGGTACAGATTGCAGTAACGCACTATCATAAGGTGTAATTTCTTCTTTATCTAAATACATAGACATCGCCTTATTATGGTTTTCTGAAATACCATAGTGGTCACCATACATTACAATAATTGAGTTATCATAAACGCCCTGTGCTTTTAATTCGTCAAAGAATTTTTTCACAGCTTCGTCCATATAACGTACCGTTTGGAAGTAACGATTTAACGTACCCGAGTTTGAATCATACTCATTAATCATCTTATCCTCTTCATCTAAGTAAAATGGATAGTGATTTGTTAATGTGATTAAGCGTGAATAGAATGGCTGTGGCATTTCGCCAATATGCTTAGCTGACTGCTCCATAAATGGAATGTCCTTCATACCCCAGTTAACAGCTTCACCTTCACCAATTTCGTATGAATTAACATCATAGAACTTATCAATATTTAATGATTTATACATCATATCGCGATTCCAGAAAGATTTATTATTAGGGTGCATCACATTGGTGAAGTAGCCATTTTCATTTAAGCGGTTAGCTAATGAATTATACGTATTACCACCATGTGTAAAGAATACAGCCCCACGGCCTAAACCAAATAATGAGTTTTCAAAAATAAACTCTGAATCGGAAGTTTTACCTAAACCTGTTTGGTGATAAAACTCATCAAAATAAAACGTATCTTTGTCTTTAGTTAATGAGTTAAGGAAAGGTGTTACCACTTCTCCGTTCATTTCGTTGTTAATGACAAAGTTTTGCAGTGACTCTAATGATACAGCAATAACGTTACGTCCTTTATACTTACCAAACATCTCTGCGTTAACGGTTGCTTGATTTGAACGAATGTAGTTGTTTACTTCTACTAATTCGCTACCATCTGCAAGTGCACGCTGTGCTGAAGATTTAGATTGGATGTAAATATCATATAAATGGTAGTTATACGTACCAATATTTTTCACTAATAATTCGCGGTCAAAACTACGTGTTAATAGTTGAGGTCGCTCTGTTTCAGCTAAGCCTAAGTTTAAGAATAACATCGCAACAGCGAGTACAAAGTACGCACGGCGGAACTCTACATTTACTTTAAGCATGCTCTCTTGCATTTTTGGTGCTAACTTCATCGCAACGATTAATAAAATCACGTCAGCAAAGAAGAAAATATCCGTTAATTGGATTGTCTCTAATGCTGAGTTACCTAAGTCACCAAAGTTACTTGTTTGCATTAATACAGGCAACGTTACAAAGTCGCTAAAGAAGCGATAAAACGCTGCGTTACCATATAATACAATAGACAATAGGCTAGCTACCGTAATAATATATCGATTGCGTCCCTTTGTTGTTTTAAAAAATAGTGAAATCCCATAAATAAATAGTAAAAAGCTAAGTGGATTGATAATTAAAATTAAGTGCTGCATCGGGTTTTCAATTTTCATATCAAAACTCGTGTAGTATACCACTACCGTTTTAATCCACGTTGCTAGTATGGCAAGAATTAAAAGCGAATGCTTTGGCCATTTTTTTGACTCCATTCTCGACATCCTTTCTCTGTTGTTTGCGAGTGCAATCATGTGAAACAAAATCTATCGTAATCTTTTTTACAAAAATACGCAATAATTATCTATCAGCTTAACAAATTTTACGCTGAAAGGAAAATGTATCGCCTATATTAATAGTATACGTTTTTGTAAGCGTAAAGTTTCATTTATGTAAAAGTGAGTAGCTTTTCACACAAATAAAGAAAGACACCTAGTAATATGAAGGTGTCTTACGCATCGTCTTGTTGTAATTTGCTGCGTTCTTTTGTTTCGCGCTGGCGAATTAACAATAAAGCCATTTGATAATCCTTAACATCTAGTACCTGCGCCTTGTACAGCTCTTTTATTTCGTCTTCCATTAGGGTTAAATCGCCGAGTGGGTCACGCGTGTAAATAAACGTGCCATACCCTTTTAATAAATCATAAATATCTGCCATGGTTTTCATTGGCTGTCCCTCTCTCGTACACAATTTATAACGGCCGTGCTTGTCACGAGCGTATCAATAGGTATATCATACACATCTCGTGGCACATTGTCACGCACTTGGTTATCAAAGGCTAGCGCGATTGTTGGCAGTGGATTTGTTGCTAAAAAGCGATCATAATAACCCCCACCAAAGCCAATGCGGTAACCTTGAGGTGAAAATACGACACCTGGTGTAATAACAACATCAATATTACTTGCCGCTAGTTTGTCACAAATTAATGGATTAGGTTCACGTAAATCCATATAGACGGTTTCGAGTGCCGAAAAATCTTCGAGTATGTAAAATTGCATCGTTTTAGTTACCGTATCACATTTTGGTACAGCAACCGTTTTGCCGAGTTGCCAAAGTGCCTCAATGATAGCTGTTGTATCCACCTCAGGTCGGCGCGATACAGTAATTGCGATTGTAGTTGCTTCCATTATAATAGGTAAGCTTAAGAGCTTATGTCCGAGCTCATGTGAGTCATTTACGTATGTACGGTAGGTCATTGCTTGTAGTTCCGCTAAAACTTCTTTGCGTAGCTGTTGCTTCATCTAAACACCTCCAAAATAAATAAAAGCCAAAACCACCGAGGGCTTTGGCTAGAGCGATTACTTTGTTTCACGGTGAAGAGTGTATTTCTTCTCGCGAGAGCAATATTTTTTAAGTTCAAGACGCTCTGGATTGTTACGCTTGTTTTTCTTTGAAATATAGTTACGTTCGCCGCAGTCTGTGCAAGCTAGAGTAATGTTTACGCGCATTATTAACCCTCCCACTCTATATGTTAAATTTTAATTTTTATGAGCATGTTTCATACGACTTTTCAATTATAACATAATCCTTAAAAAAATCTAGTATCATTTCATATTAAGTTTGCATATGCTAAAATAGCTATAATACACTACTACATATGAGGTGACGATGCATGACCTTACCCGTAATCCTAATGATTTTAGGACTAATTGCTATTGTAGGCTCCTTCTTTTTAAAAGATGGTGCTAAGCAAACCGAAAAACAGCTAGATGATTTATCTATCAGCGTCTTTCAGGAAACAAATAACTTAAAAAAACGCTTAAAAATTGTCGAAGAGGAGTTGCTATTAGAGCCACAATTTCATGTTAAAAAACCAAGTGTGGCAAAAACAACAAAAGCGCCAACGCCTCCTGCAAAACCGATTCACGACATTTTAAAAAGCCAAGTCATTGCACTTAATAAACAAGGCTTGTCTATTGCTGAGATTAGCACGCGTTCTACACTAACTGAGGAACAAGTACGCTATGTGCTTGCAACAGGAGGTTCGCAATGAGACGCGGCACAGTACGTGCATTTGGTATAGGGCTATTTGTTGCGGGTGTGCTTGCATTTTTTTATGAACAACTACCTGCAAACGCACCAGCAGTTGAGCAAGCAGTTATTACAAAGGAAGAAAAGCCTGCTAAACCTGCTACTGAAAAACCGAAGCCTGTTGAAAAACAGCCTGCTAAAGAAGCGCCTCAGCAACCTGAACAACCAAAAGGCGACGTCATTTATCAGCTTAAAATTTATAGCGGTGCTACACCAACTTCTATTGCGGCAGATTTGCAAACTGCTGGTATTATTGATGACCGTGAGGATGCAGAGATTTTTCTTTCCACAGAAAAATACGCGCGCTCTATCCAAGTCGGCGTATATAATATTACAGACGACATGACACTAGAAGATATTGCGGTAGCGATTACGAAATAAAGAGGACCGGCATGCGCCCGTCCTCTTTTTATTATGAATTTAATTCGTAGTGACGTCCCTTTACTAAATAAAATAAATGCTCGGCAATGTTAGTTGCATGATCTGCTGAACGCTCAAGGTAGCGGCAAATAAAACTCAAATGCGATATTTGTTTTGTTTTATTAGGATGCTCTGCCCCTGCTCGAATTAAAAGCTCAACGGTAGCACCATATAAATCATCAACATAATCGTCAAGGTCTGCAATTTCCTTGGCAAGCGCGGTATTTTCCTCCATAAAGGCGCGCATAATACCTTGTAACATCTCTACCGCCTTTTGACACATAGCCTCAAAATTAACCATCGGAAAAATAATTGGCTCTTGCCCAATACGGATTGTTTCCTTCGCAATATTGACAGCATAATCACCAACACGCTCCATATCAGAGGCTGCCTTAGTAATGACCATTAAGCGACGTAAATCGGTTGCTACAGGTTGTTGTTTAGCAATTAATAAAATAACGCGGTCATTGATCTCTTCTTCTAAATGATTAATATCACTGTCATCCTCAATGACTTCGAGTGCCTCATCTAAATTTTGCTCTACTAATGCCTGAAACGAGCGTTGTAGTGCCGCAATACTCATTGTACATAGCAACGCTAATTGCTCCTGCACGGCTTGTATATCTGAATCAAATCGTTCTCTCACTGACATAATATGGGCTCCTTATCCAAATCGACCTGAAATATAATCTTCTGTACGCTGATCAGCAGGATTTTGGAAAATATTATCCGTTTGATCATACTCAATTACTTCACCATTTAAGAAGAAAGCGGTACGGTTTGAAATACGTGCCGCCTGTTGCATATTGTGCGTAACAATAACAATAGAGTATTTCTCCTTCATCTCTTGCACAAGCTCCTCTACTTTTAACGTAGAGATAGGGTCAAGTGCACTTGTTGGCTCGTCCATTAAAATTACATCGGGCTCAATCGCAAGACAGCGCGCGATACAAATACGTTGTTGCTGTCCACCTGATAGCCCATAAGCATTTTGATTAAGGCGGTCCTTTACTTCATCCCAAATGGCCGCACCTCGTAGGGATTTCTCAACAATTTCATCTAATATTTTTTTATTTTTAATACCATGAATGCGTGGACCATACGCAATATTATCATAAATTGATTTAGGAAATGGATTTGGTTTTTGGAATACCATACCTACATGCGTACGTAGCTCCTCTACCGCATAATCCTTTGATAAAATATTACGCTCACGATATAAAATCTCACCTGATGTACGAACGATTGACACGAGTTCTACCATGCGATTTAACGTTTTTAAATACGTAGACTTACCACAACCTGAAGGACCAATAATGGCTGTTACCTCATTTTCATAAATATCAAGATTAATATTTTTCAAACCGTGATGCTCACCATACCAAAGGTCTAAACCTTTTGTTTCGTATACAATATTTTGCTGGGGCGTTGGTGTACGTAATTTTTCTTTAGTTTCAATTGTTGTTTTCATAGGTGCTTCCTTTAACATAACCATATGACACACTCCTTAGTAACGTTTTTGAAATTTATTTCGAATAAATACTGCAATAGAGTTCATGAAAATTAATACAGCCATCAGCACAATAATGCCCGCTGCTGCCACATATTGAAACTCCTCTTGTGGACGCTTAGCCCAGTCATAAATCTGCATAGGTAGTGCTGTAAACTCGCTCATAATACCGCTCGGTAAAAATTGCAAAATAACAGGGATACCAATAACAACAAGTGGCGCTGTTTCGCCAATCGCACGAGATAACGCTAAAATACTACCTGTTAAAATCCCAGGTATTGCAGCGGGTAACACTACTCGAACAATAGTTTGCCATTTTGTAGCACCCATGCCGTACGATGCCTCGCGCTGATCATTTGGTACAGCTCGGATTGCTTCCTGCGCCGCTACTATAATAACGGGCAAAATAAGTAGACTCATTGTTAAACCTGCTGCTAGTACACTTTTACCAAAGCCAAAGGTACGAACAAAAATTGTTAAACCTAGTAAACCAAAGACAATCGACGGTACGCCTGCCAAATTAGATATATTCATACGAATAAAGTCGTTGAGCTTATTTTTCTTTGCGTATTCTTCTAAATAAATGGCTGTCCCTACACCTAAAATAATAGACACAGGTGCTACAACTGCCATTAGCCATAACGAGCCAATGAGTGCTGCTTTAATCCCCGCTTTCGCCGGGAAGCGTGAAGCAAAGTTTGTAAGGAAGTCCCAGTTTAAATACCCTACACCTTGTGTCATAATACGATACAACAAAATCGCTAGTGTAATTAGCGCAAAGCTAGTCGCTAAGAAAAATAATACACGCCAAATTTTATTGTAAGCTAAGCGTTTCGACATCCGCTTCATTACTAGCGCATCGTCCATATACTTCATATTAATACTCCTCTCTAAAACGTTTTGAAATATAGTGCGCAAGTAAATTCATTACGAGTGTGAAAATAAATAGCGTAAAGCCTACTGCGTAAATTGAATAGTAAATTGTTGTACCATAACCAGCATCTCCTGTTGCCACCTGTACAATATAGGCTGTCATTGTTTGGACAGAGTCCGTCACACCTAAATCAAACTTCGGTGTAGAGCCTGCTGCTAGTGACACAATCATTGTTTCACCAATAGCACGTGATACTGCTAGTACAACTGAGGCAATAATGCCTGATAGTGCTGCAGGTAATACCACTTTTAACGATACTTCTAATTTTGTTGAGCCTAGCCCTAGAGCACCCTCTCGCATAGCTTGAGGTACACTCGACATCGCATCCTCAGATAGCGAGGTAATCATCGGTAAAATCATAATCCCTACGACGATACCTGGGCTTAACGCGTTGAATACTTTCAGCGACGGTATCAATTGTTGAAGCATTGGTGTTACAAACGTTAAGGCAAAGAAGCCATAAACAATCGTTGGCACACCTGCTAACACCTCTAAAATAGGCTTAATTACGCGGCGAGCACTCTCACTAGCGTACTCACTTAAATATACTGCAGATGCAATACCTAATGGCACTGCCACCACTACCGCAATTAACGTTACCTTTAGCGTACCTGCAATTAAAGGTAATATACCAAACAGAGGCTCTTTACCAGAGAACGGTAGCCACTCTGTCCCGAATAGGAAATCGGTAATTGATACTCTCTGAAAAAATTCAAATGTCTCAAAAATCAGTGTAAATACAATAGCAAATGTTGTTAACACAGAAAAAGCAGCTGCCATAAATAATAAAATAGGCATGGCTTTCTCCACTGTATTTTTTAGGCCTTTACCTTTTGATTTGGCGATTAGTTCCTGGACGCTAGGGTCGCCGGGTTTATGCGAACTCATACATACTCCTCCTATAATGCATAAGGAGGGGCGTGATTATCACAGCCCCCACTTATAAGTTGTCATTATTTCAATGCTTCTAACTTAGCTAGTTCTTCTTTATATTTTTCCTCCGGTAAGCTCACATAGCCTACTGTATTTGCCATTTCGCCTGCATTTTCCATTAGGAAGTGCATAAAGTCATAAGCTGCTTCATTGTCTTTCATCGCTTCATTTTTTACATACGTAAATAATGGACGTGACAATGGTGAGTATTCTTGTGACTCAATTGTGTCAGATGTTGCTCAATGCCATCAATAGTTACAATACCTAGCTTATCCTTATTTTCTAAGTAGTAAGCATAGCCGAAGAAGCCAAGTGCATTTTTGTCGCCAGATACACCTTGTACTAGCATATTAGGGTCTGCAGAAAGTGTCGCTGTTTTAACAAAATCTTCACCCTTTAAAATGACTTCATCAAAGTAATCATGCGTGCCTGAGTCAGTACCTGGTGCGAAGAATACAATTTCCTCGTCTGGCCATGATGGATCAATATCTGACCATTTTTTTGTTTTGCCATCCTCTACCCAAAGCTGTTCGAGTTGCGCTACAGTTAAATCTTTTGCCCAGTCGTTTTCAGGACTAACCACTACAGAGATACCATCATAAGCAAGCTGTAGTTCTGTAAAGTCCACACCAGCTTCTTCTAGCTTTTGTTTTTCTTCGTCCTTCATATTACGTGAGGCATTTGAAAAATCGGTTTCCCCAGCGATGAATTTTTCAAAGCCGCCGCCTGTACCTGAAATACCTACAGAAACTTCTACTTTAGGTTGAACACCTGCATATTCCTCAACTACTGCTTCGACGATTGGCGCTACCGTAGAAGAACCATCACCCGCTACAGAGCCCTGTAATTGCTTTTCTGTATCTGTTTGTTCTGTTCCTTTGTCTGTAGTGTTGCCACCCTCACTTGCTGTGTTACCGCCACCACATGCACCTAGCATTAAAGCTGAGCCTAATACGGCTGTCATCGTTAAGTACTTCCACTTTTTCATTATTCATTGCCTCCATGACATATAATTAAAGTTTTACCTTACAACCTTCACTATACGGATGGATTATTGATAGCATATAAATGAACTGTTAAGAGAATGTAAAGGAATGTTTTACTTTGTAAACAAAAAATCAGCAGCGCCCCTAAAGGCACTGCTGATTTTTATTTTCCCTCACCTTCGCGGATAACTTCTTCCGACCAAGCAGGTTGTATTTTTTTCATCGTATCTGGTGTAAAGTCACCAGCTTTATTATGTTTCGCTTTTACTTCAAAATAAGCATCTACTGCTTTACGTGCAATATCACTTGCCGCTTGGTCATAGCCAAACGTACTCGTTGTCATATACGGCATAACTACAGCATACGCTACCTCTGGATTATCATACGGCGCAAAACCGACATGCGTTAAGTTTAATGTATACGCGCCGCGGTAGTTTTCGTTTACACCGAAGTATTGTGTCTCGGCAGTACCCGTTTTACCTGCTGCTTGGTACTTCGCATCTGCGAAGAATGAACGCGCTGTACCACGCGCTCCTGCGTATACTGCACGGAAGCCTGCTTGTACTTGTGCAATCTCTTGACTACTATTGTTAATGCGGTTAATTACTTGTGGCGTACGTTGCTCAAGTAAATCACCAAAGATTTTACCGTCTGGTGATGGCTGGCGTACCTCTTTTAAAATATGAGGTTTTACACGGTAACCATTATTTGCAATTGTAGAAACATACTGCGCTAGTTGCATTGGTGTATACGTATCATACTGACCAATCGCAAAGTCCATCGCTTTACCCTTCTCTTGTAAATTGTCACTACCTTTTACGCCGACTTGCTCGTTTGGTAAATCAATGCCTGTTTTAACACCTAAACCAAATTGGTGGTAAATGTTACGCATTTTTCGGTACGTATCATCACTCACGTTAAATGGCATACGTGGGTAATAGTTAGGAATGCCACCAATGCGCATCGCCACATAGAACATATACACGTTGGATGAACTTTCGAGTGCATTAATATCTGTCATCCAGCGGTTATTATAACCATTTGTATTAGCAAGTGACGTACGTTTTTGCCCACCAATATAAAGCGGTTGGTCCATTACACCCTCACCAACATTAAAAGCACCCTCTTGATAGCCACCAAGTACTGTTGCACCTTTAATTGTTGACCCTGCCTCGTACGCCATTGTATAAGCACCGTACGAAATATCTTCCATTTTACCGTTGTCAATTTGACGCCCAATTACAGATAATAACTCACCCGTTTGTGGATTCATCATCACAAGGAAGGTGCGGTCTAATAAATGCGAGCCGTAACGTGTCTTTTGTTTACGTAATTCATTCTCAACAATTTTACCAAGTCGATCTTCAAGCTCACTATCAATCGTTAATACTAAATCTTTACCAGGCTCACCCGCATATACAGTCTCTGTATCTACTACTTTACCTGATTTATCCGTAACATTTTTTACTACGGATTTTTTACCTTGAAGTAACTCCTCATACTGCGCTTCAACAAAGCTATCACCTACGCGGTCATTACGTGAATAGTCACGCGCTAGGAAGTGGTTAAGTTGGTCATTTGGTATACCACGCTCTGGCGTTGTTGTACGCCCAAGGATAGCGAGTGGTGAAAGTTTAACACGCTTCCAATCCGTTGTCGTATTTACACCTGGTAGCTCTGATAGACGTTCAGATACACGCGCAAACTCGGCATCCGTTACATCTTCACTTTTAATAATTTGTGGTGATAGGTTATAGCCTGACACCATTTCTCGGTAAATGGCTAGCACCTCTAACTCATGACCTTCTAAGTTCTTTAGGTCATCTTCAGTAATACGTTCACGTGTTAAATCATCTACTTGTTTAGTAAATTCTTTTTCACTGCCTTCACCTAACTTAGCCCGAATTTTTTCACGCTCTTTCTCAGGCACTTTTTTCATAGCTTCATCAGGATTACGCAAAATCCAAAAATCCTGCTTATCACGTAGCGTTACTTTTTTCGTTGGTTGTTCAATTAATTCTGCCAACTGTTCGGCAATGTCTAACATTTCGGATTGCTTAGTTGATTGTAATTTTGTATAGGTAATCGCATTTTGTGGATCATTATCCACTAACACTCGTCCGTTACGGTCATAAATACGGCCACGAGGTACACTGGTATTAACAGGTACTTCTTCTGTACTCTCTACCATATTGACATAATACTCTCCCTTTACAATTTGCAAATAACCTAAGCGGAAAATTAGCGTCGAAAAAATTAAAAAGATAAAGAAAAAAATAACGTTCATGCGAAAGTTAATTGTAGATTGCTGTTTTGCCTTATGTTCTTTTAGTTTTCTGCTAGGCTCATTACTACGCATTAAACGCCCTCCTACTCATTTATACACATACGTTTAAGTATACCACCACAAAAGTGAAGTTTCACTATTATAACGGTGGGCTATTTAAAAAGTTGCATAAAAAAACGGCAAAGCTCCTAGGAGCTTTGCCGTTAACATGCGTTATTATTTAGCTGCAGCGAATTTTTCTGCTACAACGTCCCAGTTTACAATGTTCCAGAAAGCTGAAATGTAGTCAGGACGACGGTTTTGGTAGTTTAAGTAGTACGCGTGCTCCCATACGTCTAAGCCTAGGATTGGTGTTTTACCTTCCATGTATGGTGAGTCTTGGTTTGGTGTAGAAATTACAGCGATTTCGCCGTTATCTACTACTAACCATGCCCAACCAGAACCAAAGCGAGTTGTTGCTGCTTTAGCAAACTCTTCTTTGAAAGCATCGAAGCTACCGAATTTTTTGTCGATTGCTGTTGCTAATTCACCTGTTGGTGCATTAGCGCCACCTGGAGCGATAACTTCCCAGAATAGTGAGTGGTTAGCGTGACCGCCACCATTGTTACGTACTGCAGTTTGTTTGTCTGCTGGAAGTGCGTCGATGTCAGAGATTAATGTAATAAGCTCTGTACCTGCGAAGTCAGTTCCTTCGATTGCTGCGTTTAAGTTCGTTACATACGTATTGTGGTGTTTAGTGTGGTGGATTTCCATTGTTTGTGCATCAATATGTGGTTCTAGTGCGTCGTACGCGTAAGATAATTTTGGTAGTTCATGTGCCATGATTAAGTTCCTCCTTGGAATGTAAGTAATATCTTGCTACAACTTTAGATTATCAAAGTTGGTCAAACCATTCAATGAAAAAGCATCATTCTGTTACAATTCAGTCTTTTGACTGAAATTATACGACTAGGATAATAAAAATAACGACCATAATCGTTTGAATGATACCTTTTGTTACCATAGATGTTAAGAAGCCCACAAGTGAACCAAGCCCACTGCGCAACGCTTCCTTAAAAGTGCTTCCTGTAACTACTAGCTCTGCTACTACTGCAAACACAAATGGCAGGATTAAAATACCGAAAAACGGAATGATAAAGGGGCCTACTAACAGCCCAACCGTACTTCCCCACATACCTGCTTTTGTTCCGCCGAATGCTTTAACACCTACTAGGCTGGCGATTGTATCAGCAGCAAAGAGCAAAATAACAAGGAGCACTTGCCCTAACCAAAACCACCATGGTAGCACACTAAAGGTGAAAAACAAGCCGTATACAATAAACCCTGCAAAGATAAATAGTACCGACGGAATAATCGGATATATTAGCCCAATATAAGCGATTACAAACAGCGCAATAATGAGTGTCCATGCGATGACTGTCATAGTGTTTCCCCCTCATTCCTTAAAAGTCTTTTCCCTCTTTTTACGTGAGTTAAAGCAAAAGGTTTCAAAATGCGTGAAAAGTCATGGTAAAATGACCGTTGGAGGAGAATCAGATGACCCATACACAACTTTTTATTATGAGTTTAACAAGCCCTAAAAAATTAGGCGCTGTGCGTTTCATGCCTATTGGCAAGGTTTTGCAATACGCCTTCCTATTAGTAACCATATTAACCGTATTTTCGTTTGCACGCTTTACTACGGGCGTAACAGATAGCACGTTAGATATGAGTGGCCTAATGGAGTATGTTGAGGATATTCGCTTCCTATTGTATCCTGTAGCATTTATTTTATTATTCATTGTAAATACCTTATTATTATTTGCACGCATTAGTCTTTACGCGCTTGTTGGTACATTGTTTATGCACAGCATGCAACGTCGCGGCGAGTACCGTAACGTTTGGCGTACAGCAACGTTTGCGATTACATGGGCAACACTGCTCAGCATCGTTTTTGAGTTTGTACCTATCCCAGCAATTATTACAACGAGCATTGCCATTTTTATTACGATGCTCTTTATTTTTATCGGGCTAACAAAATACCCTAAGCTGCCACCTACGACAAAATAGGAACTTTTAACGGTTCTGCCTTGTCCTAAATTTGTGACACTGCTAAAATAGTTTGAGTGATGACCATGTATGGTCGAAAAAGGAGAGACTAAAAAATGAGTGAAATTGTTCACCGTTCAAAAACACGTCCTGTACGTGTTGGTAATTTAACGATTGGTGGTAGTAATGAATTATTCATTCAAAGTATGACAACGACAAAAACGCATGATGTAAAGGCTACGGTTGCAGAAATCCTTCGTTTAGAAGAGGCAGGTTGCCAAATCGTTCGTGTTGCTGTACCTGATGAGCGTGCCGCTGATGCCTTAGCAGAAATCAAACGACGTATTACGATTCCTTTAGTGGCAGATATCCACTTTGATTATAAGCTTGCCCTAAAAGCTATCGAAGCAGGCGTTGATAAAGTACGTATTAACCCTGGTAACATTGGTCGTCGTGAAAAAGTTGAAGCAGTTGTTAACGCGGCTAAAGCAAAAGGCGTGCCAATTCGTATTGGAGTTAACGCAGGTTCACTAGAGCGTCATATTTTAGATAAATATGGCTACCCAACAGCTGATGGTATGGTTGAATCAGCACTACACCATATTAAAATTTTAGAAGACCTAGACTTCCACGATATTATTGTATCGATGAAAGCTTCTGATGTTAACTTAGCGATTGAAGCCTATGAAAAAGCTGCGCAAGCTTTTGACTACCCACTACACTTAGGTATTACTGAGTCAGGTACACTATTTGCAGGAACAATTAAATCTGCTGCAGGACTTGGCGCAATTTTATCAAAAGGTATTGGTAACACACTGCGTATTTCATTATCTGCTGATCCAGTAGAAGAAATTAAAGTAGCGCGTGAATTATTAAAATCATTCGGCTTAGCATCAAATATGGCAACTTTAATTTCTTGCCCAACATGCGGTCGTATCGAAATCGACTTAATCTCTATTGCTAATGAAGTAGAAGAATATATTTCAAAATTAAATGTACCCCTTAAAGTAGCTGTACTTGGTTGCGCTGTAAACGGTCCTGGTGAGGCGCGTGAAGCTGATATTGGTATCGCGGGTGCACGTGGCGAAGGTCTATTGTTTATGAAGGGTAAAACAGTTCGTAAAGTGCCTGAGGAAACAATGGTAGAAGAATTGAAAAAAGAAATCGACAAGCTAGCAGCCGAAATGGAAGCAAAGCGCGATGAGGAACAAGCTAATGCTTAAGCCTCGCTTTGGTATTGATATTGATGGCACAGTAACGACGCCTGATACGTTACTGCCTCATATTAACAAAGCTTACGATGTTACCCTCACATTAGATGATGTAACAGAGTATGATTTTCTTTCTGCCTTTCCTCACCCAGTTGACCGACAAGAGTTTGCTGAATGGTTTTTAGCTAATGAGCGTCATATGTATGAAGTATCAGATATTTACCCAAACGCTAAACGCGTATTAGATGAATGGCATAAAAAATACGAGCTGATTTATATTTCAGCTCGCCATGATGGCTTAGTTGATGTTACAACGGAATGGTTTACGAAACAACAATTACCGTATGACCGCATTGAGCTTATTGGTAGCCATGATAAATTGCGTGCGGCAAAGGACGCGGCAGTTGAGGTGTTCTTTGAAGATAAGCATGACAATGCTGTTATGCTTGCCGAAGAATTAGACATTCCTGTCGTATTATTTGATACACCATATAATCGTCAAGCCACACCTAAGCAAGTAATCCGCGTTAACTCATGGCTGCAAGCCAATGATTGGATTAAACAAAACTTTTAATACTAAAGGCAGAAGCATACCGCTTCTGCCTTTTATAATGCCGCAAACGCCTGCTTTAGATCCGCAATAATATCCGCTACTTCTTCCACGCCTACCGAAAAACGTAATAAACGATTGCATACACCTCGCGCTATCCGTTCTTCATATGGTATGTCAGCATGGGTTTGAGTAGCAGGGTACGTAATAAAACTCTCCACGCCACCTAGGCTCTCTGCAAAAGTTACAAGCTGTAAACTACGCAAAAATATATCGATGTCCTGCTCACGTTGTAAACGAAATGATACCATGCCGCCCTCGCCTGCATACAGTACATCCGTCACTTGAGTATGGTTTTGTAAAAAGGCTACAACGGCTTTAGCATTCGCATCGTGCTGACGCATACGTAAATGCAATGTTTTTAAGCCGCGTACAATCAACCAGCTGTCCATTGGTGACAGCGTAAAGCCACTTGTATTATGCAAGAAAGCAAGTCGTTCACATAACTCTTCTCCTTTAGCTACAACAAGACCTGCTAGCACATCATTATGCCCGCCAAGGTATTTTGTTGCACTGTGTACTACAATGTCTGCACCGAGAGTTAAAGGTTGTTGGAAATACGGCGTTAAAAATGTATTATCCACCACTACAATAGCATCCTGATTACTAAACTGCGCAATATCATAACGTTGCATTAAAGGATTGGTTGGCGTCTCTAAAAAAATCATAGCAGAAGGTGTGGCCAATGCTTGAGTTAGTGCACTTGCATCTGCAAAATTAACATAGCTAACTTCTATACCATACTGCGCTGCTAAATACGTAAATAAACGATAAGTGCCACCATAAATATCATTTGGCACTACCACCCGATCACCTGCCTTTAATAACCCCATTACTAATTGAATGGCCGCCATGCCAGAGCTACAGGCAAAAGCGGCATCGCCTTCCTCTAACTTAGCAATACCCTGTTCTAACACGCTTCTTGTAGGATTCTTTGTACGCGTATAATCATATCCTGTTGATTGCCTAAGACCTGTATGCTCATAAGCTGTCGAAAAATATACAGGCGTGCTAACCGCGCCTGTTTTACTATCACTATGATTTCCGAGTTGCACTAATGTCGTTGCAATGCTTGTCATCATTTACCCGCTCCCTTCGTCTTGTGACGTTACAGTAGCACCTCTATACACACAGCACAATAATTTATTAGAATATTTCATCATTTATTCACACAATACCTAAGGTGGTACATTTTATGGCAAAACTGTGTCATTTAAGTGAAGTATAACTTTTTAGCGCCTATGCCTTTTGTTAATCATGCAATTATTTTCTGTTTAATCCATAATATTTACGCTTTCGTATTGAATTTTCCGAATATTACCTCTATGATAAATGAATAAAATATTTTTCAACAATAACAAAGGGGTATGGGCATGAAAAAAAATCACATGGGTGTGGTGTTTGGAGGCGTACTACTTTTAGTGGTGGCAATGGGGATTAGCCGCTTCGCCTTCACACCAATCTTGCCCTTTATGCGTGAGGACGTGGGGTTTTCCGTAGAGACTGCAGGCTTTTTAGCTTCTAGTAATTACATCGGTTACTTCGTTGGCGCATTATGGGCTGGCTTTATTACCAAAAATCGCAAAGGTTTTTTATTACTAGCTGTATTAATCAACGTAGCATCGGTCGTTTTAATGGGGATTATTGATAGCTATACGATTTGGTTAATACTACGCTTCGTGGCAGGGGTGACAGGAGGCTTAGTATTTGTTTTAACATCTAGTATTGTTATGGATTATTTAGCACAACACTTTCTTGCAAGCTGGTCAGGTTACTTATTTGGTGGCATCGGGCTTGGTATCGCCTTCTCTGGTTTGTTCGTGCCATTTTTAGAGGCAGCTTACACATGGAAAGGCGCTTGGCTCGGACTTGGTGTATTATCATTACTCTGCGTACTCACTACTGGCTTTTTATGGCGTAAACTTGTTGTGAATAACATCGAAAAAGCATACGCAGATGATAGCACACCAAAATTAACAAAGGGCTTTATGCCATGGTTTATCGCAGCTTATGGGTTAGAGGGACTTGGCTATATTATTACTGGCACTTTTTTAGTGGACATTATTCACGGTATCCCTGAGCTACAATCCTACTCCTCTATTAGTTGGGTCATCGCAGGACTTGCAGCAATTCCATCCGCACCCGTATGGAGTACATTAATTACGAAATACTCACCAATTAAAATTTTATCAATTGCTTATTTATTACAAGTATTCGGTATTTTATTGCCCGTATTTTCTCAATCTATTTTTAGTGTATTTTTATCTGCTTTTTTATTTGGTATGACGTTTGTCGGCATCGTTACAATGACAACAGGCTACGCTCGTCAGCTTTTTCCTACTAAGAGCGGTCCTGTCGTATCCATCCTGACAACATTTTATGCCTTTGGTCAAATCATCGGTCCAATTGCGGCAAGTAAGCTAGCTACTCACTATAATAGCTATAATGCTGCGTTAATTTTTGCGGGAAGCATTGTATTTTTAGGGCTAATCATTATGTGGGTTGGTTGCGTAGTTACAAAAAAATCTGAAATAATTGCTATAAAAAATGTTTAACCTTCTGCACATTGGGAACATTATAACCATAGACAAAAAAAGGAGGACATTAACATGTCAAACAAATTTACAGATGATTTAAAAGGTACAGGTAACGAGCTTAAAGGTGAAGCAAAAGAGCAATACGGTAAAGCAACAGGTGATGTTGGTAAACAAACTGAAGGTAAACTTGATAAATTAAAAGGTGCAGCGCAACATAAATTAGCAGATGCTAAAGAAGCTGTAACAAACAAAGTAGAAGAAATCGAAAAAAAGTTTGAAGACAAAAAGCACGAAAATAAATAAGCTATACTGAAATGTCATCGCCTATGGCGGTGGCATTTCTTTTCATTTTAAGCGCTTTTCTTTTATACTAGGGCTATAACAACTAAAGGATTTGATACAATGGGACGTATTTTAGCAATTAGTGATATGCACGGACAACACGCTATGTTAGTCGCATTATTAGATAAAATCGCTTTACAACCTGATGATACCTTATTATTTATGGGTGACTATGTAGACCGTGGTCCACAATCTAAAGAAGTGCTCGATACGGTATTATCGTTGCGCGAAACACACGGTGCTACATTGTTAATGGGTAACCATGAAGCCATTATGCTACGTGCTTTTACCGCCAACCATAGTAAACCTTGGGAACATTGGATAAATGTTTGCGGTGGGATTGAAACACTTGAGAGCTATGGATTACGTGTAGCTGATTTTGATACAACTAACTTACCTTTACTTAAGCAATTACCTACAACTCATCCACTACGCGCACACCTCCAAGCTATCGAAACAATGGGTTACTATGTGGCTTATGATGATGTGGTATTTGTACATGGCGGCGTTGATCCGGAGCTACCACTAGACGAAACACCAATCTCTACCCTGCTATGGATTCGTAAGGAGTTTCATATGGGCTACCACGGCGAAAAAACCATCGTCTTTGGCCACACACCGTCCTACCGTCTACATGGTACAAAAGATAATACGGATGTGTATTACGGGCCCAATCGTATTATTGGTATTGATGGTGGTGCTACATTTGGTGGACAACTACACTGCCTTGATTGGACAAATAAGCGTGTATATTCTGTGCAAGCAAAAAGCTGTGTCGCTCAATCTTGAGCAACACAGCTTTTTTATTAATACAATTTAAAAATCACACCGACTAGGCAATAAATAATAATAGTAGAGAATAAAATCGTCATGTGCAGTAATGAAAAGACAAACATTTTTGTTGCCCATTTTACTTGGTCCGTATTGGTGTGGTAGCCATAAATACTCATAACTAGCCACGCAATGCTTAATAATAAAGCAACTAGCATAATACCAACGCTAAGTGAACCAAATAAGAAACTTAGTAAAATTAAAATAATTAAATAAAAGTTCGTTTGGTAATACGTACGTTTCATACCTTTTGCTACAGGTAGCATTGGAATGTTAGCTGCTTTATAATCTGCATGCTTACGAATGGCAATAGCATAGAAGTGAGGCATTTGCCATATTACCATGACACCAAACAAACCTAAAATTGCAGGGTGCGTTAAATTACTCGACACAACAGCCCAACCAATTAATGGCGGCATTGCTCCCGACAGACTGCCAATCTCTGTATTGTAAATCGTATAGCGCTTTGTCCATATCGTATAAGGCCCTACATATAAAAATACACCTAAAAAGCCTAAGAACGCTGCAAGTGGTGATGCAAAGTATAATGCAATAATCCCAACAACTAATAACACTACTGCAAGAATGGCTGTTGTTTTAACAGGCATTTGCCCCGTTACGGTTGGACGCGACTGTGTTCGTGGCATAATCGCATCAATATCACGGTCATAAATGTTATTGAAGGCACCAGCTGAGCCGATGACAGCTGCACTACCTATTGTCGCTAAAATAATTTGCACAATATAATCCATTATATTTGCCTGTGTATGATACAGTGCTAATGCTAAACCCGCCCACATTGGGATTAAGTTTGACTTAATAATACCCGTCTTAACGGTTTGCGCTAGCATGTCTGTCATTTTAGGCTGAAGTTGTGGCTCAATACTAATTTTTTGTTCATCGTGCATATGCGTTAAGTCCTTTTCCATTTGTTTTCATCAATCCAACTTTCTCAGACAGCTCATAGCTGCCTTACTATTCTACTCTTTTCTTTATCACATTGTATGCAAATAAGTAAAATTATGCGCTGCTAATGTTCAATCATTGGATTTGAAAAGCGTACGTCTTCTATGATAACATTGCTGGTTCAGAAAATGAATACGTAACCGCTCACAGTTGTGAAAACCGTGTGTGCATTTTGTGAAATCACTTAGACTTTTGCGATATGTTGATGTAAAAAATCATTGAAATCTGCGCGATTTTGTGGCGTTACACCATGACCATCCTCGTAGGTCATCAACGTCACATTGGCATCACATGCCTCTAAAAATACAGCTGCTTGCTCCGCTTCTTTAAATGGATAAATATAATCGTACGTACCATGTGAAATAAAGAAAGCGACTTGTGAAATATCTTTCTTCACATACTCCTCTTGTACAAACTTTGGTAAAAAGCCACTAAGTGCCGCAACACCTGTTACTTGATTACCTAAAACAAAAGCTGATGACTGAGCAATTACTGCCCCCTGATTAAAGCCAACTACATACACTTGCTGTGGGTTAATCGAAAACTCGATTAAAGCTTGTTCTACAAACTGCGAAAAAGCTACAACTACTTTATCAAAAATAGCGCGGACAGGTTGTTCTTCTTCACCAATTGTGAAGAAAGCATAACCATTGCCATGCGCAATTGGGCCACGTATAGCAAAAATATGTGCAGGTACTGTATCTAGTAATTGCAATAAATCTTGCTCATTACTCCCCATACCATGCAATAAAAAAATGGCTGGATAAGTTGTGGTAGGTTGTTCGTTTTTTGGTCGATAATGTGTAAATGAAAATGGTGTGTTCACGCAAATACCCCCTCTTAATTAATGTAATGTAAGCTGTCGTGCAAACTGATCAGCATAATAATTCACATAGCCGTCAATGACACGAAGTGTTTCTGTAGCATCACCTTCAAGTAATGCCTCACGACTATCTTGCATCGTGCAAACGGTTAAAAAATCGACGCGCAATGCATGCGCAATGGACATATAGGCGTAATCATACATAATAATTTCCGCTGTTAGCTCCTTAGCCTCGTACTCCTCATGAAACACAGGTAGCAATACTTTGGTTTGTTCGTCCACCTCTTGGCGTACTTGCATTTGTCCTGTCAAGAGCTCGGTTTCGACGACAGCTGCTGTAAAAGCAAGTTGCCCTGTTAAAATGGCGCTAAAAATTGTATGCCATACTGCCGCATTGCGCTCATAATAGGCAAGGTTTAACATCATTTGGTCACAAAAGGCCTGCTCCTCTCTCCCCTCACGCTTATCATCAATCGCTGCCTGAATAATCGTTTGAAAGTTTTCGACTTCTGCATTTTTTACGAGTTGGTAAAAGCCTTGCTCTACCCATGAAGCAATTTGTTGTTGTAGTTCTGACATGCTGTCACTTCCTTACTGTAAATTACGAAAACACGTAGTTTTCCATTTCGTCATATGTGGTTTGTATCGCAGCCTTTAAAGATGCTTGCTCCTCGCGACAATACGTTAGGGCATCTTCTAATGTTACTGCCGCATTGGCTAGAAAGGCAGGCTCTTGTAAATCTTTCGCTAATTGGATTAAAACCAGTGCCTGATTCCATTGCCAACGTGGGTTTTTAGGGTCTAGTTGTATCGCTTGCTCTAAAAAACCAAGGGCATCAAAAGGCATCCAACCAAAGCGGTGCATAGTTTGCCCTGTTAGCCCCCAATACAAGCCTTTATTAGGGTTAGCGGCAATCGCTTGTTGAAAACAATGTACAGCCTCTGGGTAATGGTGCGCTAAAATAAACAGCTCCCCCTGTACAACAAAGCTTGCTGCACGCTCATTAGCTGTCCCTTCTTTTGCGCGTTGCTCAAGCTGTGCAATGCACGCCTTAAACTCTGCTTCATCCGTATGCGTACGAATAAACTGCACCTCATCTAAATCCTCATAACTCTCATCTGCACGCTCAATTGACTGACGCTCTAAATAATGCGTAATTTTTGGGTACTTATCATACTCATACTCCTCAAATAATGTGAGGTATTTAGCAGCTAATGTTTGTTCATCTGCATCTGTTGATGTCGCAGCAATCTGTTGCGCCTCCGTAAAACATTTCATCATGGCACCACGATAAAAATAGTCATTCATTTTATGCACAATGTCACTCCCCTTTTACGTTAGTATAACAAAAAAAATGCCGCGATGGCGCGGCATTTACTGTGCTTACTTTTTAGCGTATGGTGTTAGGAAAGCTTCTAATTCTTCTTCAGGTAAGTTACCTTCGAAGCGCTCTACCTCAGCACCACCATCAAAGTGAATGAAGGTTGGCGTTGCTGTAATATTGTACGTATCCCACTCATCATACTCTAATAAATTAATTTGGTTTACTTCAATGCCCTTATCCTCTAAAATTGGCATTAATTTTGGTGTTAATGCACGGCAATGCGTACAAGTTGGACTAAAGAAGTATGCATTCACTTCTTCACCGCTATCAATTTTTGCTTTTAAATCTTCTGGTAATGTAATGTTTTGGTAGTTTTCATCTTGCAGTAAATCTATTGTAGGTTGTTGTAACTTTTTGTCACCATAAGGATTATCAACACTTTTCAGCTTATCCTTGTTCGACATATTTGTCAGTAAAATAATAGCGACTAATAATACAATTACAACGCCGCCAATGGCTACTAGCTTTTTCACAAAAAGACCTCCTCAATTTAAACTCTACTCGATTATAGTAACAATCATGCTAAAGGTAAACTATTTTCACTTGCTACGCTGAATACGTACACGTGCGATGCGTTTTTTAGTTTCTTTATATAGCTCATCTAGTTGACGGTAGCACGCATATTGCCCTGGGCGTGCTTTAATAAATGCTAAACGCTCACGACCATTAGTAGGCAATAAACTATCGTCAATAAATGCCTCGTAATGCGCGATGGCTTTTTCCATCTCCGCTTTTACAGTCTTATCACGCGCGCTATGCAAAGCATGAATGGTTTGCTCAAGTACTTGCCATTCTGCGTACCACGCATCGACTTTGTCTTTTGCTAAATTAGGCATCTTGCTTCACCAATCCTTTACGAAAGCGCTTTTGTCCTTCACGACATAAGCTAAAGAGTGGGCAAGCATGGCAACCTGGATTTTGTGACTTACAATGATAGCGCCCAAAGAAAATAAGCTGATGATGGGTTTTTGTCCATGCATCAATTGGTGTTTTTTTCATTAAGGTTTCTTCCACTTGTAGCACGCTATCCTTCCAACGACATATACCTAAGCGTTTAGCTACGCGCTCAACATGTGTATCTACAGCAAGTGCTGGCACACCAAAGGCAACGGATAGCACAACGTTGGCTGTTTTGCGCCCAACACCTGGTAAGCTCTCTAGCCCCTCACGCGTTGCTGGCACTTCACCATCATAAACATCGAGTAGGCGCTGTGATAGCGCTTGAATATTTTTTGCCTTATTGCGATATAGCCCAATAGAGCGAATATCCTCTTGCAACTCCTCTAAAGATACGGCTAAATAATCAGCAGGCGTTTTATATTTTTGAAATAAATCTTTAGTTACACGATTGACTAGCTTATCTGTACATTGTGCAGACAATAGTGTAGCAATTGTTAGCTCGAAAGGATTTTGATGCACGAGCTCACAATGTGCATTAGGAAACATGCGGTCCATTTCCTCTAGGCAAAACTGCCATTGCTTTAATGTTAACACGGCTTCCTCTCCTTACTCCTCGTCCTCTAACCAGTTATAAAAAGGTACCTCATCTACAAACGGCTCCTGTGATACAGGTGGTGTGTAGGTTTTTTCTCTAAACTGATTGGTTTGCTCTTGCGCCTGTTGTGGCGTTTGGATATTTTTCTTTTGCCATTCAAATAAAATACGGTCAATGTATTTAAGACTCATTTTGCCCGCAAGTACGGCTTCTTTTAGTGCCTGCTTAATGAGCGCAACGGAATGCCCGTCCTCATCAAGCCACTTGCCAATGGTTTCGATCTCCATAGGCGAAAAGAGACGACCAAACTCCGCTTCAAACATGCTAAAGAGCTCGCCCTCTTCATTCGTTTCCTTTTGCTCAATAATCGCTTGTTCATCAAGCTGTACACGCTCTGTCAATCGCTCCCATAACGGGTAAAGCGAAAAGGTTTCGTAAATAATGCCCTTTTGATCCTTCATCTGCGCAATCTCTAACAATCCTTTTTGCATTAAACGTTGCAAAATAGTGGAAATAGCATTTGTCGATAAGGTGGAGCGTTGCATGAGTTGTTGCGGGGTTGGAAAGCTCGTACCCTCTGTTTGAAACGCAATTAAATGCATGATGACAAGTGCTTCCTCGTCTGTCATGCTAATTGCCTTATAGTGCTGAAATAATAATTGTGGGATGAGCACTTGTTGTTGCTCTAGCCAAACACGAAAGGTTTGTTCATTCGCCATACTAAAACTCCTTTAATGAAAAGAGGATGCCGCACAAGACGACATCCCTACTATTTATGGATACAGGCGGTTTAGTAAACGTGGGAATGGAATACTCTCACGCACGTGCTCTGCACCACTAATCCAAGCTACTGTACGCTCTAGCCCTAAGCCGAAGCCTGAGTGAGGCACTGAGCCTTGTTTACGTAAATCTAAATACCAAGCATATGCATCTTCATCAAGGTCATGCTCATTAATGCGTTGCTTCATTAATTCGTAATCATGAATACGCTCTGAACCACCGATAATTTCGCCGTAGCCTTCTGGCGCAATTAAGTCGGCACATAGCACAACATCATCACGGTCTGGGTGCGGTTGCATATAAAATGGTTTAATTGCTGTTGGGTAGCATGTAATAAATACAGGCATATCATAATGCTCAGCAATTGCTGTTTCGTGTGGTGAGCCAAAGTCATCGCCCCACTTAATATCTTCAAAGCCCTCTTTGTGTAAAAACTCAATTGCCTCATCGTATGAAATACGTGGGAATGGTGCTTTGATTTTTTCAAGCTTCGCTGTATCGCGACCTAAACGCTCAAGCTCGATTTGGCAATTTTTAAGTACAGATTGCACGATGTATGAGACATACTGTTCTTGTACTTCTAAGCTTTCGTCATGCTCAACAAACGCCATCTCTGGCTCAATCATCCAAAACTCGATTAAGTGACGACGTGTTTTTGATTTTTCTGCACGGAAAGTTGGCCCAAATGAGAATACTTTACCTAATGCCATTGCTGCTGCTTCCATATACAGTTGACCTGATTGTGATAAGTACGCATCTTCATCAAAATATTTTGTATGGAATAACTCCGACGTACCTTCAGGCGCTGAGCCTGTTAGGATTGGTGGGTCAACTTTTACAAAGTGATTTTCGTTAAAGAAGTTGTACGTTGCACGGATAATTTCGTTACGGATCTTCATAATCGCATGTTGTTTACGAGAACGTAACCAAAGGTGACGATTGTCCATTAAAAACTCTGTACCATGCTCTTTTGGTGTGATTGGGAAGTTATCGGCTTCATGAATGATTTCGATATCCTTCACTTGTAGCTCACAACCAAATGTTGAGCGCTCATCCTTTGTTACTTCACCAATAACATACATTGATGTTTCTTGCGTTAAACCTTTTGCCTTAGCAAAAAGCTCCTCGCCTGCTTCAGCTTTTACTACAATACCTTGCACAAAGCCTGAGCCATCGCGTAATTGTAAAAACGCAATTTTACCACTTGAACGTTTATTTGCTAACCATGCGCCAAGTTTAACTGTTTCGCCGATATGGTTAGGCATATCTTGAATCATAATTTTTTTCATGTTGTCCTCCTAAGTTGCTAGTAAAGCATTAGTCTTGCCATTTTGCTTTAACAAATGTAGTAATACGACGGATTGCCTCTTCAATTAAATCAAGAGATGTCGCATATGACAAGCGAATTGTGCTTGGTGCACCAAAGCCTGAGCCTGGGATTACCGCAACATTTGCTTCTGTTAATAATGCACTCGCAAACTCATCCACTGAAGCAAAGCCTGTTTTTTGTGCGGCTTCTGTTACATCAGGTAATAAATAAAATGCACCTTGTGGACGAATTACGCTAAAGCCAGGAATTGCCTCAACCTGTGGGAATACCTTCTCTAAACGTGCTTCAAATGCTTGTCGCATTTCTTCTACTGCATCTTGTGAACCGTTGTAGGCTTCTACTGCTGCATACTGTGCAGTAGTTGTTGCATTAGATGTAGAGTGTGATGCTAAGTCTGTCATCGCTTTAATAATTGCTGCATCGCCTGCCCCGTAGCCAATACGCCAGCCTGTCATAGAATGTGATTTTGCTACACCATTCACAACAATTGTGCGTGCTTTAACTTCAGGTGAGACTTGTGCAATTGAAAAATGCTTAACGCCACCATAAACTAATTTCTCGTAAATTTCATCTGATACGATTAAAATATCTTTTTCGACGGCTACAGCTGCTAGCGCTGTTAGCTCCTCTTGTGAGTAAATCATACCAGTCGGGTTACTTGGTGAGTTAATGATAACCGCTTTTGTTTTTGCTGTAATAGCTGCACGTAATTGGGCTGGTGTCATTTTGTAGTTTTGTTCAGCTGTCGCCTCAACATAAACAGGTACACCGCCTGCAATTTTCACTTGCTCTGGATATGATACCCAATACGGGATTGGGATAATCACTTCATCGCCTTCATTTAATAACACTTGGAATAATGTGTATAATACATGCTTAGCTCCTACGCCAACCATTACTTCATTTGGCGCGTACTTTAAATTATTGTCGCGTTGTAATTTGTCAATAATCGCTTGTTTTAAAACAGGAAGACCACCTGCTGGTGTGTACTTTGTTAAACCTTTTTCCATCGAATCAATCGCTGCATCTAAAATATTGCGTGGCGTGTTAAAGTCTGGTTCACCTGCGCCTAAACCAATTACATCAATACCCTCTGCTTTTAATGCCTTTGCTTTAGCTGTAATTGCTAAAGTTGTTGATGGTGTTAACGTCTTCACACGTTCTGCTAATACATTCTTCACAAGTCATCATTCTCCTCAGTTACTGTAATGTGTTTCCATTGCTCTCCGTTTTCATGCTGGTAGTACATATAATTTAACTGATTGTGGCTATCAATATACGTAATTTCCCAAACAGCGCCAGGCTCCTCGTAGCCTAACTTAGTGTGGAGTACACTTTCTACTTCTGCTTGCTCTTGCAACTTAGTTAACGCATCACTCTTTGAAATGCCATCTTCAAGCCACACTTGTTGAATGGCTTTTTTCGAAAAGTTAGCGGGTACAAATATCGCTTTTTTATCGTTATTTTTGTCGGTGCCAATCACGGTAATATAGGCTAAGGAACCATTATATACATAGGCATTATTAGCACTGGTTATGACCTTTTCTGTGAGCGCCAAATCCGTCGCCTTTTTTTCGACATTACGATAACTTGACTGCGCACTAACGAGTAGCGTTATACCAATAGCTAAACCAGCAATGATTACGACAGATACTACCGTTATCAACCATTTTTTCATTGTATATCTCCTTTATTTACAAAAGTAACGTAAGCGCTATCTTTCATCGTTTTTATTATACCAATTTTCGAGTTGTAAAACCATATCTGTTAATGGAACTTTATGCACAGGAATGCTCGGCAGTGCGGCAATAAATGCTTTGCCATATGCCTTTGTTTCAATTCGACGATCAAGCACAATTAGCGCACCCTTATCTTGTGAAGATCGAATCAAACGACCAAACCCTTGCTTAAAGCGCAGGATAGCTTCAGGTAGGGACAGCTCATAAAAAGCATTATGCCCCGCTGCCGTAATACGCTCCGCCTGTGCCTTAAAGAGTGGTGCCTCTGGTGCGGAAAATGGCAAGCGTACAACAATTACTGAGGCAAGTGCGTCACCTGGCACATCCACGCCTTCCCAAAAGCTGTTAGTACCAAATAATACAGCGCGTTTAAATTTTTGAAAAGATTTTAAAATACGCATGCGACTGCCGCTCGTAATACCTTGCGCAAATAACATATAATCTTGCAATAGTTCGCTTTCCTGTATTAATTCCACTGTTTGTCTTAACATTTGTTGCGAAGTGAATAGTACAAAACATCGTCCCTCTGTCGCACGCACCGTTTGTGTAATGGCGTAAGCTACCATTTCGATATACTCATGTTGTGGCACCTGCTGAATGTCGGGCATGTCCGTCACAATAAAAGTGGATGCCCCAGCATAATAACTCGCTGGTGCATGAAGCTGTAGTACACGTGTCGTTGCTGACAAACCAAGCTGTGCAGTAATAAAGGTTGGTTGCTTTGGCACCGTCATTGTACCTGAGGTAAAGATACGTGCACATTTGCCAAGCTTGGTTACTGCATCTTGAATAACAGCCGCCACATCAAGCGGATGTTGGACAATACGCAAGCTGCTAGGCACACTGCGCTTATCCAACTCAAGCCATGCTGTATTGCTTGAGTTAACTTCGATAAATAAAGCACGCCACTGATGTAGCATTAGTTGTACTTGTTGTACTAAGTAACGCCAATCCGCTAAAATTTGTTGCTCACTTGGCGCAAGTTGTACAAGTTCATTGCTAAACTGCGCTGTAATTTCAAGTGCACGCGTAAGCCATGCCTGCATCGCATCTGCTACGCTTGTATAATACGTTAACGGTATCGTCAACTGTGGTAAAAATAATGTCTGCTTATGGTCTCGCTTTCTAGGAAAATGTTTCATCGCATTTTTGGCAAGCGCATTTGTAACCGTATCAAACTGTTCTACCATACGGCTAAACAAACGCTCCGCTTCCTGTAATAAAAATGGTGAAACGCGCTCATACTTACGCGACGCTTCATATAATAATCGAAACGTCGCATCGTCGTCATAACAGCCAATTTGTCCAAAAATATATTTGCCATACGTATAAGAAAACATTTGTGTCTCACGTTGCATGGCCGCTTGAATTAATTGATGCGCCTCATCAAAAATCCAACCATCTACTTGCGCAAAAACACTCGCAGCCTGCTCTGTATGTGCAAGTACCATCGCATGGTTTGTCACAATAATTGTCGCGTGCTTACATTGTGCCAGCGCATAATTATAATAATCAAATGGCTTAGAGGGCGCGCTATCTTGCTCTTTACGTAACTTATCAACTACGAGTTGACCGCCACCTGATACGTTAAGCTCATTAGTATCCCCTGTCACGGTTTCCGTTAGCCACACTAGTACTTGTAAAAGTGTTAAAGTTTCGTCATAGCTACGCTCAGTATAATTAAGCATCGTTTGTACTTTAGTTAAATCAATATAATTCCGCTTACCTTTTACCATAGCTATCGCTAACTTAACACCAAGTAACTGCTCAACTTTTGGGAGGTCTTCTGCAAATAATTGCTCCACAAGATGCGATGTGTACACACTAATCGCCACTTGCTTACCTTCACTTACCGCATAACTAATCGCTGGTAGTAAATAGCCTAGCGTTTTTCCAATACCTGTTGAAGCTTCAATCACTACCTCGCCTTGTGTATGCAATGTCTGATAAATTTCGTCCATCATCTGAAACTGTGCAGGGCGTTTTTCGAAATTATGCCACACATGCTGTAGCAGTTTTTCCTTTGCCTCATCTGTTGCGGGATAGCGTAAAGTTGTTGGCTGTGATTGAAGCTGTGTTAATTTCTTTAAAGCTAAGCCGCCGTATTGCATAAAGTCTTCACTCGCAAGTTGCGTACGCTTCCAAGCAAGCACACTAAAGAATAACTGTGCAATGTCGGTTTTAGCATTAAAGCTTAAGCGATGCATTGCCTCAAGTGTAGGCTGGGGTAAGCCGCGTAATTTGTCATAACACGCAATTAATAATTTAGCTGTCGCGAGTGCATCCTCATCTGCACGATGGGCGCGCGCTAATGTAATACCTAAATCTTGCGCGAGGTCACCTAGCTTATAGCTTAGCGCGCTTGGGTATAAAATTTTAGCAAGCTCTACCGTATCCACTTTTTCGCCGCGCCACTCAGGTAAACCTACACGCTTAAATTCGGCTTGTAAAAACGGTAAGTCAAAGTCCGTATTATGTGCAACAAACACACAATCCGTTAATAATTCATATATTTTTTTTGCATGTGCTGTAAAAGGTAACGCTGTTTTAACATCCTCATCCGTAATATGCGTTAAATCTTGAATAAAGAGCGGAATACTTCGCTCTGGGTGGATAAAGGTCGTAAACCGATCTACTACTTGCCAATCACGCACAAAAACGACCGCAAATTGCATCATGCGGTCGCCATTTTTAGAGGAATGCCCCGTCGTTTCGATATCGACTACAGCATAAGTTTTTCCCATTATACTTCAACTCACAGTTCACTTAATGTTTGCATTTATTTTATCATACTGTGCGTTATTATGCTTACTTACACCTGTCTTTAACGTCTCAAGCACATCCTCAATTTGTACTGGTACGATAAACTGGTAACTACCAAAGCCAAAAGCAAATTTTGCGCGTGGTGCTATTGTTTTTGGCAATGGCTTCATATGCGTGGTTATAAACAAGGTTGCGCCTTTTGGTACATCAAGCGGTAGGTCCGCTTCGTCATAAGGCACACCATCTATGACAAGTCGCTCAAGTGCAACTAAATTACGATACGATTGAAATTTGCCTAAAGTTAATGCCTCTGTTGTTTTCACACTCATATTTGTTGCACCATCCGCAAATGATGCCCCCTGTTTCGTAAATTTTTCGTCCTCTAGTTGCGTTATTGTATGGTCAAAAGATAAATAACGGACACTACCATCGTCAAAAGCTAAGCGTGCTGTTGTTGGTAAAAATGTTGGCGATACAATGTAATGCATGACTTCTTGGCCATTATTTTGCCAAAGAATTTCGCCGCCACTCGATGCAGGAGCCGTAGCCTCAGCATCAAATGAAACCGTATCGAGTGATAAATAAGGTTTAGAGACCGTATGCTCCACTACTTGTTGGTCAACACTTTGCGCCTTGTCTGACAAGCTAACTTGAGTAAGTGTTTCGTCTTGCGTCACAAAAGTAATAGGTAACTCACTTTTCGTCATATACGTAACTTCATAAACATATGGCGTAGGAAAGCTTGTATATATTCTGTACAATGCAAAGGTTTGAATAGCAATACCCATCAGTAAAATAAATGTAAAGAACACCGGTGGTAGCACTGTTACTTGCCAAATAATAAGGAGGAGCGTAATCATGGTTAATAGTGCGCGCATATCAAGCCCACCATTAAGGGTGAAACTGTAAAGCACAATATTGACGATAAATAAGCCGTGGAGCCACCCTACTTTTTGAGATTTGGTCTTAACAGCACTAGCATACAGTAGCCATAGCGCACCGAGTAGCACAAAGCCACCACTATAGCTCGGCAATGCATAGCTCACAAGGCTTAAACTAACAGACGTCAGCACAACCCAAACCGCTAACGTATTAGCTCGAAGTAATACAAAACAGGCAATGATTTGTACAAGTGGATGTGGTAGTGCCATTAGCAGTAAACCAATGGTTAAGCTATTCATAATTTGCCTCCTCATAATAATCCCAAATAATTTTCCCTTGGTCCGTTGTAAGCGCAATACGGTCTACCCGCTTTGTATGCGCAAGACGTAGCACAACGGTCTGATCTACAGGAAGTGTATATGGCAAGGTCACTTGCCTACCATCAATATAAAGCGGGGCATCGCTCGCAATAGCCGTCAATGTAACAGGCTCATCTACTTTTAGCGAAAGCTCCCGCTGAAATAAACCTTGCATCGTCAATGCCTTGACGGTTGTTTTTGCATAAGGTTTGGTAAAAGGTAGTAACCCATGCGATGTGGCAAGCGCTACATATTTTTTATTGACAGCAGGTGGTTGAGTAAATGTAATTTCATATACTACGGTATAGGCGTGCTGTTCTATTTGACGAATTGTTGCACGTTCGGCAATGGGCAGCAAACCAATATTTAAGCTATACACATCAAAATGGTCTTGTTTATTTACTTCTACATAAGCCGTTTGTAATGTGCTATCTGCGAGTAAGGTCGGCTTAATTTGAGCTGCTTGAAACACACTTACATTATAAATAATAACAACTACAAGTAACCCAACGATGGCATAAATGATACGCTTGCGCCACCACGCCACTACTAAAGCAATGGCTACAATAACTGCTAAACCACCTTGTAATGCAGTTGTTGTGTTATTACTAGCACTTGTTGGCGCAGTAGGCAGGGCAATCATACTAAAAAACAGGGCAGCAACCGCAACTAACCATAAGGGATTAGCCATTTTATTTGGCGCGATGCTCCGATTAATACGTCCACGTACAGCCCTTGGCACAGGGATTTCATCTACTTGTCGTTTAAAGTCCTTCATTCGCTCGCCTCCATCTCGTTGCGTAATTTTTGCAATGCGCGGTACAAAATTGTTTTTGTTGTGCCTAGTTTTAAACGTAACATTTCGGCAGTTTGACTAATTGTATAATCATAATAAAAGCGTAAAATGATGACGTCTTTTTCTTGAGGTGATAGCACGCGTAAAACGTCAGCTAAAATTAATTGTGTAGGCTCTTCAATATGTACTGGCTCAGGTAAGTCATCATAGTCAACATATGTCATACGCCCACGTTTGCGTAAAAAATCATGAGCCGTGTTAATCACAATCCGAGTCAACCATGTCGTAAAGTGCGCTGGTGCTTGTAACGTGGTTAATTTTTGATGCGCCTTCAAAGCCGATTCCTGTACGACATCTAAGGCATCTTGTTCATGTTGCACATAAATATAGGCCATGCGATACATTTGGGCCTCATGTTGATAGAGTAATTGGCGAAAGGCTTTTTCATTGCCTTCTATAGCTCGCATAACGGTTTTCTCCACACCTCGCACCTCCTTTACTTATTAGACGTTAACTCTCCTATGTTTAGCTTTAACAAAATAAAAAAAGCCAGCAAATGCTGACTTTTTCGTTACCCAATCGTTAATGGTGGCTCATCATATACCAATTGTGTAATGGTATTTCCTTCTCCCATAATCGCAATGCGCGGCACATTTTTTATTGCTTGCTCTGTTGTCATTTGCGCATAAGCAATAATAATAATAATATCTTGCGGCTGTACTAAACGCGCGGCTGCTCCGTTAACACAAATGACACCACTGCCTCGCTCGCCTGCAATCGTATAGGTTTCGAAACGTGCGCCATTATTATTATTAACAATGGCTACAAGTTCGTTTGGTAAAATACCAACGGCCTCTAAAATATCTTGGTCAATCGTAATCGAGCCGACATAGTTTAAATTAGCCTCTGTCACCTGTGCGCGGTGAATTTTAGCGTGCATCATCGTTCGTAACATTTATACAACCTCCCAAATGATATTGTCAATTAAGCGTGTCTTGCCAATAAAAACAGCTACAGCTAATACAAGATGCTTAGTTGAAGCTGTTGGATCGGCTAAGTCAGGGTAACTAAGTTGTGTTAAATAATCAATTTTACCACCTGTTGCTTGCTCAATAGCAATGCGCGCCTCGGCAATCGTTTGTTGCCCTTGTTGAATGCTTGTTAGCTCTTTAAATATAGCTGGCGCTTTCGCTCGCTGTTCTTCGGTTAAATAAACATTGCGTGATGACTTAGCTAAGCCGTCTGCTTCTCTTACAATGGCTACAGGACAAATTTCTATAGGGAAATTAAAGTCACGCACCATTGTTTCAATAATCGCAAGTTGCTGCGCATCCTTTTGGCCAAAATAGGCGCGTGTAGGTTGCACAATATTAAATAATTTTGCGACGACTTGCACAACACCATCAAAATGCGTAGGACGTGATTTACCGCAAAGCTCACGTGCCATTGCGCCAGCCTGTACTACTACACTGCCTTGCGTAGGATACATTTCTTCTACATTGGGTGCAAAAACAAATGTAACGCCTGCTTGTTCAGCTAGTTGGCAATCACGCGCTAAATCTCGTGGGTAACTTTCAAAATCTTCATTTGGCCCAAACTGCGTAGGGTTAACAAAAATACTCATGACGACAATAGCGTTTGCTTGTTTAGCAGCGGCTACGAGCGCTAGATGTCCTTCATGTAAATAACCCATTGTTGGCACTAAGCCAATAGATTGCTTACGAAGCGGTGCTAGTTCAGCACGGAGTGCCTCAATTGTTGTTAATACCTTCATGCTTTTACCCCTCCATACAATGCCTCTATGGTTTCTTCTGCCATAGAAAAACTTTGCGCTACTGTAGGAAACACACCAGCCTTTACTTGTTGCGTATAATCACAAAGGGCTGTCGTCATTAGCGGGTCAACATTGGCATATTGGTTTACAAATTTCGGTACATGATGTTTGCCATAACCTAGCACATCGTGATAAACGAGCACTTGACCATCTACTTGTGCACCTGCACCAATACCAATAACAGGAATGTGTAAAGCTTCAGTTACTAACTGGGCAAGTTGATACGGTACACACTCTAGCACAAGTGCTACAGCGCCAGCCGCTTCACAAGCTTTTGCATCTGATAGCAATTGCTTTGCTGCCTGTACCGAACGTCCTTGTACTTTATAACCCCCAAGCACTTGAGCAGATTGTGGCAGCAAACCTAAATGCGCCACACACGGGATGCCTGCTGTTGTTAACTTATGCAGTGTAGCTATAACATCGCCTGCACCCTCTAGCTTTAATGCATTAGCACCTGTTTGTTGCATCATACTAGCTGCTGTTTGTAACGTGACATTACTATCGCCATGGTAAGATGCAAACGGCATATCTACCACTACAAAAGTATGCGGCGCGCCTCGGCGTACAGCCTTAGCATGATGCACCATATCTGCTACAGTAACAGGTAGCGTTGAGTCATAGCCAAGCACTACCATACCAAGTGAATCTCCCACTAAAATCATATCCACTTGCGCTTCCTCTGCTTGACGTGCAGCAGGATAATCATAGGCTGTCAGCATAACAATCTTTTCGTGCTGTGCTTTCATGTGGTAAAAATCAGTTGTTGTTTTCATTGAAGTTCCTCCTTTTATTGAGGAAGAAAACAAAAAACCCTTCTATCTAAAAATGGACAGAAGGGTAGTGTTAGCTACGTGTGTTTTCTTCCGTCCCTGTCCCTACGGATCAAGGCAGACTATCATTGTGTAAACTAAAAAAACAAGTAGGTACTGTTCGCATTAGATACAGTCCTACTTGTCACTATACAAGAGTTTTTTAAATTTTTCTACAAAATCTTAATATCTGCGGTATAAACCTCAACAACCTCACCGTTATCTTTTTGTACACGTAGTACGCCATCAGCGCTAATACCAATAGCCTCACCCTCAAATACTTCACGTGGCGTTGTAACATGCAGACGTTGTCCAATTGTACAAGATGCTTCTTCCCATAGCTCACGGATACGACCAAAGCCATGTTTCACATACATTTTAGAATAATGCTCTAGGAAGTAAAGGAAGTTTGCAATGAGTGCAGGGCGATCGATTTCTTCACCCTCCTCAATTTTTAATGAGGTCGCAATTGGGCGTAGCTCCTCAGGAAAATCCTCCTCATCTTGGTTAACATTAATCCCAACACCAATAAGTAACGCCTGTACAACATCTGACTCTGCTTGCATCTCCGTTAAAATGCCTGTGCACTTTTTACCATTAATTAAAATATCATTTGGCCATTTAATTTTAGGGTCACTAATATTTAGCATAGCTTTCATTGTATTTACTACCGCTACTGCGGTTACAAGTGTAAACTGTGGTGCACGGTGTGGTGGAATGTCAGGACGTAAAATAATCGTCATCCAAATGCCTTTACGACGCGTTGACTCCCACGGGCGCATCATACGCCCTTTACCTGCCGTCTGCTCTTCACTAATTACGACTGTACCATGCTTAGCTCCGTCCTGTACAAGTCGATGGGCAACCGTTTGCGTAGAGTCTACTACGTCATAATAATAAATTTCCTTACCGAATTCTTCTGTACGTGTCGCAAGCTCTGCTTTAATTTGTGCAGCCGTTACGGTATTTGGCACACCTGTTAATACATAGCCTTTTTTCTTAATCGTTTCGAAAGAGTAGCCCTCCTCCTCAAGTGCCTTCATATGCTTCCAAATCGCTGTACGCGATACATTAAATTCATCTGCTAATTTTTGTCCTGACACAGCCTCGCCGTTTGAGGCAAGTAATTGCTTAATAATTTTATCTTTCATTGTTGTCATTGCAGTACCAGCTCCTTATATGTTGTTTAGTATTTTCAACTTCACCGTATACCACTGCACGCTCAATAGTTGCTAGCGCTTGTTGTAGCCATTTACCTGGCTTTTCCTTACGCCACTCCTGTAGGTCATTACCGTTTACGGCTAGCTCTTGACGTGATTGAATAGGTAATGCTCGCTTATGGGCTAGCACCTCCTGCTCTGACACACCAGCACTAGTAAAATGGCGTGCCATATGTACCGCGCCAACAAGTGTAGCCTCATCAAATGTATAATAATCTGTTCGTGTAAAACCGCGCTCCACTAAGGCATCAAAAGCTAGTAATAGTTGTTTTACTGCGCGCTTTTCTTTATTTGTTAAACGGTATTGTTGCATTAGCTCAAGCTGTGTGCGATTAAAGTGCAACATATACGCCCAGCCTTCTACTACAGTACGTGGTATAAAACCAAACCACTTCTGTGCGTGCCAAACACCAGGTAGCACGTCAGCAATACTTGTTTCTTGCATCAGTGCAATAGCTGCTGTGACATGTTTACCCACGAGCATTTTATCAAGCTCCTGCTTTACACGCTCTATTGCAACAAATTGCAAATCCTGTGCGTGCTGTACCATCGCCTGCTTAGTATCAGGCGCTACTGTAAAGCCTAACTGTGCGGTAAAACGCACTGCCCGTAACATACGGAGTGCGTCTTCCGCAAAACGCTCTTTAGCATTACCTACAGCTCGAATAACTTGTTGTTGTAAATCCTGTTGCCCATTAAAATAATCAATGACCGTACCATCTGGCTTTAGCGCCATCGCATTAATTGTAAAATCACGACGCGCTAAATCTTCACGCAACTCGCGTACAAATTGTACTTGCTCTGGGCGGCGGTGGTCAGTATACTCACCATCCACCCGAAATGTTGTGACCTCAACAGGTGCAAGCGGATGAACGATGAGCACTGTACCATGCTCGATGCCTACATCTACCGTTGTTGCAAATAAAGGCTTCACCTCAAGTGGTAGCGCACTCGTTGCTACATCTACATCATTAACCGCTTTACCAAGAAGCGTGTCACGCACTGCACCACCCACTACATACGCCTCAAAGCCCACTTGCTGTAACGTCGCAATCACTTCAAAGGCAGCTTGCCATTCCTTACTGTTCATAGCGGCTCACCACTTCGTAATACAAAGCTTCGTATTCAGCTACAATTTTACTTGAATGGAAGTTGTTATACACTGACTGTACAGCAGCCTCGCAAAAGGCTTGGTGCTTTTCGTCATCTTCCACTAATTGCATCACACGTTTGGCAGCTAATTCAACGTCGCCAAGTGGCACTATATAGCCATCTACACCATCTTCAATTACTTCAGGTATACCACCAATTGCTGTACCCACACATGGTACACCGCAAGCCATTGCCTCAAGTAGCACTAACCCAAAGGATTCTTTTTCGGATAGTAGTAATTTAACATCGCTAATCGCATACAGCTCTGTTAAGCTCTCCTGTTTACCTAAAAACAACACATCCGCTTCATGCTCATACGTACGCACACAGTCCGTAATACGTTGCTTCTCTGGACCGTCTCCTACAAGTAAAAGCTTCGCTGGCATTTTTTCACGCACACGCATAAAGGTCGCAATAACATCTTCCACACGCTTAATTTTTCTAAAGTTAGAAACATGAATAATAACGCGTTCATTATCCTTAATACCAAACTGCGCTTTTAGATTACCTGTTTCTACCGGATGGTACTCCTGCTCATCTACAAAATTATAAACCGTTTCAATGGCCTTTTTTGTATTAATAAGCTCATACGTTTGTTGCTTAAGTGAGTTAGATACTGTGGTGACAATATCTGATTCATCTATCCCGTATTGAATGGCGCGAGCTAAGTTAGAGTCTTGCCCTAATACCGAAATATCTGTACCATGCAATGTTGTTACAATGCCAATGTCACGCTTACTCATACCACGTGCTAATACAGCACATACCGCGTGCGGAATAGCATAATGTACATGCAACACATCAAGCCCCTCATCTTGAATGACGTCTGCCATCTTACTAGCTAACGCAATATCATAGGGTGGGTATTGAAATACAGCATAGTTATTAACCGATACTTCATGAAAGAATACATTGGGATACATTTTATTTAAACGAAATGGTACACTCGACGAAATAAAATGAATCTCATGCCCCTTCTCCGCTAATAATTTACCTAATTCTGTAGCAATAACACCAGACCCGCCAACTGTCGGGTAGCATGTAATGCCTATTTTTAATTTTCGCATAGCGTCATCCCTTTCCTACGAGCGGTTTTGCTGAATGAGACGCCAATCTACGAAACCTTCTTGCAAACCTTTTAATAAAATTTCTGCCGTGCCCATATTCGTTGCGAGCGGCACATCATAAACATCACATAAACGTATTAATGCTGACACATCAGGCTCATGCGGCTGTGCTGTTAATGGGTCACGGAAGAAAATCACCATGTCCATTTCATTGTTGGCAATCATAGCGCCAATCTGCTGGTCTCCACCAAGTGGACCCGAACGAAAACGTTGAACAGGTAAATGCGTAGCTTCTATTACACGCTTGCCCGTAGTTCCCGTCGCATATAAAGTATGTTCACGTAAAATACCGCTATATGCAATCACAAACTCCACGAGTAATTCTTTTTTTTGGTCATGTGCAATTAATGCTATTTTCATGTGATTTTCCCCACTTAAATTAAATTTTCCAAACCATAAACAACCGTTTTTTGCTTCATTACTTCTTCAACACAATAAGCTACACCTGACATAAACGAGCCGCGGTTAAATGAGTCATGACGAATCGTTAATAATTGACCATCTCCACCAAATAGCACTTGTTGATGTGCTACTAAACCTGGTAAACGGACCGAATGAATATGCATGCCATCAAAATTAGCACCACGTGCCCCTGCATGTGTTTCTGTTTCATTAGGGTGACCTTGTTGTTTGCTTTGGCGCACCTCTTGAATCATTTGTGCTGTTTTTAGCCCTGTACCGGACGGAGCATCTAATTTTTGATCATGGTGCATTTCGATAATTTCAACATCCGGGAAGAAACGTGCTGCTTCCTTAGCAAACTTCATCATTAAAATTGCGCCAACCGCAAAGTTCGGTGCAATAATACACCCAAGCGCTTTTTCCTCTGCGAAAGCCGTTAGCTCTGCTAGTTGCTCATCTGTAAAACCTGTCGTACCTACTACAGGGCGAATACCAAGTGCCAACGCTTCCTTGGTATGTGCATAAACAGACTGAGGGTTAGTTAAATCAATTAACACCTCAGGTTTTGTCGCTGTGTGTAGCGCCTGTAAATCGGTAAATACAGGTGCTGTATAATCCGTTGGAAATAATCCTGTCTGTGCTAATGTTTCCCCAATTTCCTTATAATCTAACACAGCTACTAATTCCATATTTTCTTGTTTCATTACGGTATGCACCGCTTCTTGCCCCATTTTGCCACGTGCTCCTGCAATTGCTACCTTAATCAATTGTCCTCATCCTTTCGTGTCCAGCGATCCTTATCGCGTATTTCAAATTTATGTAGTACTTTGTCAAGTGCCTCATCCATTGCAATCCCCTGCGAATTAGCAAAGCAAATTAATACAAAGAAGAAGTCGCCAAGCTCCTCTGCCATATTGCTCTTTGCCTCTGTTGCTTTTTTCTTTTTTTGACCATGCACATGCTGCACCTCGCGCGACAGCTCACCAAGCTCTTCACTTAAGCGTGCTAACATTTCGAACGGTGGAAAGTAGCCTTCTTTAAATTGATCAATATACTCATCCACACGCGTTTGCAATTGTTGCATTGTTGGTTTTGTCATCTTTAACACTCCTTATTACTATATACTATTAGCTTACCATTCGTATGGTTTCTTGCCTATATAGAGAATTGACCTATCAAAAAAAGACATCTCACAAGGAGATGTCTTTTACTTAGTCGTCTGAACGCATGCCTGTATAAATTAATAATAAACGAGCAAGTTCCATAACAGCTACTAATGTTGCAGCAACATACGTCATAGCAGCTGCGTTTAGCACCTTACGTGCGCTACGCTCTTCATTATTACGTAAAATACCTGTTGCTACAAGTTGATTCATTGCACGTTTTGAAGCATCAAACTCTACAGGAAGTGTTACTACTTGGAATAACACACCCGCTGCTAATAAACCAATACCTGCTAATAATAGCCCTGGAAGATTTGCAAATAAACCAATCATCACAAAAATCCATGAAGCACTCGAAGAAATATTAGCTACAGGCACTAATTTACTGCGTACTGTTAAGAAAGTATACGCCTCAGCATGCTGAATGGCGTGGCCTACCTCGTGGGCCGCTACTGCATTACCCGCAATACTTGTTTCATAATAGTTGCTTTCTGATAGGGCAACCGTTTTTGTTGCAGGGTTATAATGATCTGATAAAAAGCCTTGATTTGGTACGACGCGTACATCAAATAAACCATTATCATCCAAAATTTTTCGTGCAACTTCCGCACCTGTCATACCTGATTGTGCATGGACATCTGAAAACTTACGATATGTCGATTTTACTTTAAATTGTGCATACATTGGCAATGCCAAAATGACAATAAAATAAACGATATATAATCCAATTCCCACTGTTCTCTCTCCCTTACATAAACTCTACGTCTAGTTTACTTACTCGGAATCGTTTCGGCAACCAATCCGCGCTTTTTTATGCAATAAATCGCTATTCCAATACATCCTATGGATAACCAGAACGTTACATAACCAATATAAGGCATATAACGGGTTAATGGACCATACATCGGCATTTGACCAAATACATAATCAATCACATCATTATGCAATGTCCAAATACCCGCGACTGCTACATGCCAGTACGTAAAGCTATAATATGCCAAATACACAATAGCCTGCACTGCCATCGCACCATGAGAAAAGACCAGCATCCAACCGTCAAAGCCAAGCTCACCAATTTCAGTGAGCATAAGTAGGTTCATATCTACTGCCCATACCCCGTATTTCACTAAAGTAATGAGCGCTAATGCTTCCATTAAGCGCCACTGCTTGCCCATCAACCAAGCAATTAAAACAAAACAAAAGAACAGGCTTGCGGTAGGACTATCCGGCACAAAAATATAAAAAATCGGTCGTGTAATAGCTAGTTGTGCGCCATACCAATAGTAACCATAAATTGTACCTAAAGCGTTAATCACTAATAGTAACCATAAAAACTTACGTGACGTTACAATATATTTGAGTTGGGCTAGTAACTGCATTAGCATATCTCCTCATAAAAAAAGAAGTGTCAGCTAAGTTTATGCAACTTATTTGACACCTCTAAATCTTATTCTTCTTCTTTAAGGCTAGAGATGAACTCTGCTAATTCTTTAAGCTCTTCGTCAGAACCTGCGAACGTACCACCTGGCATACCTGGTGCTTTACCTTCATGCGCGATAGTTTCAATTTCTTCAGCTTCTAAACCTGAGTTAATTAACATTGGACCTGCTCCACCTGTTAAGTCGCCACCGTGACATCCGATACATGAGGCAGCTGGACCTGTCTCATCCATCCAGATTTCATAACCTGGCATATCTTTAAAGTCTTCAATATCGACTTTTGGACCTTGACCTAAGTCAGAAGGTTTAATCTCACCTTGAGCTTTTGCAGCGTCCCAGTCATGGTTAGCAACAGACTCCCAAGTTAAGTAGAAAATAGACGCGATTGCTAAAAGCATAAATGCTGTTGGCAATGGACGCTTAGATGGACGACGCTCTGGCGTTGTATCTAAGAAAGGCATTAGCATTAATGCGCCAAATGCTAAACCTGGCATAACGATTGCTCCGATAATATTATATGGACCTGAAGCAAATGAGTACTTTAATAATTGGTACACGAATAAGAAGTACCAGTCTGGTAATGGAATATACGATGCGTTTGTTGGATCCGCAGGGCCCTCAAGTGGCGATGGGTGACCAACAGTAAGCAGTAGATAACCGATTAAGAATACAGCCCCTACCATCCATTCTTTTAATAAGAAGTCTGGCCAGAACGCTTCTGTTTTACCAGGGTATTCGGAATAATCTTTTGGAAGATTCGGCATACGATGATTCGCTTTAATACGAGAGTCACCGACGAACTTCATTCCTTTTCCGCGATGCATAGTGTCCCCTCCTTTATATACTTAAAAAAAATAGTTCATTAAATCATAGTGGACCTGAAATACCTTGACGACGAATCATGATAAAGTGAGCTGCTAATAATGCAAATAGGGCAGCTGGTAAGAAGAATACATGAATCGCGAAGAAACGCGTTAACGTTTGAGCACCGATAATTGTAGTATCACCCGCTAATAATACTTTAATCATATCACCAATAAATGGTACTGAACCTGCAATTTCAAGACCTACTTTAGTCGCGAATAATGCTTTCATATCCCATGGTAATAAGTAACCTGTGAAACCTAAACCAATCATAACACCAAAAATACCTACACCAACAACCCAGTTTAATTCACGAGGTTTCTTATAAGAACCTGTGAAGAATACACGAAGCGTATGTAAGAACATCATTACGATAACTAATGAAGCTCCCCAGTGGTGCATACCACGAACGATTTCGCCGAATGCTACTTCGTTTTGTAAGTAATAAACTGATTTCCAAGCATTCTCAACGTCAGGTACATAATACATTGTTAAGAACATACCTGATAAGATTTGGATTACTGTAATGAAGAATGTTAATCCTCCGAAACAGTATACGAATGCAGAGAAGTGATGGGCAGGGTTTACGTGTTCTGGTACTTCATGGTCGGCGATATCACGCCAAATTGGTGTAATATCAAGTCGTTCATCGACCCAATCATAAATTTTATTTAGCACTGATTTCGTACCCCCTTACAATCATTTTTTAACTAACGTATTTGGTCGTACTGGACCGATTAATAATAGTCCATCTTTTTCTTCAACTTCGAACTCATCTAGTGGGCCTAGAGGTGGTGTACCTGGAACGTTTTCACCATTTTTATGGTAACGTCCTGCGTGACATGCACAGAAGAACTCGTCTGGGTGGTTTTTGTCGCCTTCCCAACCTACTGTACAACCTAAGTGTTTACAAACTGGTGATAAAGCTACTACTTTATCGCCTTCTTTATAAACCCATGCCATTGCAGTTACATCCGACTTATACCATGCATCAATTTGCTCGAATGAGAAGTTAACTTTTACTGGTGTATCAGTTAATTCTGCAACCTTTTGATCAGTTGGAACGAAGTCACCTGCACCTTTACTTTGTAAAACTGGGTCAATCGCGAAACGAACCATTGGCATTAACATACCTGCCGCCATGAATCCACCAACACCTGTTAATGTGTAGTTAAGGAACTGACGTCTTGAAACTCGATTGTTACTCATCTTTTTCCCCCCTCTAACTTAAAGGTCAGTCCAACGGACATACTTTTAATAAATAGTAATACTAGGACATATCCATGATATATCAATAAAATAGGTAGGTCAATATCGCATTCAATTCATTTGGCAAGTTTGTGAACATTTATTGAATGTATTTTCTAGGCTTGCGACCATTTTGCAGAAAATACCGGAATAACTTGCGCTAATTGGTCTTCTAAAATTTTGTTCTTAACTGTCGCATCCATTGATTCTAAAGGAATTGATGGTAGCCATACAATATTATGGGTTTGTTGCAAAGTTGTTAACGCATGATCAGATGTCATAAAAAAGACATGTTTAAAGCCTGCTGCCTGTAATTGTTGTTCAAATAACATAACAGCACCACTTTGGTCTACACCTGTTAAATAAGTTACAGGTGGCATTAACATAATGCGCCCTTTAAATTGATGTTCAATAAAATTTGTTAGGTTAAGCAAATAATCTGAAGCTGAGCTACTTTGCTTAATCCCTTGCTCTGTTAAATCAATTTGTACAAGCGGTACGATAACCGTATCAATAAACTGCTTGTTAGTTAAAAAATCGCCTACATCTTTAACATTAAAAAGCATATTGTCCCCTCCAACTAAAAATAACGCCATTGTTCGGCAAAGTCTCGTTACCTAATGTAACATACTTAGCACGACAATAGCGTTATTTTTTTAGCTTTTTAAGCGTTCATATTGTTCGCTCAATTGTAAGAAGCGTTCCCTGTCACCTGCGTCAAGCGCTGCATCAAGCTCATTAAGGAGTTGTTGCTCGTTATATTGCACAGCTAGTTGCGCTGCAAGCTCAGCAATACCGTAACTTGCCTCTACTTTGGCTGGCCCGTAGCTATGTTCTTCTAATACTGCAACATAGTGTGGGCTCTGCATCGCATTTGGCAAAATCATTTCGATATAAACGGGCTCTTCATGCAAGCGTATGTCATGAAATGCTTTTTCTGCATCAAGTACCAATAAACCATGGGAGTAATATTGAAAGGCAATTGGTCCTTCTGTAGCAAATATAATAGCGCGTGGGCAATGATGTGCCTGCTCAACAAAACTTACGCGCGCTAGTGCTTCCTCATCGCTCACTAAATAATTTAAAATCCATACGCTTTCGCGCGATACGACGTCATGATTAGCTAAAAACCATTTAATAAAAAGACGCTTATCCTCTACCGAAACAGAAATACTCAATGTATCACTCCTCCTCTTGTAGTGTTGACACAAGTTCCGTCCATTCATCCACATAATCTTGTAGCTCATGTAATTTTTGTGCAACAGCGAGTGCATCTTGACGACGTCCCTCTTCTAATAGGAAGTAAACATATTCTGCTAAAAATGCCGCATCCTCGGAAAAATCAACATAAGCCTCATCATAATATTGTGCAGCCTTCGCATAGTGTTCTTCTTCTACATAGGCTTTTGCGATAAATGGATAGAGTGCTGTCCACTTAAAGTCTTGTGCATGTAATGTATCATTTAATTCAATAATTGCTTCGTATTGTTGTTGCTCTGCTAAAAATGCCATTAACGTCATAATGGCCTCCATATACTCAGGGTCTAATGCAATTGCTTCGCGTAGATGTTGCTCTGCATCCGCGGTTAAACCTTGCTTGAGCGCTAACTTTCCTGCGTATAAATAAAGTGCCTTGTCATACTCATCGCGCTGTAAGCCTTGACGGATTGTCGTATATGCATCCGCTAAGCGCTCCTCTATTTCATAGCACTGTGCAAGCAATAAATAAGCAGAGAAGTAATCAGGGTCAAGCTCTTTTAATTCTTCTAATGTTTTAATGGCATAGGCATACTGCTCAGATTGAAACGCCGCATAGCTGCGCCAAATAATGTATCTGGTTTAATTTCTTCGTCTAAGGCAAGTTTATAATATCGTAGCGCCTCCTCATAAGCCGCTCCTGCGCGGTAGACGTCTGCTAAACGTTCTGCTAATGATAAACCACCCATATGTGTTTGTTGCGTGTATAGCTCCTCATAAAGACGTGAGGCCTCTAAAAAGCGCCCAGTCTCTGCCAGTAGCTCAGCCTTAGCAAATTGTAATAGTGGCTCATTTGGTAAAACAACAAGTGCTTGTTCAAGTCGTTGCATCGCCGCTTCAAATAGACCTTGCATTTGGTAATAGTCAGCTAATGCTAATAGCGCCTGTGGGTACTCCTCAGCTTCTTCGTTTACTTGCATTAAAAAATCAAGCGCATTGTCTTCGTCGCCTAACTCCATTGCCACATTTGCGCGGTCAATCAATAATTGCGGCTCATCAGGTAGTAAAAACAATAAGTTTTGCAATATATCATCCGCTTGTGTTAAATAACCATAATGCATAAGTTGCTCAGCAATGGCATATTGGTCCTCAGGTAAAGCATCTATCATAAATTGTGAAAGCATTGCGTCAACTGTAGCTAAGTCACCTTGTGCAATGGCTTCGGTTAATTGTTCATATTGTTCGTTCATCATGTCACCCATTCTTTTATCATATCCTCTATGTTAGCGGACTGACCGTAAGACGACAAGAAAAAAAGCCTCTACTAAGAGAGACTTTTTGTAAGCTGTTCAATATGCTCAAAGAAATTAGGGTAAGAAATAGCGATGCATGCCGTATCATCAATGGTAACTTCACCATCCGCAATCAATGCGGCAATCGCACCCATCATACCAATACGGTGATCACCGTAGGAACGCAAATGTGCACCGTGTAATGGCGTTGGTCCTGTAATTACCATGCCGTCATTCGTCGCCTCAATCGTTGCCCCTAGTTTTGTTAATTCATCGACTACTGCTGTAATACGATTTGTTTCTTTGACCTTTAACTCCTCTGCATCACGAATAATTGTTGTGCCATGTGCTTGTGTTGCCAGTAACGCGAGAATTGGAATCTCGTCAATTAAGCGTGGAATTAAAGCGCCACCAATCGTCGTTGGCTGTAGTGTAGAGCTTGTGACAGTTAACGTAGCAGTTGGCTCAGCACCGTTTGTTTCATTGCTTACGTGTAAGTTAACATTCATTGCACGTAGCACCTCAATAATACCGTCACGCGTTTCATTCATGCCGACATTATCAAGCACTACTTCACTATTTGGCACAATCGCTCCTGCTACTAAAAAGAATGCCGCAGACGAAATATCCCCAGGTACAGCTACATGTGTAGCTGTAAGAGTTTGCCCACCAGCGAGTGTTGCCACACCACCCTCTGTAGCTACAGTGACACCAAATTGACGTAACATACGCTCTGTATGGTCACGTGATACAACATCTTCGCGCACAATTGTAGTACCCTCAGCATGAAGACCTGCAAGTAAAATAGCTGACTTTACTTGAGCACTCGCGACAGGCATTTTATAATCAATTGCCTTCAGTATTTTACCTTGAATAGCAAGTGGTGTAAACTGCCCATTCGCACGGCCGCGAATATCAGCCTCCATTAAACGTAACGGGTCAACTACACGACGCATAGGACGCTTAGCAATTGACGCATCACCCGTCATGATACTGTGTACCTTTGAACCTGCAAGTACGCCAAGCATTAGACGTGTTGTCGTGCCTGAGTTACCTGTATACAAAACTTCACTCGGCTCTTGCCACGCAGCAATACCTGGACTTGTAATGGTCACATTCGTTCCCTGCACGTCAATCGTTACACCTAACTTGCGAAAGCACTTAATCGTATCAAGCAGTCTTCACCTAATAAAAACCCCTCAACTGTTGTCGTACCAGCTGCCATAGCGCCAAACATAATGGAACGGTGTGATACAGATTTATCGCCAGGCACAGTTACTGCGCCTTGTAGGGTACAATTTAAATAATGTAATGTTTTTTCTGTCATAGCTATGCCACCTTTACGAAATAAATGTTTCAAATTTAGCGCGGCGCTCAATCGCCGTTGCTGCTCGCTTGCGGTCTTCTTCATTTTGGAAGCTAATGACTAGCACACCAAACACATCCTCACGCGACTCCACAATACGCAAATTTGTAATACTAATAGCTTCGTCTGCTAAAAAGCCTGTGATTTCCGAAATAACACCTGGGTAATCAGGTACATCAACATATAAATCAAAAGATGTAAAGAATGCGCCAGCACCAATAGGTAGCTCATCACGCACTGCTTTAGCCGAGGCAAAATAGTCCTCAATAGCTGTCTCATCATCTTCTTCAAGTAAATATTGTACCCGTGTCATTTCCTTTTGCCAATCTTGCAGTTGCTTAATAAGCTCTTTGCGATTTTGCATTGTAATATCACGCCATAAAATCGGGTTAGACGATGCAATACGCGTCACATCACGAAAGCCCCCTGCCGCTAATGAGCGCGTCATTGGGTAATCATCGTCTTCGGTACGAAGCTGATGCACTAATGAAGCCGCAACAATATGCGGGAAGTGACTCACAACCGCTGTCATATGATCATGTTCATGTGCTGACACACTTACTACTTTAGCGTGTGTAAATTTTAAGAGGCTCTCAAGCTTAGCCATATTAATAATTTCTTCACCAGCTAGCGGCGTAAGCATATAGTAAGCATTTTCAAACAAATGCGGCTTAGCGGCTAAAACACCGCTTTTATGTGAGCCAGCCATTGGGTGTCCACCAATAAACGTAATACCCATCGCTCGTAACTCACCAGCTTTTTGCATAATCGCTTTCTTTGTACTACCTGTATCCGAAATAATAACGCTTGGCTTAAGCTCCCACGTTTTAATAGCTTCCATCCACTCTAACGTCGCGTTAACAGGCGTACCAAAAATAATAACATCTGCCTGCGCACTAACCGCTTTAGGATCTTCTACTGCTTCATGCACAATATGTAGCATAGTGGCTTGCTCTCGCGTTTTAGCATCACGATCATAGCCAAAAATACGTACCTCTGGTGCTTTTTGAAGCGCTAATGCAATTGAGCCGCCAATTAACCCTAGCCCAATAACTAAAACATTACGTGTCATACGAGCACTCCTTGCTCCTGTAGCACCGCTTCTAGTTGTTCAAAGAACGCATTATTTTGTTCTTCCGTACCAATCGTTACACGTAGGTAACCTGGTGCACCTAATGCGCGCCCGCTACGTACGATAAAACCGCGTTGCATCAGTTTTTCAAAAACAATATCGCTATCAGCTTTAATTTCAAATAGTACAAAGTTCGTCGCAGACGGATAATAGTGCAAACCATGTTTGTCACAAAACGCTTCAAATTGGCGCTTACCACGTTCATTAGCAGCTACACATTCTTTAATAAACTGTTGGTCAGCTACTGCAATTTTTGCAATCTCATGACTTAACACTGTGTTATTAAATGGTGCTCGTACAGGGTCAATTTTTGCAATGATAGATTGATGTGCAATACCATAGCCTACACGGAAGCCTGCTAAGCCGTATGCCTTAGAAAATGTACGTAAAATAATGACATTAGGGAACTCATGAATTAATGGCAGGGTATTTTTGTGACGCTCATCTACCACATACTCAAAATAAGCTTCATCTAATACTACAAGAACATCTTTAGGCACCTGCGCTAAAAAGGCGCGTAATTCGTCATCTGCAATCACAACACCTGTTGGATTATTTGGGCTACACACCCATACAACAGAAGTATTGTCGTCAATTGCCTCAAGCATTTTTGGTAAATCATGTGCGCCGTCTACTACGGGCACTTTACGAACTTCTGCCCCCTCAATATCTGCATTATGCCAATATTGTGAGAAGGTAAGGTCTGCCATTACTGTATTCACACCTGGGTAAAGTAATGAACGCGTAATCATCGCAATTAAATCGTCTGAGCCATTACCAAAAATTAATTCATTTTCGCTTACTTGTAAATGTTGTGCCATCACGGTACGCAAGCTTTGAGCATAGCCATCTGGGTAAATCGCATGATTCACCGCTGCCTGTTGTAAAAATTCATTGATTTTTGGCGAACATCCAAATGGGTTTTCATTTGATGCTAGCTTTACAACTTCTTGCAGGTTATACATTTCCTTTACCGCTTCAATTGGTTTACCTGGTTGGTAAGCCTTCATATTATGAATTTGCTGTTTCCACTTCATTCGTACCGTCTCCTCTTCATTTCACTAAGTCTGGTCGTAATTTAATCGCATCATTTAAATAAATGTGCTGCACCTCTGCTTGAGCTACCTGTACCTCAGCGTGCATAAGCACACGAATACATAGCGGCAAAGCTTGTTCAACATTCATCTCATGCATACACATTACAGGCACATACTGCCACCCTTCCATTAAACGCACTGCACGCGCAGGAAAGGCTGATGTAATATCTGGTGTCGTTGAAATAATAACAGAAGTAATATCCTCTGCTGTCACTTGGTTAGCAGCTGCCATCTTTGCAACAAGTTTAGCTGTTTCCTGCCATACTTGCTCCGCCTCATCAGCTGTTACTGTAATTGCGCCTCGTAAGCCTCTAATCATACAAGCTCCTCCTTCACTAATGCACGTAGTTCGCGGTCAAGTTGCTCACATTGCGCTAATGTTACGGTTGTAACCGCTGGCTTACCAATTGCCGTTAAAACAACAAATTGTAGCTCACCATAGGCTACCTTTTTATCCTTCATTAAATATGTCGCAAGTTCCGCAAAATCATAGGAAAATACGGCATCTAGTGGGTACGCGTTGCGTTGTAAATAAGCTATAAATGCTTGCGTATCTTGTCGTGTAATTGTGCCCTCTTGCTCGCTCAGTAATAGTGTAAAGATTAAGCCAATCATAACTGCCTCGCCATGCGCAATTTTACCGTAGCCTGCTGCAGCTTCGATGGCATGACCATACGTATGGCCTAAATTTAAATATTTTCGCACAGACTGCTCTGTTTCATCCTCTGAGACAATAGCCGCCTTAACTTCAATGCCCTTTTTCAAGTCAATAGCTAAACGTGAAAGAGTCATTTCATCCTGCTTAATTGTTAGTAGTTCATTTAACCAAGCTGCATCTGACAAATACGCGTGCTTCACAACCTCAGCCATGCCTGAGCGTATTTCTCGTGGTGGTAAACTTGCTAAACATGCAATGTCATAAATGACCCCTTGAGGCTGATAAAATGCACCAATCATATTTTTACCTAGTGGATGATTAATCGCTGTTTTACCACCTACTGCACTATCATGCGCTAAAATCGTCGTTGGCACTTGAATAAATGGAATGCCACGCATATAAGTTGCGGCAACAAAACCTGTAGCATCACCTACAGCGCCACCACCAAAGGCTATAGCTAACGTTTTACGCGAAGCACCTAGCTCTAATAAAAAGCTCTGTGCAGCAAAATATTGTTCAAATGTTTTGCTAGCCTCACCGCCTGGAAATATAAAAAGTTCGTACGCATAAGGGAAGTTAGCTGTAAAATAAGCTTGTTGCGCCTCCCATACTGCCTCATCTGTAAAGACTACAATTTTATCTGCCTTCTCTAGCTGACTGCTTAGTGTTTGCATGGCCTCCGTAAGAATGCCCTGTCCAATCACAACGTCATAGCTATGTGATGCTGTCGAAACCTTGACCTGCTCCATAATTAAAACTCCTTCGTGTACTGACGGTGCGTTTCAATTTGTGCTTGTAGTTGTGGCAATTGATCACCATGGAACTGCTCTAAAATAGCACTTGCAATTTCCCATGCAATCACATGCTCAGCTACTACAGAAGCCGCTGGTACTGCACTACTATCAGAGCGCTCAATACTCGCCTCAAATGCTTCTTTTGTTTCAATATCTACACTTTGTAGTGGCTTATAAAGTGTTGGAATCGGCTTCATCACACCACGTACTACGATTGGCATACCTGTTGACATACCACCCTCTAAGCCGCCTAAACGATTAGTTGTACGCGTATAGCCTTTGTTCGCGTCCCACACAATTTCGTCATGCACTTGTGACCCTTTAAGTCGTGCCATTTCAAAGCCTTCGCCAAACTCTACACCTTTAAAAGCATTAATGCTTAACATAGCAGCTGCTAGCTTAGCATCTAATTTACGGTCATAGTGTACATATGAGCCTACACCTGCTGGCATTCCTTCAACAATAACTTCTACCACGCCGCCAATCGTATCGCCCGCTTCTTTTGTTGCATCAATCATCGCAACCATTTCTTTAGAAGCTGTTGCATCTAAGCAATAACATGGGTCATTTTCTACGATTTCACGAATCTCCGCTACTGTTTTACCTGTCGCTAATGTTGTATCTGCCTTAACGCCACCTATTTCGATAACGTGAGCAATAACATTAATGCCAAGCTCCGCTAATAATAGCTTAGCAATCGCACCTACTGCCACACGTACTGTTGTTTCGCGTGCAGACGAGCGTTCAAGCACATTACGTAAATCACGATGACCATACTTCATACCGCCTACTAAATCGGCATGTCCCGGACGTGGTCGTGAAATTTGACGTTTAATATCATTTGGGTCCACACCTTCTTCTAGTGGCTCAACCCCCATAATCTTTGTCCAGTGCTTCCAGTCGTCATTCGTTACCACTAGAGCTACAGGCGAGCCTAGTGTTTTACCGTGACGCACGCCACCTACAATTTCTGCTGTATCTGTTTCAATTTGCATACGACGACCGCGGCCATGACCACCCTGTCTTCGTTTTAAATCATGATTAATTTTTTCTAATGATATGGGTAATAATGAAGGTAACCCTTCAATAATTGTTGTTAATTGAGGTCCATGAGACTCTCCTGCTGTTAAGTAACGCATCTGCACTTTCTCCCTTCAACTCACTAAAGTATATGTCTTACACTATAACATAATTTATTTTAAAAAACAGCGCTAAATTCTTAATTGTTTGACACAAAGAAAAATTCGAATAGTTGCGCAATTTATTATAAAAAAATGCGCTTCGCCCCTTAAGCGATTAGCGCACTTTTACTTTATTGCATTTTACGATAGAAGAAAGTATCTTCTACTTCAAATTGATAACGTGCTGGTGAAAAAATTTGCTCTGTTGAGCCAACAAACAATACGCCACCTGGCTTCAATGCTTTACTAAAGTTTTGATAGATTTGATCTTTCGCTTCCTCAGTAAAGTAAATCATTACATTACGGCATACAATTAAATCATGATTACTATCATATGTATCCTTCAATAAATTGTGCTTCTTAAATGTTACACAGCGTTTAATTTCATCTTTAACACGATAAAATTCGCCTTCTTTTTCAAAGTACTTCGCTTTAATATCAGCTGGCACCTCTGCTAACGAACGCTCTGGGTAAACACCACGCTTTGCTTTAGCAATCGCATTGTCATCTAAATCCGTTGCCATCACTTGAATTTGCGACAATGGTAAATGTTGTGCTAACACCATAACGAGTGAATAAGGTTCTTCACCTGTTGAGCAAGCTGCACTCCAAATTTTAAGGCGACGATTATTTTGCAGTAAACGTGGGAAAATCTTTTTTTGTAATACTTCCCAACGTTTGCCGTTGCGGTAAAATTCTGAAACATTAATAGTCATGCGATCTAAAAACTCGTTCATCATGTCACGATCTGTCTCAACAGCTCGTAAAAAATCAACAAAGTTAGCATAGCCTTTTTTTTCATAGAGAGAGGTTAGTCGTCTCTTCATTTGCGCTTCTTTGTAGAGCGCCAAATCAATACCTGTTTTTCGTTTGATTCCTTCAACGAATTGTTCGTAACCTGACATGCTACATCTTTCCTCTCCTTCTGTTGTACCTATTATTATAGCTGATGTCGCTATTTTCGGAAACCGTTTTACGGAACTTTGCCATTTAAACAAAAATACGACCTTGCTACGAGAGCAGGTCGCATAATAAACGATTATAGTGCGTCTTCACCGAAGAATAACGCGATTTCACGTTGTGCTGATGCAAATGAATCAGAACCGTGGATAACGTTGTGTGATACTGTTGTTGAGTAGTCACCGCGGATAGTACCTGGTGCAGACTCAAGTGGGTTTGTAGCACCCATCATTAAGCGACCAACAGAAATTACGTTTTCGCCTTCCCATAACATTGCAAATACAGGACCTGATGTGATGAATTCTACTAATTCGCCGAAGAATGGGCGTTCAGAGTGCTCAGCATAATGTTGCTTAGCTAATTCCTCTGTAATTGTCATTAATTTTGCTCCACGTAAGTGGAAACCTTTACGCTCGAAACGGTCTACGATATCGCCAACTAGTTGACGTTGAACGCCGTCTGGCTTAACCATTAAAAATGTTTTTTCGATTGCCATGTTGTATACAACTCCTTTAGTTTATCTCAGAAGGCTTACACCTACCGATAAATAGTATCAAACTATCGTCTATAGTTCAACATATATCTTAAAACTTGCGCTTGCCCATAAACAAAGCAATATCGCGCAGCTTCTTTTTTGTTGGATGTTTTGGTAATTGCTCGATTTCATTGAGTGCTTTTTGTAAGTATTTATCACTTACTTTTTTGGCTTCTGTAATAGCTGACGACTTACGTAGCAATGTTAATAACGCATGGCGGTCTTGCTCTGTTAACGTTTGCTGTGCTACTACTTTATCAATATATGGCTTAATCATTGGATCATTTTTTGCTAGCAATATAGGAAGTGTAATATTACCTTGCAATAAATCACTGCCTGCTGGCTTGCCTAGCTCCTCGTCCGTTGCCATAATATCTAAAATGTCGTCAATAATTTGAAAGCTCATGCCCACAAAATAACCAAAACGGCGTAAATGTCGCACATCCTTATCATTAACGCCTGCCGCTACTGCACCAAGCTCACAGCTTGATGAAATTAACAGCGCTGTCTTACGCTTAATGCGACGGAAATAATCCGTCAAGCTTTGGTCAAGTCTAAATTTATCTTCAATTTGAATAACTTCACCATTACAAATCTCTACCATCGTGTGTGCGAGAATTTGATGCACACGAGGATTTTGCAGCGTAGTGATATACGCCAAAGCGCGAGCGAAAATAAAGTCGCCAACATACATCGCCACTTTATTGTTCCACTGTGCCTTAACGGTTTGCCTTCCTCTTCTCATATCAGAGTCATCAATCACATCATCGTGAACAAGTGACGCCATATGTATTAGCTCAAGTGGCACGGCAACATTTTTAATTTCTGCTACATCATAGTCGCCAAATTTGGCACCAAGTAACACAAATATTGGACGTATGCGTTTGCCACCTGCTTGTAATAAATGGATAGAAGCATCGTTTAGCAAGTGTGAAGACGAGTTTAACGCTTGTTCTAACTCTTTTTCTATAACATCTAAGTCTGATTTTAAATCAGCGTAGAGTAACTTCAACTTCAACTTTTCCACGTAAAAAATCCTTCCTCCATTAGATTTTAGGTTTGTAACCAAAATGGCCCGCTGCTGCCCCGCCGCTATAAGGCTTAAACTCAATGCGCTCAAAACCTGTTGTGGCAAACATACGCGCTAGCTGGGTCATACCTGGGAAGTCATTGGCTGATTCTTGTAACCAAGAATACTCATCATAGCTTTTAGCAAATACTTTACCAAAGGCTGGCATAATATATTTAAAGTACACACGGAAAGCTTGACGATACACCGGTAACTCTGGCTGTGATGTTTCGAGACATACAACTAAGCCACCTGGCTTAACTACACGATACATTTCACTCAATACCTGCATATAATCTGGTACATTACGTAAGCCAAAACCAATTGTTACATAATCAAACGTATTATCCTCAAATGGTAATGCCATCGCATTGCCTTGCATAAGTGTAATTTGCGGGTAGCTCGCTACCTTTGTACGCCCCACACTCAACATATTTTCACTAAAATCAAGCCCTGTCACATCACCTGTTGGACCTGCTGCCTCAGCTAGAGCAATTGTCCAATCAGCTGTGCCACAGCACACGTCTAACACTTTTGCGCCTTTTGCTACTTGCATACGCTTCATAACGTCTTTGCGCCATAGTACGTGCATTTTAAAGCTAATTACGCTATTCATCGTGTCATAGCTACCTGAAATACTTTCAAATACCTCATGCACGCGTTGTTCTTTTGTTTTTGCCATTATCGTTATGCCTCACTTTTTTTCATACCCATTTGAAAAATGAGCTCTTTAACAGTCGGTTGTAAAAATTGTGCTTGGGTGACTTCCTGTTGCAGCGATTTTTCTAGGGTCGCGATTTGTTCAGCTATAATTGCTACTGCATTTTGTGGCTCATCTAGGCGCTTTGTCAGTAGCGATAATTGTTGTTGCTCGTCATATAGGCGTTGCAACAGCATCCCTTGCTCAGCGATCTTGCTGTAGTGGGCAAACTGCTCTGTAGCAAAGTAATGCGTTGTTAATACGCTCTCCATTTGCTGAAGCGCTGTTAGCCACTGTGCCTCCGTTAAATTGGCTTGCTCATAAGCCTTTGCCTTTTGCTCACAGCGAATAATAATTGCCTGTGATAACGATTGAATTAAGGCGATATCATGTGAGGCTGCTAATAATTGATAATAGCGTCCACTATAATAGTCGCCTGCTAATACGGTAAGTTGCTGCTCTTTCGAAATCGCTGCTTGCTCCTCGATTAAATCATGCGCTGCGAGTGCAGCATGCACAACTCCTAAAACAATTGCATTTCGTTCATGCTGCGTCGTCGCTTCGCCATTGAAAAATGGTAGTAGCGCAAAAAACATGCGCTTCTCATCAACAATCGGTTGCCCGGTAAACTGTTGTAAAGTTCTATGACGAACATGCTTAAAAACAGCTTCTTTAAATCGTTGTAATTCTTTTTGAGCGTCTGTTACATTCATAGCCCTTGCTCCATTTCACTATTTAATCAATCTCTATTTGCGAGACTCGCTTGTAATGATACCGTGTGCGGTGTGTATTGATGCTTTACCACGCACTTTCATTGCTGAAGTATGCTCAGTAAATTGTGCAATCATTACTTCACCTTTGTCTAGCTTTTCAGCATGGTGAAACTTTGTGTCTGTACCACGTGTTAAACCAATTAACTGAACGCCATCTTCCTCTGCTTCAATTACAATATAATCTGTTTGTGCCATCATTACACATCCTTTAGCCCTCGTATTGCTTAGGCAGATTTCTTTGTTCATCATATCACAATGTAACGTTTAGATTAAGACATTTGAATAAATGATACAACTTCACGACGTAGAACATCGTCCTGCTCATAAACACCACGTGCTACGGATGTAACCGTTTTAGCACCTGGCTTTTTAAGCCCGCGCATTGTCATACACATATGCTCAGCCTCAATAATAACATAGACACCTTTTGCACCGAGCGTTTCCATAATTACTTCTGCTACGGACGACGTAATGCGCTCCTGTAATTGTGGTCGACGTGCGATTGTTTCCACAGCGCGGCCTAATTTACTTAAACCTGCAACTACACCCTCCTGAGGAATGTATGCCACATGTGCCTTACCATAAAACGGTACAAGGTGATGCTCACACATCGAATAAAACGGAATATCTTTTACTAGCACAAGCTCTTCGTGATTTTCATGGAATACCGTTTGGAAATAGTCACGTGCATCTTCATGTAAGCCACTAAACATTTCTGCGTACATTTTAGCTACGCGCTTTGGTGTATCTAATAAGCCCTCGCGATTAACGTCTTCGCCTACAGCTTCTAATATCATTTTTACTGCTTCTTCAATTTTGGGTAAATCTACCTTTGACATAAAACTAATCCTCCCACATGTTAATACAGCATATTAACATCACTTTAATAATGCAATCCATTGTCCATTGTAGCACCCTTTGCATCGTTATTAAATGAAGCAAACTCGATTCTACATAATTTTATGTATAAAAAAAGTAGAGGCGACCCAAAATGTTATTTTAGGTCGCCTCTATGTAAAATACATTTTATTTTACAACTTTAGTTGATGCATCAGTTTACTGCATCTTTAAGCGCTTTACCTGGTTTGAAAGCAGGTACTTTGCTTGCAGCAATTTCAATCTCAGCACCTGTTTGTGGGTTACGACCTTTACGAGCCGCACGTTCACGTACTTCGAAGTTACCAAAACCGATTAATTGCACTTTATCACCCTTTGCAAGAGTGTTTTGAATTGTATTGAAGACAGCGTCTACTGCTGAAGCAGCATCTTTCTTAGAAAGTTCTGTAGCTTCTGCAACAGCGTTTACTAGTTCTGTTTTATTCACACCATTCACCTCCTCTCAAAGGATATGCATCTTTAGCATGTAAAAAGATTAACACATCGCAAACCGCGGTGCAACTGAATTCCTTACTACTTTACCCATTTTTTAAGCTTTTAATAGTATTTAGTTGATTTTTACCTAAAAATCACTCAGTTTCTGTGCTATCCTCTGTTACTTCACGCTCTTTCGCTTCTTCTTCCTGCTTTTTACCAAACATCATTACCGGTTCATTATTTTCGTCCACCGTATAAGGAATCGAGTATGCAGGAACAATTGGAGAACGGTCAATTAGTAAATCACGAATATCATCACCTGGTTTTACGTCAGGCTTCTCCTCGCGTAAAATCTCAGCTAAGTCTAGTGTATAATCCACATACAAATTACCGTCACCTGTCATAAAGATAGGTAATTGGTGATTGCTGTATGGGCTTTTAACCGTTAACGGCTCTTTAAAGCCTAGTGTTTTATAATCAATTGTATACGCCTTTGCATTAATTGGTTCGGCAATTGGCATATAACGATTTAATGAACGAATGCGGATTTCGCGAATACGCTCTGGCATGTTTAAATCTACTAGTTTTACTTCTGCCTTATTTTCAGGGTCCCAAATAATATATTGGTAAATGCCACCTTTTTCATAGGCATTGCCTGGAGGCTCTGGCATATATTTTGGCACAATGCGGTCAAAGTCCACGAGATATTTAATAAAAATATCCGTATCCATATCACGTGTTTTAATTGGCACTAGCCACCCGTATCATCTCTAAATTGATCTACTGCACGTTGCACCGACGCTAATTGATCAGCGTAAGGTACTTGGTTTTGCGCTTTTTGGCTATCAGGAAACATACAGCCTGACAGCATTAGTACGGCTAATACAAGTGTTAGCCCTACAGCATAATGCTTTTTCATTTTTCCACCTCTTTAATCTATTAAGCTGGCCATGTTGCAACAATCAAGACCATTAAAAATGAACCTAAACCAAATAAAACATACGCAATTAAGTTATTAATTGCACGTAAAAAACCATTTTTAATTTTATTACGACCTAAATAAATTAAGAGGATTGATACCATCATTAATCCTAAACAATAAAAAGACACCCACATAATATCAAGTGAGGGCATATGAGCTAACGGACCCAATGATACTAACCACCTTTCTGCTTTTAAGTTTTCTACAACAGTATACTACAATTTGCATAAAAAAGAGTATCCAATAAGCTAAGCTCGTTGGATACTCTGAACTCATTGTGGCATCATATCATCAATTTCACGTTTTTTCATACGCATCATCAATTGGTCAACCGCAACTTTAGGCGCTTGGTCTTCAAATAAGACTTGATATAACGCTGTGGTAATCGGCATCACAACCTCATACTTTTGCGCTAACTGATAGGCTGCTTGTGTGGTGCGCACACCCTCAACAACCATCCCCATTTGATCAAGCACTTCATTGAGTTTATAACCTTGACCAAGCATATTACCCGCGCGCCAGTTGCGTGAGTGCACGCTTGTACATGTCACAATTAAATCGCCCATGCCTGTTAAGCCTGAAAAGGTAAAGGGATTACCACCAAGCTTAACACCTAAACGTGTAATCTCCGCTAACCCACGCGTAATTAGTGCCGCCTTAGCATTATCACCATACTGCAAGCCATCTGTAATACCCGCAGCTAAAGCAATAACGTTTTTTAATGCGCCACCAATCTCTACACCAATCACATCGTCATTCGTGTAAACACGGAAATACTGGCTCATAAATAAGTCCTGTACTTTTTCAGCAGAAGTTAGATTGATACAAGCAACTGTAACAGTTGTTGGATGCTGTTTAACAACTTCTTCTGCATGGCTTGGCCCTGATAAAATGACTACATCATCCATAAATTGTGGTGCGATTGACTCCGCAATCATTTCAGATACACGCTTATGCGTATGCGGCTCAATACCTTTTGATACTGGAATAAATAATGTTGGCACAGCTAAATGTACAGAGAAATCTTCGCACACTTGACGAATTGCCTTTGTTGGTACAGCTACCACTACGATATTTGCATGTGCGCTTGCCTCTTGCAATGACGCTGTAGCGCGTAAATTTTGTGGTAATACCGTTTCTGGCAAATAACGTTCATTAGTGTGTCGTTCATTTACTTCAGCAGCCTGCTCCTCACGATGTGACCACAGTAAAACATCATGCCCGTTTTCTGCAAGCACAATCGCAAGTGCTGTCCCCCACGAGCCAGCACCGAGCACAGTTACCTTTTCCATTTATACTACCTCCCCTTAATTACGTACGCGCGCGTGTAATTAAATGAATCGGCGTACCCTCAAAGTCAAATGTCTCACGAATACGGTTTTCAATGAAGCGTTCGTAAGAGAAGTGCATTAACTCTGGTTCATTAACAAATACGATAAATGTTGGTGGCTTAACAGCCGCCTGCGTCGTGTAATACACGCGTAAACGTTTACCTTTATCTGATGGTGCTGGGTTACGAACTACCGCATCCTCAATCACCTCATTAAGAATTGACGACTGAATACGCATCGCATGGTTAGCACTTACGCGATTAATAATCGGCAAGATTTGGTGTACACGTTGCTTTGTATTTGCTGATACAAAAATAATCGGTGCATAGTCAAGGAATAAAAAGCTCTCACGAATTTCGTCCGTGAAATTTTTCATTGTTTTGTCATCTTTAACAATGGTATCCCATTTGTTAACAACAATAACAATTGCTTTACCCGCTTCATGCGCGTAACCTGCAATCTTTTTATCCTGTTCTTGAATGCCCTCTTCTGCGTTTAATACAACAAGTACAACGTCAGAGCGCTCAATGCCTCGTAATGCACGTAGTACAGAGTATTTTTCTGTTGACTCATATACTTTACCGCGTTTACGCATACCTGCTGTATCAATAATCACATAATCTTGACCATCATAAGAATACGGCGAGTCAATCGCATCGCGTGTTGTACCTGCGATATCACTTACAATAACGCGTTCTTGTCCTAAGAATGCATTAACTAGTGATGATTTCCCTACGTTTGGACGTCCAATAAGTGAAAATTTAATTACGTCATCACCGTAATCAACTTCGTCCTCTTTAGGGAAGTGCTCTGCTGCTGCATCTAATAAATCACCAATACCTAAACCATGCGAACCTGAAATTGGGAATGGCTCACCAAAACCTAATGTATAAAAATCATACAGCATATCACGCATATCTGGGTTATCAATTTTATTAACCGCTAGTACGATAGGTTTTTTTGTTTTGTATAAAATTTTAGCTACTTCTTCGTCTGCTACAGTGACACCTTCACGACCATTAGTCATAAAAATAATGACGTCTGCCTCGTCCATCGCAATTTCAGCCTGTTGGCGAATTTGCTCTAAAAACGGCTCGTCACTTAAGTCAATACCGCCTGTATCAATAATATTAAAATCGTGTGTTAACCATTCTGCCGAGCTATAAATACGGTCACGCGTTACGCCAGGTACGTCTTCTACAATCGACACACGCTCGCCAACGATACGGTTAAAAATCGTGGATTTCCCTACGTTAGGGCGTCCTACGATAGCCACTACTGGTTTCGTCATTTTCTTCAATCCTTCCAAACTCTACTATGCGTTTTATTATACATGAGAAATAATCAACTTTCATCTATGCGCTTTGAAAGCATAGCGTGTTAGCGCTGTTTTCGCAACGAAATATTTTATTTCAAACAAAAAAAGACAGAGACTTGTGTACGTCTCTGCCTCACATTTTTATTCGTTGCCGAAGTCTTTTAATTGGTCACCGATAACATCGCCGAATGAGAAGCCTGAGCTTTCTTCAGGTAACTCATAATCAAATACTTCTTCAGCGTCTTCATTTTCAAGCAGTGCTTTAATGCTAAGAGATAAACGATGTTCGTCCGCATTAACATCTAACACTTTCACTTGTACTTCGTCGCCTTCTTTAAGTGCCTCATGTGGCGTATTAATATGTTTATGTGCAATTTGTGAAATATGCACTAAACCTTCTACACCAGGGAACACTTCTACAAATGCACCAAATGATGTTAAGCGTTGTACTACACCATCTAATACAGCTCCCTTAGGCGCTTTATCTGCTAAAGCTGCCCATGGCCCAGGTAGTGTATCTTTAATAGATAGTGAAATACGGTTTTTCTCTGGGTCTACTGACAATACTTTAACTTGTACAGCTTGCCCTTCTTCAAGTGCTTCACGCACATCAGAAACATGCTCATGGGCAATTTGTGAAATATGCACTAAGCCATCAACGCCACCAATGTCCACAAAAGCACCGAAGTCTGCGATACGTTTAACTACACCATCGCGTACTTCACCTGCTGTAATTTCACCAATTACTTCTTGTTTTTTATGAGCTTTATCCACCTCTACTACAGCGCGGTGAGATAAAATTAAACGATTTTTTTCACGGTCTAGCTCAACAATTTTTACTGCTAAGCTTTTCCCTTTATAATCTTCAAAATCTTCCACAAAGAAATCTTCAACTAATGATGCTGGAATAAATCCACGAACGCCCAAGTCAACAACAAGACCACCCTTTACAACATCATTAATCACAACATCAAAAACGTCACCGTTCTCAAATTGTGTTGTTAATGTATCCCACGCTTGTAATGCGTCGACCTTACGTTTTGATAACACGAAGTTATCATCCTCTACTTTAGTGATCATTAACTCTAATGTATCACCTACTGCTACTGCATCAGAAGCTTCTTCGATGTGTAAGCTTGAAAGCTCACTAATAGGAACTACCCCGTCAAACGGAGCTCCCGGAATTGATACCGTTACCGATTTCGCATCCACCTGCTCTGTTACACCTTTTACAATATCACCTTCATTAAACGTCTGAACTTGTTTATTTTCCTCTGACATATGTAACCCTCCTTCGCATCCTTCATTACCTATCTTAGTAGAGTTTTCCCCTAAAAACAAAAATTAACCCCCATTTTGTAAGAAAATGTGGATTTTACACCATTTTGTTGTGTGCTAGCGTTAAAATTTCGTCTGCAGCCTCATCAATAGAAAGGTGAGTTGTATCCAAAAATAGCGCATCTGGTGCTTGAATTAGTGGTGATGCCTCGCGCTCGCTATCTTGACGATCACGCTCTGCAATCGCAACTTGTAATTCTTCAAGCGTTGAAGCAATACCACGCTGCTCATTATCGATAAAGCGGCGGCGTGCGCGCTCCTCAACAGTGGCTGACATATAAATTTTCAATTCGGCTTGAGGTAGTACATGTGTTGCAATATCTCTACCATCCATTACGACGCCACCCGCGCGCGCAAGTTCCTGCTGTAATTCCACCATCACTTCACGTACGCCTGCATGTGCTGCTACTTGCGATACATTAGCTGTTACCTCTGGTGTACGTACAACTTGTGTAACTTCTTTCCCATCAATAAAAATCAACTGTCCATCAGCTGATGGTTGCAAAGTAATTGCCATCGTTGTTGCAAGCGCCGTAAGTGCTGCACCATCTTCTAATGCTACGTTATTTTGCATAGCTTGATAGGTTACTGCACGATACATCGCGCCCGTATCAATATACGTAAACTGTAGTTTTTCGGCAACAATTTTCGCCACCGTACTTTTACCAGCACCTGCTGGTCCATCAATTGCAATTTGAATTTTCTTCATCCAACTTACCTACCTTCTTTTTTTCGTGAATATTGTATCATAGCAAAAAAAAAGTTGCCCCTAAAGGCAACTTTAAAATTCTACTTCCCGTTTTCGCTCCGCTAATTGACGCTCAAAACAAAAGCGCACAATATGTTGCTTGTCTAAGTCATCAGTATCTGTAAATTGTACAGAAGCAAGCGTCATCGGTTCTTTTTCAAAAATACGTACCACATTGGCATCTGTTGTCACATACGAGATATTACCATCCGCAAAGGGTAATACAATTGTCGCTTGGACCTCCATACCCTCGGTTAATGCTGTATCATTTCGTAATTTAACCGCCACACCACCTGCACTAATATCCTCGGTTACATATTGATGATGCTGCCCGTCAATCGTTAGTGCAATATCTACAGGTGTTTCTACACGTACATACTCACGACGCTGAATTTTATGTACGTCTGCAGGATTAGGTAGCGCTAAAATCATCATCGGAATATTGCCTACAACACGACGACCAATAATATCCGTATAAAAAGCATAAGAGTGCAGGTTATCAACTGAAAACGTTACTCTAAATTGCATACCATCCACTAAAAACGCGGTCTTCTTTGTCAACGTGTTAACAGGATAGTCAACAAAAATACCTTCTTCCTTTACCTCCGCTACCTTACAACGAAAACGCTCAACACGCTCGCTATGTGTAGGCTCTAAATAAAGTATCGTACCTGCCTTTAAGTCCATCATCGTCCACTGCTATACATTAGCAGCACCCTCCTCTTCCGCTTTGGATTATACTCATCACAGTTTATTTTGTTCATGCAAATGGCGCACAAGGTCTTGGTGAGCAAGCTTGACCTTACGTAAGCCAAACCACCATAAAAACAACATAAAGGGCACAATTAAATACATCCACTGACCTTTAAATGTTAAAATGCCGTTGTAAATAATATGTAATGCCATTGGCGCAAAAAGCGCAATAGCGAGCAGTTCCTTACTACGTTCATTACGCGAAATTTTGGCCTGACCAAAATAATACCCCATTACTACACCAAAAAGTGCATGGCTTGATACAGGAAGCAACGCACGTAAAAATGCGGTGTCCACACCAAAAGTAATAAGATAGAGTACATTTTCTACTGTAGCAAACCCTAAAGAAATACTTGCACCATATAAGATGCCGTCATAAGGATCGTCAAACTCCACATGGTTGTAAATCGCAATAAGCAACAAAAACCATTTAAAAAACTCTTCAATGGTGCTCGAAAATAAAACATCTTGTGCAAAACCATGAGCTACCACGCCCTCTTCTACAAAAACATACTGTAAAAAAAGGATTGGAAAGGTAATTAACACACCATAAATAAACGTATGAAAGAGCGTTCTTCTCGGTTCAGTAGCCATCTGATTGCGCAAATAGAAATAGCTAAATAAAGCTAAACTTGGTGCAATCGCCGCTGACAACAAGATGAACATAAGCACGCTCCTTTCAAAAAAAACATACGTTAAGTATACCATTTTTATTGCAAAAAAGATGATAAATTATCAATGCATAAATGTTGCATAATGCTGGTCGTGATTAGCTAACATAAGGCGTAACTTCATACATGCCTTCTTTGCATCAAAATCGCCACCCATAATAACACCATGTTGCTCTAAATTATTAGCACTACCATAATAATCATACGTTGGGAACACACGCCCCTCGTCTGTCGCTGTCGTAAGCACAATTTTAACGCCTTGTTGACATAGCTTTTGCACAGCATCCGTCATAGCAGGTGTAATTTGTCCACGCCCTGCACCTACTAGTACAATGCCTTTGACATCCGTTGTAGCAAGCAACTCTAAAATCGTTGCCCCTGCACCTAAATGTGCGTAAACAATCTCTACTTGTGGGTAACTTGGTTGAATCGCATAGTGCTCACGCTTTGTTGGCTTTTGGTAAATGATTACCTCATCATTATCAATAAAACCTAGCATGCCATAACCAATGGAACCAAAGCCGTTAATACTTGAGGAGTGAATTTTTTTCACATATTTAGCATGAACAATTTTTTCATTAAAAACTACACAAGTACCAATACCATCACTCGCATCGTCTGCTGCAACTAATAATGAGTTACGCAAGTTAGCATACACATCCGTGCCTGGGTCACTTGGCGATTTTTGCGAACCCGTTACGATAATTGGGCGCTTATCCATAATAGTAAGCTCTAAAAAGTAGGCAGTTTCTTCTAAGCTGTCCGTACCGTGCGTCACGACTATACCGCTTAACTTAGGGTCTTGTAGTAATTCAATAATTTTTTTATGCAATGTGTTGAGATGTTCAAAGGACATATGCATTGAGGGTACTTGAAATAAATCTACTAATACAATGTCAATCTCCTGTTCAAGCTGACACATCGCTAAAATTTCGTTACCATTTAATTTACCTGACTCTAGTTTATTGGCAGCATTGCGTGTACTCGCAATAGTACCTCCTGTTGTAACTAAGGCTACTTTCTTTTTCAATCTGCCCACTCCTCGCTGTTATTTCTTCATAATGGCATCCGCAATACAGCCACCATGGAATCTACCATTCTCGATAAAAATCTCATTGGCATTGTTTCCTGCCGCAATTACACCCGCAATAAATAAGCCTGAGACATTTGTTTCCATTGTCTCTGGATTAAATGTTGGGCGACCTGTTTCGTCATCCATCTCTACACCCATTGCCTTAATAAAACTGTGGTCAGGATGGTACCCTGTCATCGCAAATACAGTATCATTTTTAAGTTCTAGCTCTTTCCCGTCCACATTTAATTTAACGTAATTGTCATAAATCGCAACAACGTCTGTATTAAAGTGCATTGTAATTTCACCTGTGCGTGCTAAAGCTTCAAACTCTGGTAATACCCACGGCTTAATACTTGAAGAATAAGAAGAGCCACGATAAACAACGGTTACACGTGCGCGTGCTTTATTTAACTCTAACGCTGCATCAATAGCTGAGTTTTTACCACCAATAACTAATACATCTGTATCAAAAAATTCATGCGCTTCTTTAAAATAATGATGCACTTTTGGTAAATCTTCACCTGGTAATTGTAAATAGTTAGGGCTGTCGTAATAACCTGTCGCAATGACTACATAAGGCGTTTGATACATCGCCTTATCCGTTGTAACAGTAAACTGCTCACCCTCTTTTACTACGCTCGTAACGCGTTCAAAGCGATGAACATCAATGTCCTTCATTTTTACGACCTCACGATAATAAACAAGCGCCTGATTGCGTTTCGGCTTACGTCCTTCAATAATGAACGGTACATCCCCAATCGCTAATTTTTCGCTTGTACTAAAAAAGGTTTGATGCGTTGGATAATTGTAAATCGCATTTACTACATTGCCCTTTTCAATAACGATAGGACGCATCCCTTTTTCTTGTAGCGCAATAGCAGCAGCTAAGCCACATGGCCCTCCACCTACAATAATCGCATCTACTTTATTCATGCCTAACACTCCTTTTACTTTGTCAGCTTCTATTATACATCCTTCGTCGCATGTAACGTAATTATATGCGTTTGTGGTGCAGCGCCTAAGCGTAATGGTAACAGCGTAGTGCCGTAGCCATTGCTAATAAGTGTAGGCACACCCTGCACAATAGCATACGATCCATTAGGACGTACGCCTAGTGGTCCTAAACGTATTTGACCACCATGCCAATGCCCTGCGAGTAAAAAATTTACGGTATGCGCAGCTAGCACACGTGGAAACACTGCTGGATTATGGGATACAAAAATACGATAGGCATCCTCTGGCACATGTTGCAATGCCGCTTCAAAGCTGTACTTACGTGAGGAAGTATCTTCAATTGCACTTAGCCAAATATCTTTTGTTAATGGCACTGCGCTATTTTCCAATAGTGTTACATCATATTGTTTAAATATTGCACGCAGGTTCACTTCATTTAACTCACGGTCATTATTGCCCCACACAAAATATAACTTACCACACGTGCTAAGACGTCGAAGGTTTTCTTCTAGGCGTGCAAAAGAAGTACGCTTATCACAAAAATCTCCACCAATAATTACAGCATCCACTTTACCTACACGCATTAACATACGCTGGTTAATCTTTCGGTTATGTACATCCGAAATAAAATACAGCTTACAGTCTTTTGTGATAGGTGCATCAGCATGATGTATCTTAATTGTATTACGATGTGCTAGCGCAAGCATATAGCCCAACAATAACACCGCTATGCTAATTAAATATGTCATCATTTACCCTTCTTCTCATAAAAAAATTGCCGAAATAGCAATTAAGCTACATCGACAATTTACTAAATTTTATGGCAACGTAATTTGTTGACCAACTACAATATTGTTAGAACTTAAACCATTTGCTGCACGGATTTTTTGTAATGTTGCTTCATCCCCACTACCATAATAGTTTACGCCGATACGGTATAATGTTTCACCCGCTTGTACAGTATGTGTACCTGCTTGTGGCTGCTGTGGTTTTTGTTGTTGCTGCTGTTGTTGCTGTTGTGCTTTTTTTGCTTCCTCAGCTTGACGTGCTGCCTCTGCTTGACGGTTTGCTTCCGCTTGACGTGCTGCTTCAGCTTTTCGTGCTTCTTCAGCTTGACGCGCTGCCTCTGCCTGTCGGTTTGCTTCCGCTTGGCGTGCTTCTTCAGCTTTTTTTGCTTCTTCAGCTTTGTGCTGATCTTGCTCTTGCTGTGCTTTAGCTTGACGCTCTTCCTCAGCTTTTTTTGCTTCTTCAGCTTTCTTCTTAGCTAGCGCTGCTTTTTCTTCTTTAGCTTTTTTGTCTTCTTTGTCAGCATCTTTGTCTTTATCTTTACTTGCTGGCTCACCATCTTTTACTACTTCTACCTCATCGCCATCTTTAACCTCTGTTACTTTTTGTCCTGGCTCATAAAATAACCATACAAAAATAAGTATAGAAATTAAAATTAAGATAAATGTAATGGAAAGATACTCCATTAAGTGACGCTTTTTCTTTTCAGGTTTTTCATTTTTATCGCCACGGTATCGTTCAGTTCGTGACATTTTTTGTGGTACTTCTTCTTCTTCGCCATCAATTGTTTGGCGATGCTCTTCAAATTTATCTTTGTAATCATCTTTATCCATAATTCGACCCTCCAACTAAGATTACTATCATATATTATGACGAAAAACGCTGTGCTTGTAAATGTTTCTGTATGCACTGTATCATTTTAACAGCATTTGCTGTAAACGCAATGTCCAATGTGGGGTTTGCGCTGATAAATGCGTAATACGACGCAGTTCTTTAAAGCTAGCGTCTTGCAATCCGCAATTTGTACAACAGGCATCAACAACTTGAACGCTTTGCTCAAAATACTGTACTAAGGTTGCACGTAAACATGAAGACGTCTCCATATAATTTCGGGTTGCGTCAAAAGCGCGTCGTTTACTTAAATACAGCTCATCACGATAGTGAATAGCCTCATCACAACGATACATTGAATGCCAATAAGCGAGCAAACGCTGATCTAGCTCGCGCAGAGGTTGGTCAGCTCCTGCATAATATTGCTTAATCATTGGCTCACTTGGCAAGGTGTCCATTAAAAATTGCAACACATCATAATCTGTTTGCGTGCATAAAACAGTAGCTAGGGCATCCTGTCCATCGCGTGCTGCTCGCCCAATCTCTTGCATATAGCTTGATAAAGTAGGCGACATCGTTTCATGAATAATGTGACGAATATTTGTTTTATGTACGCCCATACCAAAAGCACTAGTAGCAATAATCCATTCGATATCATTTGCTAAAAACTGCTCTTGAATCAACTGTCTGTCTTCGTTACTAACGCCACCATGGTAGGCTGCTACAGTAATATGCCACTTACGAAGCACCTCTGCTAACTGTTCTGCACGCTTCCTTGAACTAGTATAAATAATACCTGGCCCAAGCGTGGTGCTAACATAGTCCTCAATCCAATTTACCTTTTCTTGCGCAGTTGTAAACCATTTTCGTTGTAAATGTATTTCTTTACGATCAATCGCTGCAATATACGTGCTCGCATGCTCCATTTGCAGTACATACTTTATATCGGCAATTACTGCAGGTGTTGCAGTAGCCGTTAGGGCAACAATTGGTGGGCGATTATAGTAATTTAGCCGCGTTTGAAGACGTAAATAATCCGGACGAAAATCATGCCCCCACTCAGAAATACAATGAGCCTCATCAATCACAATCAAACCAAGTGGCATAGCACGAAGTTTATTTGTCACCAATTCATTTTGTAACATCTCTGGTGAAGTGAAAATAAATTCGTAATGTGGTAATTGATTAAGTGCCTGCGTAAACTGTTCACGTGTTAAAAAGGAATTTAGTGCAATGACACGTTTAAAGCCCATTTTTTTCATTTGATTTACCTGATCCTGCATGAGAGATAATAGTGGCGAAATAATAAGCACAGGCGCTCCTTTTATCTTACCTGTTAATTGGTAGCATAAAGATTTTCCTGTACCTGTTGGTAACAGAGCCACAACATCCTTACCTTCAAGTAATTGCGTAATAACTTCTTCCTGCCCTTGACGAAAACTAGCATAGCCAAAGTAATGTTGTAGCGCTTGTTGTAACATCTCTATCCCTCCCTTGTGAGTGCTAAACGAATTTGAAAGTACGGCAAACCTGTCTGCTCATGCAATACTTTTAGGCGCTTTGTTTGCATCTGTCTAACGACTTGGTGTACACGTTGCAGTGTTGCACTGTCTATATAAGGCGTAACGTCAAAACTTGCCATATTGCGCGCGATTTCTACAATATGATCTTGAATGGTACTTGCTTTTAAGTGGCGATAATGACAAATTTGTTCAAAAGTGTATCCTTGCTCAAGTAAAACATTGGTTTTTGCTGCTGTTTCAGTTAATGCTTGCTCACTCACACACCCTTGACGCAATGCAAAAAGTAGTGGTGTATCTAGCGTATCCAACCAAATGTGAAGTGCTTCTATTAACAATAATTGCACGTCAAGTACTGTATGATTTGTTGCTAACGCCAGTTGTCTTAATGTTTGCGCTGGTTGCTCATAACCGCTTAGACGGTAACTAATCAGCATACGTTGGTCCTCTGTCATAATTGTTTGCTTAAGTGTAGTCACGATTTCTTGATAGAGCTTTGCACTTAACTCTCCTTGCTGATACGTAGCTTGCTGTAAAAATTGTCGAGTAAATTGTTGTATTGTAGTGTCACTCACAACAGGCGCAAACTTCATATCTTGCGCTTGATGCTGAGATAACGTTTGTACAGTCAATTGTAAACGTTTAAAAAAGATAGCCTCTAACCCTTGGTAGCGCCAGCCGTTAAAGTGATAGCTTACTAATGGCATTGGCTCAATACGATAAGATTTGTCATTACTTATCGTCAGTACACCTTCCTGCTCTAGTTGCAAAATTGCCTGCTCATACACCGCACGCTCTAACTGCGGCAGAATGCGATAAAAGTTATGCAAGTGGAATAAGGCAACATCTTCAAGTGTTTGAGATGATTTTTTTCCTTTTAATAAATGGTAAGGCGCTGCAATCGTACGCTCACCATTAAATATCACTAAAATTTGTCGAACTAATAGATGAAAATTCACAGCAAAATCCTCCGTTTCGATAGTTACTGTTGAAATGTATGCGGAACATCTTTAAAATGATAAGAGAACGATTAGCGGAAATGCAAAGGAGAGAATATAAATGACTAAGTACACGATTGTCGATAAAGATACATGTATCGCTTGTGGCGCTTGTGGTGCAGCTGCGCCTGATATTTATGACTATGATGATGAAGGTATTGCCTTCGTTATTTTAGATGATAACATGGGTACAGCTGGCGTACCAGAAGACCTGCTAGAAGATATGCAGGATGCTTTTGAAGGTTGCCCAACTGACTCAATCAAAGTTGCTGACGAAACATTTGACGGCGACTCATTAAAATTTGAATAGTCTTTACCTAAATGTCTGTGCCTACGCGCAGGCATTTTTTTATTGCATCTCATTTTTTTGCATGGTACTATAATTAGTAGTTGGTACTAATAACTGATAACACAAAGGAGTTGCTACATATGTTGCAATTAACAAATAAAAATATTGTCGTAATGGGTGTTGCAAATGACCGCAGTATTGCCTGGGGCATTGCAAAAAAATTATTTGACGCTGGCGCTAATGTCATCTTTACTTACCGTCAAGAACGTTCATTAAAAAAGCTTACACAATTACTTGAGAAGAATGACCAAAGCACATCATTAGTTGTACAGTGCGATGTAAATGACGACGCGAGTACAAAGCAAGCTTTCACTACCATTGGCGAAAAAGTCGGTGTCATTCATGGCGTTGTCCATTCAGTAGCTTTTGCAAACGGTGAGGACTTAAAAAATCGCTTTTTAGATACTTCTCGTGACGGCTATGCCTTCGCACAAGATACAAGCGCTTACTCATTAATCGCAGCTGCTAAGGCCGCTCACCCTTATATGACAGAGGGCGGATCAATTGTTACAATGTCTTATTTAGGCGCAGAGCGCGTACTAGACGGCTATAACGTAATGGGCGTAGCTAAAGCTGCACTAGAAGCTTCTATGCGTTATTTAGCTGCTGATATTGGTCAGGATAATATCCGTGTTAATGCTATCTCTGCAGGCGCGATTCGCACGCTTGCTGCTAAAGGTGTTCCATCATTTAATACAATTTTACACAAAATCGAAGAAACTGCGCCACTAAAACGTAATGTACAACAAGATGAAGTAGCAGATATGACGCTTGTGATGTTATCTCCACTGTCACGCGGTGTTACAGGCGAAACCATCTATGTTGATGGTGGCTATAATATTATGGGATAAAAAAAGCTGAGGCACGCCTCAGCTTTTTCTTATGCTATAAATTTTTCATAAATTGTATACAAAATAACAATACTAATCGCTACAGGCACTACATACGTCATCAATACACGGTACACCGTATAAAATAAAGGACTCACGTTACTCCCTTGTAACAATTCAGCTTTAACGCGTTCACGCTTCATCACATGAATGACAAAAATCGCAATTAGCAAGTTCCCAATTGGTAAAATAATATTAGACACTAAAAAATCTGTAGCATCAAAAATTGTCTTACCAAAAATCGTAACGTCACTTAACACACTTGATGTTAATGCTGAAGGAATCGCCGCAATAAATACGACAACACCTAAAATCATTGTCAGTTGCGCACGTGTTAGCCCAAACTTTTCAACAAGTGCTGCTACAATAATTTCATATAAGCTAAAAGATGACGTTAATGTAGCAAATAAAAACAGCACTAAAAATAAAGCTAAAAAGATTTCACCAAATGGCATTTGACCAAAGGCTGCTGGCAGTACAATAAATAACAACTCTGGTCCTGCTTTTGCCTCAAGCCCTGTCGCAAATACTACAGGAAAAATTGCTAAACCCGCAAGTAAGGATACTAAAATATTTAATGTTACTACTGAGCCTGCTGCCTGTGGTAAACTCACATCTTTTTTTAAGTATGAACTATACGTTACTAGGCACGACATACCTACTGCTAGCGCAAAAAAGGATTGCCCCAGTGCATATAACAATGACTCTCCTGTTGTCTTAGAAAAATCAGGATATAAAAAGAACTTTACGCCCTCCATCGCACCATCTAGTGTTAATGCACGCCCAACGAGTACAATAAATAACACAAAAAGCAACGGCATCATGATTTTATTCATTTTTTCGATACCATTTTGTACACCTAATGAAATAACGACTACATTAGCTAATGTAAATAGGGCTAAACCAAAAAGTGTTGTGCTTGGTGTACTCGTCACAGCACCAAAAATTTGGCCAGCATCAATACCATCACCAATTAACCCACCTGTTAACGCATAGCCTGTAAAGAGTGTAATCCAGCCGCCTACTACACTGTAAAAAGTGAGTAATAAAAAGCAACCAATAACGCCCATACGTCCTAACCATACCCAATTAGTAGCAGGTGCTAGCTTTTTATACGCCGTCACTGCCTCTGCCTGTGCATTACGTCCAATAATATATTCAGATAACAACATTGGTAAACCTATTAATAACGTAAACGCAACAAAAATTAAAAAGAATGCGCCCCCGCCACTTTGCGCCGTTACATAAGGCATCTTCCAAATAGCGCCTAGCCCAATAGCCGCGCCTGCTGAAGCCAAAATAAAACCTACTTTACTTGACCACTCATTTTTTTTACTCATCTCAACTCTCCTCAACTGCTTAACTTCTATTTACTTTACCAAATCTACGACCAAATTTGAACGACTAAAAATACTTGCACGGCTGCAAGTAATGGAAAGCCAAATGCAAATTTGTTTTTTCGTGTTTTATGACGAAATAAATACATGCCAAGTACACCACCAACAGCACCACCAAAAATCGCCAATGTAAATAGCGTTTTTTCTGCAATGCGCGATTTATGCTTTTTTGCCTGTGATTTATCATAACCCATGCAAATAACGAGTGATAATGACATCACCGCCATATACCCTAGTATAACCTCATGCACTTTACTCAACTCCTTAACAAAAAAGAGCCAACAAATTCGTATTGAATTTGTCGGCTCTTGTGTAAATTATTTTGCTACTGCTTGTTTAGCAGTTTCAGCTAGTTGAGCAAATGCTTGTGCATCTGTAACAGCTAAATCAGCAAGCATTTTACGGTTTACATCGATGTTAGCTAATTTTAAACCGTGCATTAAACGGCTATAAGAAAGACCATTCATGCGTGCAGCTGCGTTGATACGTGTAATCCATAATTTACGGAAGTCACGTTTTTTGTTGCGACGGTCACGGTATGAGTACATACCTGCCTTCATTACTGATTGGTTCGCAACTTTATATAATCTATGCTTCGAGCCGAAGTGACCTTTAGCTAATTTTAAAACCTTTTTACGACGCTTGCGCGTTACAATTCCGCCTTTTACGCGTGGCATACCAATTACCTCCTGCTAATTCATGTGAATGAATGTGTTTGTTTTGTTTTTATTACTTCATGTAAGTTAATAATGTACGGATACGTTTGAAATCGCCTGAAGAAACTACTTTACCTTTACGTAAGTGACGTTTTTGCTTAGTAGATTTGTTAGCGAATAAGTGAGAACCGTATGCACGGTCAAACTTTAATTTACCTGTACCTGTCTTTTTGAAACGTTTCGCCGCGCCGCGGTGAGTTTTCATTTTTGGCATTTGAAATTCCTCCTAAACTCAAGTGAAAATTATTTTTCGTTCTTAGGTTGCATAATTAAGAACATGCTTCGGCCTTCCATCTTCGGTTTTGTTTCAACCGTTGCGACTTCAGCACAAGCTTCTGCAAAGCGATCTAATACGCGTTGACCGATCTCTTTGTGCGTAATCGCACGACCTTTGAAGCGAATAGAAGCTTTGACTTTGTCTCCTTTTTCAAGGAACTTGATACCATTACGAAGTTTCGTTTGGAAATCGTGCTCATCAATTGTCGGGCTCAGACGAACCTCTTTCATATTGATAACCTTTTGATTTTTACGAATTTCGCGATCTTTTTTCTGTTGCTCAAACTTAAACTTACCATAGTCCATGATACGAGCGACTGGTGGCTTCGCTTGAGGGGCTACAAGGACAAGATCCAAGTTTACACGAGTAGCGATTTCTAACGCCTCGTTGCGTGACTTCACACCTAACTGATCACCATTATGATCGATTAAGCGGACTTCACGTGCGCGAATGCCTTCGTTTACATACATGTCTTTGCTAATAGTAATCCACCTCCAAGTGTTGTCGCGAATACATGAGTGGGCTTATATGCCCTGTTGAACGGTACACTTCTCGATGTCCATAAAAAAAGGACGGACATATAAGAAATGTCCGCCCGCTATATGTGCAAACGCAAAGTGTATGCGTTACAATTCAACGTGTCAAACCTGTAAACAACTCATACGAGCGTCTAACTCAGGTGAGAAGCGGGCAGCCTCTTCTTCAACCACAATCTGTATTCATTAACCTTAACTATATTATCATGCACATTTTAAACTGTCAATAACCTTTCCTTATTTTTTTATACCCCTCTAGGTCTTTACTATAGTATATTAAGTATAGTTCCTAATTTTATTATTGAAGGAGGAAAGGCTCATGACGATACGTCAAAAATTTATTGCTGTTGTAGCTGTACTTAATACGCTAACGATTATTGCGTGTGCTACGATTTTTTGGCAACTCAAAAATGTTGAACATCAATACGATACAACACTCAACGCTTCACTACCCTTACTTGAGTCACTGCGCTCATTAGAGGAGGACTTTTCATTACAAATGTCTGCTGTGCAAAATGTACTATTAGATGTCCCTGGTGCAGAAGCCAACTTTACGAAGGTAGAGGAACATAAGCAACAAACACTGAAGGATTTACAAAGCAAAGCAGATACAAATAGTGGACAAGCATTAATTACAGCTGTTATTAATGCGCACGCTGATTTTATGAAAGATGGCGAAACAACGATTGCTCTTTATACAAATAACCAAGCTACAGAAGCACTTACAATGTATGTTGATAAAGTAGCCAAGCATGATGCAGCAGTTAGCGAATCAACTAAGGAACTATCAGATGCGATTAGTTCATCCATTACCGATGTACGTAAACAAGCTGAAGATGTAGCCTCTCAAGCAGGCTATGTGGCATTAACAATTGCGGTCATATCCGTTATTTTAGGTATTTTAATCGGTATGTTTGTAACACGTATTATTGTTAAACCTATTCGTGCTTTACAACAAGAAGTGAGTATTGTAGCTACAGGTGACTTACGCTCACAAGATTTACCTGTTGCTAGTAAGGATGAAGTTGGGCAATTAACAGCCTCATTTAATCAAATGAAGCATATGTTAATCACCTTAACTACCTCTTTAGCTGATAACGCCAATCACTTAAGTGCTACAGCTGCTCAACTTTCTGCTTCAACAACAGAAGTTGCAAATACATCTGAACGCGTATCAACTGCAACGCGTGCCGTAACAGATAATATGATTGGCACATCACAAGCAGCAAATGATAGCTCCGTTGCGATGGACGAAACAGCTCAGGCGGTACAACGCATTGCCGAATCAACACAACTGTTGCAACAATCTGCTACAGACACAGCCGCTATTGCTCACTTAGGTGGCACAACTATCCGCTCGGCTGCAGAGCAGATGACGACGATTCATAGTTCAACGCAGTCAATGACAGCTATGATTGAACGCTTAATCGAACAATCTGAACAAATCGAAAAAATCACTGCAGTAATTGCAGATATTACAGACCAAACAAACCTACTTGCACTCAATGCTGCAATTGAAGCCGCACGTGCTGGTGAGCATGGTAAAGGCTTTGCTGTTGTAGCTGACGAAGTACGTAAACTGGCCGAGCAATCTAATGCCTCTGCCTCACAAATCAGCGCACTCACTACAGATATCCAATCCGAAACACGTAATGCTGGCAAAGCTATGCATGCTAACTTAACTACCGTTGAACAAGGTGTAACGATTATTAATGATGCAGGTAGCGCCTTTATAGACATCACAAGTGCAATTGATGCGATGCAAAATCAAGTAGAAGATATTTCAGCAGTTACTGAAGAAATATCTGCAGCTGCTGAGGAGGTTGCCGCTTCCGTTAATGAAATCGCAACAAATGCTAGTAATTTAGCAGAAGGCTCGTCCGCTTCACTTGAAATGATTGAGGGACAAAATGCTTCACTACAAGAAATGCAACAAGTTGCCGCGCAACTTAGCGACCGATCTGTTGAACTTCAACAATCCGTTGCCCAATTTAAAAACTAACAAAAATCCCTATAGCATAGACCTTTAATAGGTCACGCTATAGGGATATTTTTTATTTATTGTCTACGTCTTGAGCAATGATTGTTGCAAACTCATCAAATGATACGGTTTCAGAAGCTTTTGAACCATAGCGACGAATATTCACGCCACCTGCTTCAACCTCTTTATCACCAATCACAAGCATATACGGGATTTTTTGCATTTGTGCTTCACGGATTTTATAACCAAGTTTTTCTTCACGGTAATCCATTTCGACACGGTAGCCAAGTGCTGTTAGCTTTTGCTGTACATCTTTTGCATAATCAAAATGTGCTTCGTTTGATACAGGGATAACTTGTACTTGCACTGGTGATAACCATGTTGGTAATGCACCTTTGTACTCTTCAAGTAAGAAGGCTACAAAACGCTCCATTGTTGATACTACACCGCGGTGAATAACAACAGGACGGTGAGGTTTACCATCTTCACCAATGTATGATAAGTCAAAGCGCTCTGGTAATAAGAAGTCAAGTTGTACCGTTGATAGTGTTTCTTCCTTACCAATTGCTGTTTTTACTTGAATATCAATCTTAGGACCATAGAAAGCTGCTTCGCCCTCTGCCTCATAATATGCTAAGCCAACAGTATCTGCTGCTTCTTTAAGCATTGCTTGCGCCTTTTCCCACATCGCATCATCATCAAAATACTTCGTAGTATCTGCTGGGTCACGGTATGATAAACGGAAACGGAAATCCTCAATACCAAAGTCTTTATATACTGCACGTACTAACTCTAATGCATGTACTAACTCATCACGAATTTGGTCAGGGCGCACAAAGTTATGACCGTCATTTAATGTCATACCACGTACACGTTGTAAACCTGATACTGCACCACTCATTTCATAACGGTGCATGTTGCCAAGCTCTGCGATACGGATTGGTAAGTCACGGTATGAACGCATTTTTGATTTATATACCATCATATGGTGAGGGCAGTTCATTGGGCGCAGTACAAATGTTTCGTTATCGCGCTCCATTGCTGGGAACATATCGTCTTGGTAGTGATCCCAGTGACCTGAAGTTTCATATAACTCTTTAGAGCCAAGTACTGGCGTGTATACGTGTTGGTAGCCAAGTGACAACTCTTTGTCTACGATATAACGCTCAATTGTACGGCGGATTGTTGCACCATTTGGTAACCAAAGTGGTAAACCCATACCTACTGTTTGATTCGTTGTGAAGATTTCAAGTTCACGACCTAATTTACGGTGGTCACGTTCTTTTGCTTCTTCAAGCATTTGTAGGTGATGCTTTAAATCTTCCTTCTTGAAGAAAGCTGTACCATAAATACGCTGTAACATTTTATTATCTGAGTTACCGCGCCAGTAAGCGCCTGCTAGTGATAATAATTTAAACTCACGTAATTTCCCTGTTGATGGTACATGTACACCACGGCAAAGGTCAAAGAACTCACCTTGGTAGTAAATTGATACTTGCTCATCCTCTGGAATGGCTTCAAGTAGCTCTAATTTATATTCATCGCCTACTTCTGTATAAATCGCCTGTGCTTCTTTACGCGAAACATTTTTGCGCTCTACTGGGAAGTTTTCTGCAATAATTTTTTTCATTTCTTTTTCAATAGCAGGTAAATCTTCTGCTGTAATTGGTGTTGGTGAATCAATATCATAGTAGAAGCCATTTTCAATAACTGGCCCAATACCTAATTTTGCGTCAGGGTATAAACGTTTAACTGCTTGCGCTAAAACGTGCGCTGATGAGTGACGTAATACTTCTAAAGCTTCCTCATCATCCTGTGTAATAATAGCGATGTCGCCATCTTGCTCAAGTGGTGTAGATAAGTCAACAAGTGTTCCGTTCACTTTACCTGCATAAGCTTTTTTGCGAAGTCCTGGGCTAATTGAGCCTGCAATTTCGTCTGTTGTGATGCCTTTTTCAAATTCCTTTACTGCACCATCCGGAAAAGTTAATTTAATCATCTCTGCCATAAGTCGACACTCCTCATAATTTTGTACACAAAAAAGCCCCATCCCAAAAGGGACGAGGCTTGTGCTCGTGGTTCCACCCTTCTTCCTTCCGAACAAAGTTCAGACGAAGCTCCTACATCAGCTAACGTGCTGGGGACGGCAAGAGATTTAACCCTCTTGCTGCTCATAGGGAGTAAATAGTTACCGCGTACTTAGGAAGTTTACAGCCAAGCCTTCCCTCTCTGTTAAGTCGTTTGATAAAATCCATATCCTAGTCATTGCATTTACTATTTGAATAACGTCATTATACGCTCGTCTCATTATTTTTGCAAACTAATATTGTCTACGATTTGTACCATCCAGTTGAATGGGCACGGTTGTGGATTGAATGCGCTCCATAATACGCGCAGCTTTTACTGGCTCTTGGTGGTTTTGTACATACGTTAAATGGTCCGCTAGGCTTTTATAGTCAAAGTTTGACGTAACAAAAACGGGTAACCCCTCTGCCATACGGTAATGTAAAATCGCGCCTAATATTTCGTCTCGTGACCAACTCGTTAGTGATTCTGCGCCTAAGTCATCTAGCATTAATACAGGTGCTTTTTTAACAAAGTCCATTTTTTGTTGTAGTGTTTTATCATCAATCGCTTGCTTAATTTCACGTAAAAACTCAGGCACATAGACAAGCACCGAGCGCACTTGAATATTGGCAAGCTCATTTGCTACTGCGCCCAAAATAAAGGATTTGCCAACACCAAAACCGCCGTAAATATATAAGCCTTTTGACGGCATTTCTTTTGTTTCCTTAATTTGATTAATAAAGTTAGCAACAAAGCGTGCAATTTCTAAACGTGCACCTGTGTCCATTGCCATTGTAGAAAGCGAAGCCGTTAGCGTTTCACGCGGCATGTGTAAACTACTAATCATAGCCGCTACCGCACGTTCTTCTTCTTCCTTATATTTTTGAGGACAAGTGGCATACATAACATCGACAGCATTTGGTTGCATCGTAAGGCGTGGCACACAACCTACTACGGCATTTGTACACGCACGTACACTACCTGCATTACAGCAAGTATGCGCTTGATCGAGATACTCTAAAAATTTCGGTAGTGCATCCTCAATCATTTCGTCTGTCAAAGCCTGCTCATTAGCCTTAATAAAGGCCTGAATACGCTCATCACCTAGTACTCGCTCACGCACTGCATTATACCTCGCTTGAAATGAGGGCGTATTTACTTGAGATGCTAGTGTTTTTTTTATAGGTTCCATTACTTCTTCACCTTCTATTCTTTGCGACCAATGGACGCTAAAATGGATGCTCGTTCTTTGTCAAAGTCAACTGTAGATGAAGCTACTTGTGTTTGTGTTGGCTTCAGCCACTCTGGCACTTGCTCTACTTTGCCTGTAACACGACGACCATTATGCTGTCTTTCTTCATATGCTTTTTGTTGCTCCGCCACATGAGCGAGAGCTGCTTCTACTGTCATAATAGATTTAGCACGCCACTTGCTCGCAATTGTATTCACATAATTTTTAGGTAGCTGCCCTTCTTGCAATGTAAAGACATACTCTACCAATACATTAGCAACACCCATTGGCAAACCATATAATGTGACAAGTTCTTCAGCAACTTTAACATCATTAGCAAAAGGCTCTTGGTCATTAGCTAAGCGTTTAAGCATTTGATATGGTGTAACACTATCATAAGCATTTTCTGCTTGTGGTGCAGTTGTAATGGTTGGTGAATACGAGGGTTTTGGCTCTGTTTGTGCTAAAGCTTGCTCAACTGTGGTAACGCCATTTAGTTTCCAACGATTAGCAATAGCTTCGACATAAGCACGTGGTAATAACCCTTCCTTACGTTTAAAAACATATTCGACTAATACATTGGTCACGACAATAGGCAACTTATGTTGTAGCACTAAATCTTCACAGAGCTTACTATCCTTTGCAAGCGGCTCCTGTCCATTGTGTAACTCACAAAGAAATACATATGGCGTAATGGCATATCGTTCATAACCAGCCGCTTGTTCTTCACATACTAAAATGCGCGGACGATATTTTTTAGGTGCTTTATGCTGTGTAAGCATAGCCTTTGCCTCATCGACTGTATTTACTTGCTGTTGTCGCCATTCACTCGCAATAGTTTCTACTAAACGCTTAGGTAGCTTGCCATTCTCTTTTTGCAAAATATATTCGATTAATACATTTACTACACCTACTGGCATGCCATAAGTTAGCACTAGATTTTCAGCTAATGCTACCATCGAAGGAAATGGCTCTTGATTATTTAAACACGCCTTCATAAATGTATAAGGAATCATTGCTTCATAGGTTGTAGCAGTAGAAATAATATGCTCTCTTGTAACACGAGGGCGATAAGCTTCTTGTTGTGCCGTTGTTGCTTCAAGTGCTTGTTCTACTGTTGCAATACCTAGCTGTTGCCAATTACTAGCGATTGTCTCTACAAATTTTTGTGATACCTTACCATCCGTTTCATGCATCGCATATTCCATTAATACATTTACTACACCTACTGGCATACCATGCTTAGTTACAAGCCCCTCTGCCATCGCTAAAACAAAATCAAATGGCTCTTGCCCGTTATTTAAACGTTTTAAAAATGCATAAGGCGTAATACCATCGTAACCATTTGTTGAAGCTGGTTGCGTAACTTCCTTAACAGTTGGCTCTTTAATTTGTTTTTTGTAGTTACTGTATTTATGTTGCTCACTACGTGCTAATTGCATCGCTTGCTCTACAGTTTGAATATCCTTCCGACGCCAATGATCTGCAATAGACTCTACAAATTTTTTTGGTAATTTCATATCAGTAATCAACATGACATACTCTACTAGGACATTAACTACGCCCGTTGGTAACCCATAACGCATATACAAACTCTCAACAAGTTGCACCGCAGAGTCTGAAGGTGTTGCGCCTTTATGAAGACGACGCAAATTTTCAAGCGGGCTAGCTGTCGCTAAATAATGTAAATGTTTTTGTTGCTTACTCTGCCCTGTAGGCTCAACTACTGTCTTATCAAAAACAGGCGTAATTTGAGGCATTACTGTGGATACTGTTAATTTATAATAATCTGCGGCGGCTTTACGCAATTGCTTATCAGAAATCACTAAATCATCATCTAGTGCCATAATGACAACCTTTTGCATATCCAACGGTGAAAGCTGGTATAAAAAGGCCAGCTTTGCAATCATTTCACGCACCTCAGTCGTTAAAGCTGCAGCAGGCACTAAGTGCTCTTGTAATCCTGATTGAAGCAACGCAAAATCAAAATTTTGTTGCATAAAAGGATAGGTTTTACTTTCAGCCATAGCTACCGGCATTACTAAATCCGTAGGTACTGTACTATTAACGGGCGTAAAAACATCTGTAAATGTTCGTGTAACCTCTGTAAATTGATCACGACTTTTATGTTGCTCCATAAAGCGTGCACGCAAGTTACGATAATTACGCTCACCAATTTTACTGTATAACATCATCGACAATAAGGGGTCTGCAAAAAACACACCTGCTTCAAGCGGGCGTGCTAACTCATAAATAAAACTGCGTTCTTCACCACTACTTGTACGCCATGTGCGCACTAAGCCTATAGCTTCTAAAGCTAGGCGAGCCTTTAAAATTTCTTGTAGCCCCATATCTAACGTTTGCATTAAAAAATAGTGCATCGTTGGTGTTTGAGCTTGAAACTCACCCTCAGCCCAAAGTGTAAAATATAAACTTAACGCCTTACCGCCAACAATAGGTTGGTAAAAAAGAGTTAGTAGTTGGCGCTCTGTAACGGAAAGTTGTTGCGGTAGCTCAACAAAAAAAACATCATTTTGATGAAGCTCTTGTGGTAATAATGACACCAGGCTCACGCTCCTTACTTTTTAGCATTCGATTGGCGTTCAATAATCTCTCTAATCTCGTCAATAAATACATTAATATCTTTAAATTGGCGGTACACAGAAGCAAAGCGTACATATGCTACCTCGTCAATAGACGCAAGGTGATCCATAACCTTTTCGCCTACATCATCGGACTGTACTTCCCCATTACTCATTTGGCGCAAATCTTTTTCGATAGCAATTACTACCTCATCTAGCACCTCAAGGGCCACAGGACGTTTCTCACATGCGCGAATCATACCACGTAGTAATTTTTCGCGGCTAAACTCCTCACGTGAACCATCTTTCTTTACAACAATTAATGGTGTTTCTTCTATTTTTTCAAACGTTGTGAAGCGATAACTGCAAGACTCGCACTCTCTACGACGTCGAATTTCTTTATTATCATCAACTGGTCGCGTATCAACAACTCGCGTACCATTATATTGGCATGAAGGACATCTCATATTTTTATCTCCCGTAAGTTAATTTACTAGTTCTAAGTATAACAAACTTTTAAGCTCACAAAAAGGATAGGCTACATCAAACACAAAAGCAGCATCACGAGAAAGACGTGACACTGCTTTTTTGATAATTATTGGTAATGATACTGCTTTTGCTGCTGAATAATCCATTTATCCATTGCTTTATATAACAGCACCATAATAACTGTAATAATAATACCTTTAATAATATTAAACGGTAAAATACCTTTGATAATCATAACGTATAATGCATCACCAACGACTTGATCCATACCTAAAAAGTACGTATACATTGGTAAAAATACAGCATAATTTAAAAAGCTCATGCCGACAGCCATAACAAGTGTCCCTGCGATTAAGCCAGTAATTAGCCCTTTCACAGATTTAAAACGATTAAAAACCATATACACAGGCATAATGAATAATACCCCTGTAGTAAAGTTGGCAATATGCCCCACTGGCACACCTGTTTCAGTACCTGTAAATAACCAATCCAATACATTTTTAAATAGCTCTACTAAAATACCTGCTGCTGGTCCCATTGTAATGACTGCTAGTAATGCTGGCATATCACTAAAATCAACCTTTAAAAATGCGGGAAACGGTGGAATCGGAAAATTTAATAAATGTAGTAAAAAGCCAATACTACTCAACATCCCGATTGTTACGAAATACTTTGTGCGCTTGCGTTGCTTTTCCATGTTACTCTCTCCTCTTTGCTGATTACACCTCGCAAGAAGAAAGGTCCGACAAATGTGTGGCATAAAAAAGACATTACACATGTCGTACCTTCACCTTCTCCCATCCAGACTATACTGTCGGCCTTGGAGTTGCACCAAGTCAGCTACTCACAAAAATGAGTAGGTCGCGGGCTCGTATGCTTATAGGTTGCTGTCGAACAGCTACCGCATAATTACCGCCGGTCGGGAATTGCACCCTGCCCCGAAGATGAATCATATTTTTTAGTTGTTACACTACTATCATAGGCAATTTACAATGAATTGTAAAGTACTACTGCTTTTGTTTAACGTAAGGGTAAATAAAATGTAAAGGTTGTACCTTGTCCTTCTACACTATCCACCATAATATTACCCGAATGTGCCTTTACAATATTACGTGCAATCGCTAAACCTAATCCCGTACCACCTTTAGAACGGGTACGTGCCTTATCTGCCTTATAAAAGCGCTCAAACACGTAAGGCAAGTCTTCTTGTGGTATACCAACGCCTGAGTCTTGCACAAGTACTTTAACAAAGGTTTCCTCACGCTCAACTTTCACACTTACTGTACCATCTTCAAGTGTATGACGAATAGCGTTGTCAATTAAGTTTGTTAGTACCTGCTCAATGCGATCTTCATCTAACACTACCGTCTCATGCGGCTCAAATTCACTAGTAAATATTAAGTTAACGTGCTTTTCTTTTGCCACTTGCGCAAACTTTTGCGTAATACGTTCAAATACTGTATTAAGCGGATAGGTTTCTGTATTAAGCATCATATGTCCCGCTTCCATACGCGCTAAATCTAATAACTCAGATACTAGGCGACCCATTCGCTGTGACTCATCATAAATAATACGAATCATTTCATTGCGGTCTTCCTCAGTAGTAACGACTTCATCTAGTATCGCCTCAGAGTAGCCTTGTAACATAGCAATCGGCGTGCGTAGCTCATGTGATACATTCGCAATAAAATCAGAGCGCAACTTTTCTAAGCGGTGCTGCTCAGTCATATCACGAATAACGGCTACTGCGCCTCGTACAGAGTTACCACCGTACAACGGGCTTATCGTAATGCTGTAGTAAGCACCGTGCATTTCAATTTCTTCTTCTAATTTATCCTCAAACACTAATACATGATCTAGCATGTGATAAATTTCAGGTGGTAATGGCTCACTACTTTGGCTTCCTTTATTTACAAACCACATTTGCAATAACTTTTCCGCAGGTGGATTGCTCAGCAAAATGGTGCTGTCACTATTAAAGGTAATCACCGCATCTGTCATAGAAGTTAAAATATTAGAGACTTGCTCCTTCTCTTGATTAATAACCTCTAAATTATGCTTTAACTGACGCCCCATTTGGTTAAAGGCATTTGCTAGTTGTCCAATTTCATCATTTTGGCTCGCAACGACTTTATTATCAAACTTACCCTTTGATAGCTCAATTGCTGTTTCACGCATCTTGCGCAAAGGCAGTGTAATACGTGAAGATAGGAAAAAGGCAAAGAAGGTCGTTAATACAAAGGCGATAATAGCCGCTAATAGGACAATTTTTGTTGTCTCACGAGAAGTTTTATGTAAGGCCTCTGGGTTTTGGTACATAAAGACTGCCCCGTGCATCTCGCTCTCACCGTTTAATGGGAAAGCTAATACTAAATACGTATCCATTGCTTCTTGTTCAGAGTAGGATGGCATTAAGAGTTCTTTAACAATTGGCTCAGTTGTAGAATATACTTTGGCAAACGCCTTATTATCTAAAATCGTTTGTTCAATCTCTTTTTGGTTTTTGCCGTCTTGTAACGCCATTACAATATCGCGGCTCGTATTAGCCACCAAGGCATTCGTACCTTCTGGCAAAATATCTTCAAGCATGCTTTCGGTCTTACTATCCAGTTGCTCCTCGTCATAAAGGCTAGCAATGGTATGGGCTGTTTGTCGTAATGACGACTCAGCTTGTTGCACGTGATAGTTTTGTAAAAACTCAAGCATAAGTACGGTAAAAACAAACAGTACAAATGAAACGAGAAGCAAGATGGTTACCCACAGCTTCCCGACAACACTATTCCATATTCTATTCATTCACGACCTCAAATTTATAGCCGACGCCCCAAACCGTAACAATCATTTTAGCAGCATTTTCAGATACACGGTTTAGCTTCTCGCGCAGTCGTTTTACGTGCGTATCAACTGTACGTAAATCACCAAAGAAATCATAATGCCATACTTCTTTTAACAATTGCTCACGGTCAAATACCTTATCTGGTGATTTTGCTAAGAAGTATAATAGCTCATACTCTTTTGGTGTAAGGTTAACTTCTACTCCCTCCGCTGTGACACGGTGTGCATCATGGTCAATCATTAAATGCGGGAAGACAACTAAGTCTTTTGAAGTTGATGCGTTCGCTGCAGGTGCAAAGGCTTGTGAGCGTCGTAAAATAGCTTTCACACGCAACACAACCTCGCGCGGGCTAAATGGCTTTACGATGTAATCGTCAGCGCCAATTTCAAAGCCATGCACGCGGTTTGCCTCCTCGCCTTTTGCGGTAAGTAAAATAATGGGTGTCGTAGAACGCTCACGCAACTCCTCACATACTTGTAATCCATCTTTTTCTGGCATCATAATGTCGAGCAAAATACAGTGATAATCTTTTTCTAATGTCATGGCTAGTGCTTCCTCGCCATTCTCTGCTTCATCAATCTCGTAGCCTTCGCGCTCTAGGTACATTTTTAATAAGCGACGGATGCGATCTTCGTCATCTACTACAAGGATGGAAATATTGTCTGACATTGTGTTACCCCTTTCTACATTCATCTATATCTATTGTACAATTTACTTCACAAATTGAAAAGAGAAGCACATTTTTCGTCATGTGCTTCTCCAATCGTTACGCGTATGAGTGAAGTCCCGCGATGATTAAGTTAATAACAACTAAGTTGAAAATCATAATCGCAAAGCCGATTAATGCAAGCCATGCTGATTTACGACCTTCCCAACCTTTTGATAAACGAAGGTGAAGGAACGCAGCATAGAACAACCAAGTGATTAATGCCCATACTTCTTTTGGATCCCAGCCCCAATAGCGACCCCATGCCTCTTGCGCCCAAATCATAGCGAAGATTAAAGCACCAAGGGTGAAGACCGGGAAACCAATTAATACAGAACGGTAACCAATCTCGTCCATTAACTCTAAGTTAGCACGCTTAACAAACGGTTTAAGCATCTCACTTACACGTTTACGTGATAGTAAACGAATAAGTAAGTAAAGGATTGAACCTACTAATAGTGACCACGCTACCGTTGTTAATTTCTTAGCGTTAATAATAGGTGGTGTATCCATTAACGGCTTCATTTTACCTTCTGTTAAAGCCACAGATTCATTCATACCAAATAGCGCTGGTACGTCATACGTAATTTCACGTTGAATTTCGTCCTTATCCATATACGTAAACTGCGCTTCGTAGCCAATACCACGGAACACCAACGTTACTAATACGAAACCAATAACTACTACCACAAAGAACATTATTGCCTCTAATGCTGTGCGCTCTTTAGATGGTTTTGTTAAATCTACTACTTTTAATAAATACACAAGACCTGCTACAGCACTAATAGATAAAATAGATTGACCAAATGCTGCAGAGAGCACGTGGATTGTAAGCCAGTTACTTTGTAATGATGGTACAAGTGGGCTAACGTCTGTTGGGAACATTGCCGCATAACCAATAATTAATACAGCGATTGGTAAAGCAATTAAACCAAGTACAGTAGCACGGTACATAAAGTACATAATAATAAATGCCAGTACAATAAACATACCAAATGCTGTTGTAAACTCAAACATATTACTTACTGGCGCATGACCTGTATACATCCAACGTGTGATAAAGTAACCTAGGTTTGCGATAAAACCAATAATAGTAATGATAATCGCAATTTTCCCCCACTTATCTGCATGGCGAGCTGCCGCTTCCCTTTTATCATGTGAATTTTTTACTGCTCCACCGAAAAATAAAGTTGCAATTAAATAAGCAAGGAAAGCTACAAATAGTAAGTTACCACTAAGACTAATTAAACTCATTATGCTTCGTCACCTTCCTGTTTTTCTTCGGAATCATTTAAATCAAGCTGGTCAACGTAAGCTGGTAATTGCGCTGCTTGCGTGACAATATCAAGTTCTTTTTTCAAACCAAACCAGTTTTTATTAGTATGGGCCGCAAGAATAAGCTTGCCATCTTTTGTTGCCTGTACCCATAAACGACGGTGGTTCCAATAGGAGCCGATAGCTACACCAATCATAAAGATGATACCACCAACAGCAATAATTGGGATCGTACTATCCTTATGAATCGTTAAACCTGATGAGTTACGCGTTGTTGCTGAAGCAAACTTCATCATATTTTTGTTTTCACCTAATGGCTCCAATGTGTTACGAATCGCCACAAAGCTCGTTTCGCCTTCTGGCGTATCAGGTGTTGTCATTTTAAAGACAAACGCTGGATTATCAGGCACTGGTAAATTAGTTTGTGGTACACCATCTTTAAAGCCTGCAAAGTCCGGTGTATAATTTAAAATCTCAACACTTGAACCATTACCTAAATCATATTTCGCCTCTGGATTATCTAGTTGAACCGTCACTTGCCCATAAGACTCTTCTGTTTCTTTGTTAACTAAATCAAATGTCATCGTATACAGCTCATCTAAACGGTAATCCATTTGATAAAGCGAGTAGCCATCATATTGCAAAGGATGGTTAACACGAATCGAATATTCTTTTACTAACTCTAAATTGTCAGTATCTCCTGGTAATGCACCTTCTGGTTGCTTATATAATTTAGCGTTCGTTTGGAAGTTTTTCGCTACCACGTTAACACCTTGTCGTACTTGCTCACCCGATGGTCCATCTTTATCGTTTTCGTGCATTTCCAAAATAAACTTGTCATTTTCAAGGAAATAACCTGGCATACCCATAACTTCAATTGTTTCGCCTTCTCGAATCAACATCGACTCATCAACATATAAACCAGGTATAACGCGTAGTGATACACCTGTTAAAAATACAATTAAACCTACGTGATTAATATAGGGGCCGTATCGAGAAAAGCGATTTTTTTCAGCTAATAATGCATCCCCATCGCGACGAACCTTATATTTTAACGCTTTCATTTCTTTTTCTATCGTTGCTAATGTTTGCTCATTATCTTCGACTTCACCTTGTGCTACGATACGTTGGCGCTTCATAAAGCTCTCGTGTCGCTTTACACGTTGGTTCGTTAATGATTTATGCAGTGGGATACCACGGTCAATACTCGCTACGATAATCGAAATACCAAGCATTCCTACAAGTACTTGGAACCACCAAGAACTATATAAATCAGACAGCCCTAATGCATAATAAATTTTACCGATTGTGCCATACGTATTTTCATAGTATGCGCCCTTATCGCCAAGTGTACCTACATTGACATAAAACTCTTGCGGTAAAAATGTACCGACCGAAGCTGCAAGTAGCGTAATAATAATTAACGCAATCCCTACCTTAACGCTCGAGAAGAAATTCCAAATTTTGTCGACGATTGAACGATTATACGTTTTAGAACGAATGGCTTTACCGTCATAACGCATATCAACAACTTTGGTGTTCTTTTCTTCCTCTGTTAATGGTCTACCACATTTTTCGCAAAGCTTTGTACCATAAGGGTTAACATGTCCACAAGCACAAGTAATTTTTTCCTTCTCCATGTGACTGACACTCCTTATTATTGCGGCTTAATTGACTCCATCATTGCCCCAATTTGTTGCTCCGTTAATTCACCCGTTACGATTTTTGTTACTTTACCCTCAGGTGATACTAAAATAGTTGCGGGTAAACCTATGATGTTGTATGCATTTCGTACACCTTTTGTTTTATCAATTACCACAGGGAAGTCTAGCCCGTATTGATCAACAAATTTTTGTACTTCAAAATCTGATTGTGCAATGTTGATAGCTAAAATCTCAACACCTTGATCTTTGTACTGCGCATATTGACTATTCATATAAGGCATTTCTTTTTCACATGGTTTACACCATGTACCCCAGAAATTTAATAATACACCTTGTCCTTCATAATCAGATAGCACATGTTTATTACCTTCAAGGTCTACGAGCGAGAAGTTAGGTGCTTTATCACCAACTTGTAGCACGCTTGTTTTATCTTTAGTTGCTGTCGAATAAACAACATAGCCAATCGCTACAACTAAAAGTACTAAAATAATTGTGCGCGTTACTAAGCGTTTTTTCTTTTTATCCATGAAGTCAAAACCTCCCTAAAAAACGTAAATGCCATATCCATTATATCAAATGTTATGTTTATGCTCTGCTTTTAAACTTGAATGATTTATGACTCTTTTGCTTAGTCCAATTTGCCCGTTTCAGCTAAAACACGCAACTTCTTCACTTCATGTTTCGTCAATTGACGATATTCGCCCGGCGTCAAGTTACCTAAATCTAGGAACGCAAAACGCTCACGCTTCAGCTTAACAACTGGTGTACCAATTGCTTCAAACATACGACGCACTTGGCGATTGCGCCCCTCGTGAATGGTAATCTCACAAATAGCCTTGCCTGCCGCTTCATCTGTTGACATCATGCTAACTTTTGCTGGCGCTGTTTTACCATCTTCTAAACGAATACCACGTTGTAATTTTTTGAGCCCATCAATTGTTGGGATGCCTTTTACGCGTGCTACATATGTTTTATCAATTTTAAATTTAGGGTGTGTTAATTGATACGAAAATTCGCCATCATTTGTTAATAATAATAAGCCTGTTGTATCGTAATCTAAACGACCTACAGGGAAAATGCGTTGTTCTATATTTTTGAAGATATCGGTTACTGTTTTTCGATTTTTATCATCCGTTACAGCTGAAATCGTAGCACGCGGTTTATATAATAAGAAGTATACCTTCTGCTCCTTCTCGAGCTTTACACCGTTAACCTCTACTTTATCTGTGTCACTCACTTTAGTCCCTAATTCCTTCACAACTTGCCCATTAACCTTAACCTTACCTTCGACGATAAGTTGTTCTGCTTTACGACGTGATGCAATACCCGCGTAAGCAATTACTTTTTGTAATCTTTCCAATGTTCGTCCACCTCTTTTATTAGTCGTTGAAATTATGTCACACTTTCGGCATTCCGTATAGCTTTTAATTTTCGTCAAACGTTTGCTCAAACTTGGACATAAACAAGTCTGTTGCGTCATCGCTCACTTCTTCCTCTTCAGGTAAAGTAGGCAACTCTGTAATATCATTTAAAGCAAATTGATGTAAAAATTCTGTCGTTGTCCCGTATAAAATCGCTCGCCCCGCACCTTCATTACGCCCTACTTCTGTAACAAGCCCTTTTGCCGCTAGTGTATTTAGCGGTCGCTCACTCTTAACACCTCGGATAAACTCAATATCACTACGAGTTACGGGCTGCTTATAGGCAACAATAGCTAGCACCTCTAGCGCAGCCTGCGATAAACTTTGCAACGGTGGATCTTCAATAAGTTTTTCTACTACATTGGCGACTGACTGCTTCGTTACTAAACGATAAACACCTGCGGTTTGACGCAGCTCAATTGCACGCCCTTCTTGCTGGTAACTCGCCTGTAACTCAGCTAAAGCTGTTGCCATTTCTGTTGGTGTTGCCATTGTAAATTGCATGAGTTGCTTCTCACTCAAGCCATCCTCCCCAACAACAAATAATAATGCTTCAATTTTGGTAATCAAGTTCGGCTGTGTATTCATCTTGCCACTCCTCTTGCACTAAAATAACGGTTAGTTCTTCAAAGTTTTGTTGTTGTTCAATCCTAATCATCTGCTGACGCATTAATTCGAGCACAGATAAAAATGTGGCGATTAACGCACTCTTATTACCGACCTCAAATAAATCAGCAAAGCTTGCGCGCCCTTTAGCTCGTTTTAAATACGAAAACACAGAGCGCATTTGATCTTTAATTGCAATTTCTTGCCTTGCTACCCGCGTTGTTAAAGGTTGTTGCCATTTTTTTCGTTGTAACATTTTTTCGAAGGCAGCTAACATATCATACACGGTAACATCCATATCAAAAAATGCCAATTGCTCCTCCTTCATATACGCCGATAAATCAGCTGCAGGACGCACATATTGTGGAATCACGCTCGCACTCTGCTCCTCAAGTTGCTCAGCAATTTCTTTATAACGCTTATATTCAATAAGGCGCTGTACAAGCTCCTCACGTGGGTCGACTTCCTCTACCATATCATCCATACCTATATCATGGACAGGTAGTAACATGCGACTTTTAATTGCTAGCAATGTCGCTGCCATCACTAAATATTCACTTGCTTCGTCTAATTCTAGCACCTGCATAGCATGGATGTGCGCCATATACTGCGCAGTGATTTCTGCTACTGGAATATCATAGACATCAATTTCAAGGCGCTGAATCAAATGTAATAATAAATCGAGCGGGCCTGAAAAACCTTCTACACTTACTTCATAAGCCATTCATTAACCACCTTTAGTCAATTTCTTTTATACTTATCTCATCAAAGTATAAAGGAATGAGTTTTGTTATGCATCCACAACTACACCCCTTATTTATCGATTACTGTGCCCACTTTACCCTTGGCGATTTTTTTGAGTGTCATGAGGTTGCAGAAGAATACTGGAAAATGCTTGCGCCTGGCGATAAAGAGCATGCTCTTGTTGGCTATATTCAGCTCGCTGCAGCACTTTATCACGCGCGTCGTGGCAATACACGAGGCGCACAAAAATTAAGTACGAGTGCAAAGCGCATCCTAATGAATGCAGATGACGTCTTCTTTGCGTATGTTGATCGCGAGCAACTTCTCCGTCACAAGTTAGCTATGACTGATGAATTACAATCGCTTGTGACAGCACGTATAGCTGAGTTACCTAAGCTTGATGCGCATTTTATTATGCACAAGCATACTTTGCGTGACCGCTCTGAAGTTATTGCGGCACGCCAACCAAAAAAAGCGCTGCCTACGAAGTAATCGTTTACTCAGTAGGCAACACTTTATCTATTTTCCGCTATGCAGCCCATACATTTATCAAACAATGGCTGTATATCATCAATTGCACATACTTCTTTATAAATGCCTAAGGCTGTAAGCTCCTGCAAAATTTGTGTTGCAATGCCTTCACCGCGGTAAGATGGCACAACACAAATATGCTGTAAGGTTGCTACCTCACCATCAACAGTGACACCTACAATGCCCACATATTCTTCTTGTTGCTTCCACAAGTATAAATGTTGCGTCTCGTCTTTCGCATAGGCGTCAATCGTTTCTGTAAGTTTTTTTATATTTTTCTCACTTGGCATTAGCGATAACAAACCCATCGCTATTTTTTGCAACGATTTTTTATAACGAACTAACATAATTATTTTTCCCTCTTTTTCTACCTGTTGCTAATTATTTTGGTGGTGCTTGAATGTAACCGTTTGGCACGAGGAAGAACCAGTAAACTGCTACCCAAAGACAAACCACACCGAGTAATGCTAGTAATACTAAAATATTTTTCTTTCGCAATGATTATTCACCCTTTTTTAACGTTAACGCTTTATCATTGGCAATAATATGCGCATACGTTTCGCGCGCTACCACAAGCTGGTGCTGTCCGTTCTCTACAAATACGACAGCTGGACGAGCGACGCGATTATAATTGCTCGCCATAGCATAACCATAAGCGCCTGTGCAGAACATCGCAAGTATATCACCTGATTGCGCCTTTTGTAGTTGTGCGTCTTCAATTAATTTATCACCTGACTCACATAGCTTACCTGCTACTGTGTATGTCTCTGTTGCGGCTTCATTTGCTTTATTTGCAATAATAGCCTCGTACTTTGCATCATATAATGCTGGGCGAATATTATCGCTCATGCCACCGTCCACAGCAATATACTCGCGCACATTTGGTACAGTTTTATGTGAGCCAACTGTATATAACGATGTACCAGCATCCCCGACAAGCGAGCGACCTGGCTCAATCCAAATTTCCGGCATCGTTAATTTTACCTCATTTACTTTCTTCTGTACAACCTTAATCATATCTTCCACATACACTTGTGGTGCTAATGGCTGGTCTTCTGCTGTATAACGAATACCAAAGCCACCACCTAAATTAAGCACTGTACATGTAAAACCATACGCTTCTTTCCATGTTGCCATCTTGTCTACGAGCTTTTCACCTGCTACACCAAAAGCTACTGTATCAAAAATTTGCGAGCCAATATGACAATGCATGCCTAATAGTTTTAAGTAAGCATCTTCATAAGTTTGTAGGAAGGCCTCATCTGCCTGTCCGTTATTTAAGTCAAAGCCAAACTTTGAGTCGGCTTGACCCGTTGTAATAAAGTCGTGCGTATGCGCCTCTACACCTGGTGTCACGCGCAGTAAGATTGACATAGTTTGCTGACGGGCAGCCGCCATTGTTTTTAACATTTGAATTTCATAAAAATTATCTACTACAATACAGCCAATCTTTGCATCAAATGCCATCTCTAACTCAGCTAGTGATTTGTTGTTACCATGGAAATGGATTTTTTGCGCGTCAACACCTGCCTGTAAAGCTGTATATAACTCGCCCCCAGACACAACATCAATTGACATGCCCTCCTGTGCCGCTAGCTGATACATTGCAATGCTTGAAAACGCCTTAGATGCATAAGCTACCTGTGCAGGCACTCCTAACTTTTTAAAGGTTTCTACAAAGCCTTGTGCACGCTCACGAATTAATGCCACATCATACACAAATAATGGTGTACCATAAAGATTTGCTAATGTTATCGTATCCACTCCACCAATTTGTAAATGCCCTTGTGAATTCACTTCTTGTGTACCATATAAATGCATTATCTTCTCCTCTTTCCTTGTCAAAATAATCGAAAAATATCTATAAAAACATTACCACACTAAAGCAGTAAAGAAAAGATGCACACAAAAAACGCCCTCACACTACCTGTGAGAGCGTTGCTAGTTATTCTGTAATAATTGAATGGATTAATTTTGGAGCGGCTACAGCCTCATCTGATAAAATAATGTGGTCATATAGTTTTTGCTCAACGTCCGTAATATCTTCACGATTAGCATAAATGGTAACAAGTGACTCACCTGCATTTACATAATCGCCTACTTTTTTGTTTAATACAAGCCCAACTGCTAAATCAATTTCTGACTCTTTTGTAGCGCGTCCTGCACCCAGTAGCATAGCTGCTGTACCAATATCATCAGCTTCTAGTTTAGCCACATAGCCTGATGTTTTTGCCGCAAGCTCTGTCACAAACTTAGCTTGTGGTAATAAAGTTAAATCATCCACTACTGCTGCGTTACCGCCTTGTGCTGTAATAAAAGCACGTAGCACTTCAAGCGCAGAGCCATCTGCTACAACTGCTTCAAGTTGTGTGCGTGCCTCTGCTAATGTTTTAGCATGACCACCAAGCACTACCATTTGTGAGCCTAAAACATAGCATAGCTCTTGTAAATCTGCTGGGCCTTTGCCTTGTAATGTTTCAACAGCTTCTTTAATCTCTAAAGCATTACCAATCGCAAAGCCAAGTGGTTGACTCATATCCGAAATAATCGCCATTGTATTACGTCCAACACTATTACCGATTTTCACCATGGCATGAGCTAAGCGTTCAGCATCTTCTACTGTTTTCATGAAGGCACCATCGCCTGTCTTAACATCTAACACGATTGCATCTGCACCTGAAGCAATTTTTTTACTCATAATCGAACTTGCAATTAACGGAATACTGCTTACTGTGCCTGTTACATCACGTAACGCATAGATTTTTTTATCCGCAGGTGTTAAATTACCGCTTTGGCCGATAACTGCCATTTTAATTTCATTTACTTGCTTCGTAAAGTCTTCTGTTGACAATTCAACATGGAAGCCTTCAATTGCTTCTAATTTATCAATCGTACCGCCTGTATGACCTAAGCCACGTCCGCTCATTTTAGCAACAGGTACGCCAACAGCCGCTACCATTGCTGCTAGTGGTAACGTAGTTGTATCACCTACACCGCCTGTAGAGTGCTTATCAACTTTAATACCGTCAATAGCTGCTAAATTAATTTGGTCGCCTGATGCTACCATTGCCATTGTTAAATTAGCACGCTCTTCATCCGTCATATCTTCAAAGTAAATCGCCATTAATAAAGCACTTGCTTGGTAATCCGGAATCTCACCATTCGTATAGCCTTCAATAAAGAATGCAATTTCCTCTTTCGTTAATGCGTGACCGTCACGTTTTTTTTCAATAATATCTACAAATCTCATTTTGTCGCCTCCAGTAGTGGTAAAAAGCTTTTGCCGTATGTCGGCGCTTTAATATCAAAATTTTCTGCAATGGTTGCCGCAATATCCGCAAACGTTTCGTTTAAGGGCATTTCTGTCACTTGCGCGAATCTTGGTGAATAAACAAGCAATGGCACGTACTCACGTGTATGATCCGTCCCTGGGAAGGTAGGGTCATTGCCGTGGTCAGCCGTAATCATAAGCACATCATCTTCACCTAACGCATGTAAAATCTCTGGCAAGCGAGCGTCAAATTGCTCAAGCGCCTCACCATAGCCTTGCGGATCACGACGGTGGCCAAAGTTTGCATCAAAGTCTACAAGGTTTAAAAAACTCATGCCTGTAAAATCTTTGCGTACAACTTCTGCATACTTATCCATACCATCCATATTGTTTTTAGTACGAATTGCCTCTGTTACGCCTTCACCATTAAAGATGTCAGAAATTTTGCCAACTGCAATGACATCATAACCTGCATCTTTCATTTCGTTCATTGTTGTGCGCTCAAATGGTTTTAGGGCATAATCATGACGATTAGATGTGCGTGTAAAGTTACCTGGCTCTCCAACAAATGGGCGAGCAATTACGCGCCCTACTAAATAATCAGGTGCTAGTGTTAGTTCACGTGCAATCTCACAAATTTTATATAATTCTTCTAACGGGATAATGTCCTCATGAGCAGCAATCTGCATTACAGGGTCAGCCGATGTATAAACAATTAACGCACCCGTTGCCATATGCTCTTTGCCATAATCCTCAATCACTTTAGTGCCTGAGTAGGGTAAGTTACATAAGATTTTACGTCCTGTGCGACGCTCTAGCTCATCTAATAAACTTTGCGGAAAACCTTCTGGGTATACTTTAAATGGTTTATCAATATTTAAGCCCATCATTTCCCAGTGACCTGTCATTGTATCCTTACCAACCGAAGCTTCCTGCATCTTGCCATAAAAGGCTGTAGGTGCTTCAACCATGTCAACTTTATGTAGCGGCGCAATGTTACCTAAACCCATTTTTGTTAAGTTAGGAATGTGCATCCCGTCCATATGCTCAGCAATATGCCCTAATGTATGCGAACCTTCGTCCCCAAAGCTTTTAGCATCTGGTGCTTCACCAATACCTACTGAATCCATTACAATTACGTGCATTTTTTTAAATTTTGTCATAGTAATTACCTCCGTTTATTTTTTTATTTTACCAAACATTGCAGAAATAAGTAAGGTCAGACATCTGACTAAGTGAAAATTATGCGCGTGGATGAAATTGTTTATACACTTCTGAGAGGCGTACCTTACTCACGTGGGTATAAATTTGGGTTGTTGCAATGTCTGCATGCCCAAGCATTTCCTGCACAGCGCGCAAATCTGCCCCGTTCTCTACGAGGTGCGTTGCAAAGGAATGACGCAGTACATGTGGCGTCATCGTTTTTGTTAAGCCAGCATTTTGTGCGTGTTGCTTTAATAGTTTCCAACAACCTTGTCTTGTTAATCTCTTCCCTCTTTGGTTAATAAATAAAGCATCTGTAGCTGGATAATTTTTCAACAATTTTGGGCGCGCTTCGTTAATATACTGCTCATAAGCTTTTAGTGCCGTTTGACCAAGCGGTACAATACGCTCCTTATTTCCCTTACCAATAATACGTACAAAGCCCATAGACGCATGAATTTGCTCCATATTTAATGCAATCAATTCACTGACACGCATACCTGTGCCGTACAATAACTCCAGCATAGCTACATCTCGCACGCCTTGTGGCTTTACAGTATTAGGCGCAGCCAGTAATTTTTCGATTTCTTCAAGTGATAACACATCAGGTAATGTCTGCGTTACCTTTGGCATTTCGATATGATAGGTTGGGTCCTCCTCGGTAATACGCTCGCGCAATAAAAATTGGTGAAAGCCACGTATAGAGGATATGTGACGTGACGTAGTACGCGCAGATGTCGTTTGACGCAATTGCTGTAAATGCTTGGTAATATGTTCGCGTGTAATCCCTTGTAAATTTGTCACTTGCTGCGCCTTTAAAGAGCTTGCATACGCCTCTAAATCACGGCGGTAAGAAGCTAGCGTATTATCCGCTAATTGACGCTCTACACGTATAAAGTGTAAATAATCATTAATTTCATCTTGAAACATTTCGTCATCTCCTCGTAAAAAAAGCACTTTACAAACGACCGAGGTCATTTATAAAGTGCTTTTTGGCTTTTATGCCTGCTCATTCATTCGTTTCCTTATCATGACAGCGCCAGCAAATACCGTGGAATGTAAGACGGTGGTCTTTAATTTTAAAGTTCCAACGTTTTTCGACAACATTTTCGACATCCACTAATAAATCTTCTTGGATTTCGTCAACAGCACCACACTCAACACACACTAAATGGTGGTGGAAATGCGTTGCGCCCTCTTGTCGTAAATCATAACGTGAAACACCGTCGCCAAAGTTAATTTTATCGACAACCTTAAGCTCTGTTAATAGCTCAAGTGTGCGATAAACGGTTGCTAGGCCAATATCTGGTGCTTTTTCTTTTACAAGCAAAAAAACATCCTCTGCGCTCAGATGATCTTCTTCGTGCTCAAGCAACACAGCTACCGTCGCCTCTCGCTGCGGCGTCAATTTATAACTTGCACTATGCAATTGTTTTTTTATTCGATCGATGCGGCTTTCCATACGACGCCCTCCTAAACTTTTATCATTATACCAAAGCAATAAAAAGAAAAACAAGTTAAGTACATTATTTCATTAACTGTTGTAGTTTCCACCATTGAATTGCATACGCCGTTTTAGCATCCGCAATGTCTCCATTTTGGAGCATTGCAAAAACGTTATCAAGCGTTTCTTCTTGTAACTCCACAAACTCATCCTCATCAAGCGGCGCTTTTTGTAGCACAGCCTCCAACTCACTCGCATAATACACATGAATAATCTCATCCGCAAAGCCAGGTGATGTGGCAAAGGTTTGTACATGCTCCCAATGCTTTGCTTTATAGCCCGTTTCTTCCTCTAGCTCACGCTGTGCGGTATGTAATGGTAGTTCTCCAGCTTCCATTTTACCAGCAGGGATTTCTGTAGACATACGTTCAAGCGTCTTGCGGTATTGGTTAACAAGCACCATTTTTTGCTCAGGTGTAATCGCAATGACTGCAACGGCACCAGGGTGCTTAACTAATTCACGTTTTGCTTCCTTACCATTAGGTAGCGTAACATCATCTACTTGCAGTGAAATGATTTTACCTTGAAATATTTTTTTCGTACGAATTGTTTTTTCTTCAAAATTTGGCATTGAACTGCCCCCTCACTTGTTCTGGTACACTCTTTCATTGTACCATTAAGCTAACAAAAAACGATGTAGGAGTGAAATATTTATGCAAAAAAGAACACTAGGTACAAGCTCACTAACCATTTCCGAAATTGGACTTGGCTGTATGTCACTACCAAATGATTATACTGCTGCTAAACCCATTGTATTTGAAGCGCTATCACAAGGGATTACATATTTTGATACGGCTGATTTATACGATTTTGGTGCTAACGAAGAAATTGTTGGCAAATTAGTTAAAGGTGAGCGTCACAATCTCACAATCGCAACAAAAGTAGGTAACCGCTTTACTAAAGGTGAAGATGGCTGGCACTGGGATGCCTCACCCGCTTATATTGAACAAGCCGTGCAAGATAGCTTACGCCGATTAGGTACAGATTATATCGACCTTTACCAATTGCACGGTGGCACAATTGATGATGACTTTGAGGCCATTATTGAAGTATTTGAGCGCTTAAAAAAAGCAGGCACTATTCGAGCTTATGGTATTTCTTCGATTCGTCCTAATGTGATTGAACGTTTTTTACCGAGCGCTACTGCTGCAAGCATCATGATGCAATATAGCTTACTTGACCGACAGCCAGAAGAGTTTTTTGATTTCATTGAAGCACAAGGCACGTCCGTTGTCACGCGTGGCACATTGGCTAAAGGGCTTTTAACTAATGAATGGCAACAGCGTGCACAAGCTTATGGTAGCTATACTGAAGAAGAAATCCAGCTAACCTTACAGCAACTAAAAGAGATTTACGGAGACATCCATGCCCTTGCACTCGCCTTTAATTTGCAACACAGTGCCATCGCCTCTACAGTGATTGGTGCAAGTAAAAAAGCACAAATTACCGAAACCATACAAGCATATGAGCGTGCTCAGCACATCACTGACTTAACACAAGCTAACGCCTTAACACAGCTACAACGCTATAGCGCTCACCGATGAAAAAGTTTTACTTTATTGGCATACTACTAGTTGTGCTCGTTATTTTTTCTAGCATGACGGCTGAGCAACAATCACTGCAACACTTTTTACAAACAACACTCAGTACTAAACCATTTGAAGCGCAACTTAGCCAGCTTGCCATACCTTACTGGGATACCATCGTTAGTGTAGATGAGCGTGGCTACTTTGCCTTCGTCGAATTTTTGATTCGTAAAAGCGCGCATTTTTTAATGTTTGCAACGATCGCAGTAGCGCTACTGCAATTTCGTTTACACCCTATAATTGTGCTCGTTATTGCATTTGGCATTGCACTTGGCGACGAATTTAGACAAAGCTTTACGCCAGGGCGTACCATGACCATGCAAGATGTTTGGCTCGATAGCGCAGGCGCAGTCTTTGGTATTGTGTTGTGGCTGATTTACCGCAATTTAAGGCAACAAAAAGCAACTTCACGTTAAAATGAAGTTGCTTTTGTTTTAGAATTTAGAGCCCATATCGCCGTATTCGTCGAGTAGTTCCTCAAACGTTTTGTTTTTTTCACGTTCTTTACGCTCACGTCGCAGTTGTTCCTCGCGCTCGATTGCTTGTTGCTCCTCTTGCTTTGTTAAATCTTTTTTCATTTGTGCTAACTTTGCAAGCATATCGCCACCTAACTGGTCAGCGATAGTTACAGCATCATCTTGCTTTTTAACAGTGCCTGCAACTTTTTGTCCGCGTTTTTTTGCCATAGTAATTCACCTTCTTTTAGCGTGTAACGACCGTTGCAACGCCTTGCCCCCCACCAATACATAATGTGGCTAAGCCTTTTTTAGCATCCTGCTTTTGCATCTCATGGATAAGCGTCACTAAAATACGCGCACCACTTGCACCAATTGGATGTCCAAGTGCGATAGCGCCGCCGTTTACATTTAATTTATCATGGTCGAAATGAAGCGCTTTGTCAACTGCAATGGACTGTGCTGCAAATGCTTCGTTTGCTTCGATTACATCCATTTGGTCTAGCGCTGTGTTTGCTTTAGTTAATGCTTTTTTCACCGCTTCTACAGGTCCAATCCCCATAACCGCTGGATCCACACCTGCTGAAGCATTACCTGCAATTGTTACGAGTGGCGTTACACCGAGCTCATCTGCCTTTGCCTTAGACATAACAACAACTGCAGCCGCTCCATCATTAATACCTGACGCATTGCCTGCAGTAACAGAGCCGTCCCGTTTAAAAGCAGGTCGCAGTTTAGCAAGTGAGGCTTCAGTTGTTGTTGCCTTCACATACTCATCCTCAGCAAAAACAATAGGTTCGCCCTTGCGTTGAGGGATTTCAACCGCAATAATTTCGTCGGTAAACTTCCCTGCCGCAATGGCCTGCGCCGCGCGCTGTTGCGAACGTGCAGAAAAAGCATCTTGCTCCTCACGTGTGATGGCAAATTGGTCACATAAATTTTCTGCTGTTACTCCCATATGGTAATCATTAAAAGCACACCATAAGCCGTCGTTCACCATGCTATCCACGACTTTTTGATCGCCCATGCGATAGCCTTGACGCGCTTTTGGCATTAAATAAGGCGCTTGACTCATATTTTCAAAGCCACCCGCAACAATTATCGACGCATCCCCCGCCTTAATTGCCTGTGTAGCTAAATGGACTGCCTTTAAACCTGAGCCACATACTTTATTAATTGTCATTGCTGGTACAGTTTGTGGTAACCCTGCTTTAATCGACGCTTGTCGCGCTGGGTTTTGTCCAAGCCCTGCTTGTAACACATTGCCCATAATCACTTCATCTACTAGCGCGCCATCTATACCTACCTTGGCTAAAGCGCCCTCAATTACAATAGCACCTAACTGCGTAGCTGGTACATCTTTTAGTGACCCTTGAAATGAACCAATTGCTGTACGTACAGCACTTACAATTACTACCTCTGTCATGATAAATTGCCCCCTTTTCTCTCATGCCACCCTTTGTATTGACATGTACTTTCAGTTTACCAAATAGTGAAAAAATTTACTACGGCACACTTTTTCCTTATTGGGATAACAGTAATGCTTTTTACGTGCGTCATAGTTTTTCTTCTATTACAATTATGAGGAGTACTTACATAGGAGGCGTAACAATGACAAAGAAAAAGAAATGGCTCCTAGCATCTGCCGTCACAACTGCACTTGCTACTATTGCAACAACCGTATTTGGTATTAAACTATCTAACCGTTTAATGTACATTAAGAAAAAAGATGATGCCTTTATTTTGGAGCGTGAAACAATTGCTAAGCGCTTTGACGAGGCTTGGTATAATAAATATAAAGACACAGAACTAACAATAGAATCGCCAAATGGCTATACCATCAGCGGTGTCGTGTTAAAGCCATTAGCTACAAAAAACACCATGATTATTTGCCACGGGGTAACCGAAAATAAAATTAACTCCGTGCGCTTTGCTCGCCTTTTTGAAAAGCTCGGCTATAATTCTGTTATTTATGACCATCGACGCCATGGTAACTCAGGTGGTAAAACAACAAGCTTTGGCTATTACGAAAAAATGGACTTAGAAGCTGTAGTTAAATCTGTGCGCAAAGTCGTTGGTGACGATGCTGTAATTGGTGTACACGGTGAATCAATGGGTGCGGCAACTACTTTACTGTATGCAGGGCTTTTAGAAGATCAAGCAGACTTTTATATTGCCGACTGTGCCTTTTCAGACTTTGGCGCGCTCGTTAGCCGTATTGCACAAAAGGATTTAAAATTTTCGACGTCTATGCCGTTGCACTTAGCTAATTTCTTTTTACGCATGCGTGATGGCTACTCCTTACGAGATGTTGCACCGTTAACAGCTGTTAAATCTATTACTAAGCCTGTATTATTTATTCATAGCATCCCTGATTTATTTATCCCTCATGAGATGACTAAAGAAATGTACGAAGCCAAATCAGGGCCAAAAATGCTTAAACTTTTTGAAGAAGGTGGGCACGCAGACTCCTTCAATGAAAACCCCCGTGAATATTTACAAGTCGTTACTAAGTTTTTAGACGAGTATGTGCCTGCTTACAAAATCACAGAATAATAAAAGCATCCTTTACGAAATGCGTAAAGGATGCTTTTTAGTATTATTGGAATTTATTCATCTGTGACATCATTTGACGCACTTGTTTTTCAGACGGTTTACGTCCCATTTGCGCCATCATAACACGAATCATTTGTTCATTAATAGGTGGGTTCTCTTTTAAATATTTCATCATGTATTGACGGGCGAAATAGAAACCAAGCGCTGCCCCTGCGATTAATGCTACAACGATAAGTAAAATAGCAAGCCATAAAGCCATTATTGCCAAACCTCCTCTGCTACTTTCTTCCGAGATTTTATCTCCACACTGCATTATACAATAAATTAGGCACTGTTACTATATCCTAACCATAAATTAACCTAAACTTTGTCTTCTTTGCAAACGTCTTATAGCATCTCAGCCTCAAGACCTAGAGCAAAATCAACTCTGCGCCCGTTACGCACTTTTTATACGCTTGATAAGATAAGAGTAACAAATCGAAGGGAGCAACCATCATGAAAAAACTTTTACTTTTAAGCTTAGGCTTCATCGCCATCTTAGTTGCATTCGCATCAATCGGACCATTAGCTGTACTCGCATTATCACTTGCTATTGCAGGAGGCAGCATTTACTTATTTAACCGCACCACATCTTCACTACTTAAAATGTTCTATATTTTTGTAGGTGGCATTAGCGCCATTACAGCTGTGTCAAATTTACCGGCTTTACTTGGTTTAATCGCATTATATGGCGTGTACTACGTATATACATCACTTAAATCACAAAATCAAGCACCAGAAATTACACCAGTGGACCCTTTCGCAAGTTTTGAACGCGAATGGGCTAACTTAACAAAATAAAAGGAGCGAAACACAATGACAAACATTTTTAAACGATTTTTCACTACAGTAGAAGCAGAGGTTAACTTTGCATTAGATAAAAAGGAAAGTAAAAACCCAGCAGTTATGCTAACAAAATATTTACACGACGCCGAAAAGCAAGTAACCGCAACCGGTAAATTACTCGCTCGCCAAGCACAATTAAAATCAAAGCTTGAGCAGGAGCTTGCAACAGCTACTACAATGCTAACTAAACGTGAGGCACAGTTAAAACTAGCTGAGCAAAGTGACGAGCAAGACTTGATTGCCTTTGCTGCTCAAGAAGTGAGTATTTACCAAAATCGTAAGGCAACGTTAGAGGATAGCATTACCTTAACAGCAAGCCAGTATTTAGATATGGAACGTCGCTATGAGGAAATGAAACATAAAATTAAAGATATGCGTGTACGTCAGCTACAGCTAATGGGTAAAGAAAATGTCACACGCGCCAATCATACAATGAACAATATTTTACAAGGTAAGGCAGACAGCGCGCTACAAAACTTTGAGTCTGCAGAGCGTTACATTGATAACCTCGCTGTTGATATTACCGCAGGACAACAAGAGTCGATGTACGAATATCGTCTCGCAAAATTACAACAACAATCTGAAAAAGTGCTATAATTTCAAAAGTAGAGTTGCTCACCTCGAGCAGCTCGCTTTGTGATATAAGGAGGAAATTATGACGACTACAACCTTAAAATCAATACTGGCACTCTTTGGAGCTGCTGTGTTAATTGAGGTCATTACGCTTAATAATGGTGCTATTATTTTATTGATGATTACCGCGCTATTTTTATACGAAGGCATTAAGCGCCACCGTAATAGCCTGCTTGCTATCGGGCTTGTAGCACTTGGTATCACATTGTTTTCACTGATGACCCTACGTATTGCGGCTGTTATTATTGCACTGTATTATATTTATTTTTACTATAAAAAAGATACACATAAAAAAGCAATATTTAACGAAACTACTGATACTTCACGCGTTACAAGTAATCCGTTCTTTCAAACTGAAACAGACAGTGAAACCTACGCTTGGCGTGACATTAATATGCTACGTCTAGGCGGAAAAGTTGTCATTGATACAACGCAAACTGTTTTACCACGTGGTACGTCCGTGATTACGGTGCAACAACTCCTCGGCAATGTACAAATTATTTTGCCGCATGATGTACCTGTTCGCTTTGTATTTTCTACCTTTTACGGAGAGGCTAAGTTACCTATGGCCACAAAGCGATTAAAAAATAGCACATGGCATACTACGATTCCTGCAGAGCAAAATTTGCGTGAAATGGTCATCCATGTATCTGCATTAGTTGGAGACGTGGAGGTGATATACGCATGATGGCATTTTTCTCTCGTTGGTTTACTTTGCAATTTTTATTTATGACCGCTGTAGCTATCGCGCTGTTTATTGTACTAGGTGAACCTAACGAACGTAACTGGTCACCACTATGGGAACAACATTTTGAGGGAGCACCCATCCTTGTTTTTATTATGATTATTATTACTACAGCTGCCTTTTTAACTGCGCTTTGGATGACAATTACTATTTTACTACGCGACTCGCAAGCTTCTCGCTTATTAAAAAAGGCCAACAAGCATGAGCTTCAAGAAAAACAAATAAAACGGTCTCCTCGTTTGTTACGTAAATCTCTTCGTCAAACACAAACGTTAATTGAAACACAACGTAAAAGTTTACAAAAGCTATCAGAACAACGAACAGCAACAGTTGATGAAGTCACACAAGAACGTATTATTGCAGAGCGTCAACACTTAGCACGTGAGTTGCATGACTCTGTATCCCAACAATTATTTGCAGCCTCTATGCTATTATCTGCACTAACTGAACAGGAAGACATACCAGATAAAACGTTATTGCAAGTAGAGCATATTGTACAGCAAGCACAGCTTGAAATGCGTGCATTACTCTTACATCTCCGTCCAGTGGCACTTAAAAATAAAACATTGGCCCAAGGCTTAGAGGAGTTAATTGTCGAGTTACAACAAAAAGTGTACTTCCCTATTGATTATCATATTGAAGAAATTGCCCTATCACGCGCTGAAGAGGATCACTTGTTTCGTATTGCACAAGAGGCGCTATCTAACACCTTGCGCCATGCAAAAGCAACTGAACTTGAGCTCTCGTTTATTGAACGTAATAACACAGCTATTTTACGCATCCAAGACAATGGCGTTGGCTTTGATTTGGCACGTGATAAAACAACAAGCTACGGGCTACAAAACATCGCTGAACGCGCCGTTGAAATTGGCTGTATTTATAATATTGTTTCCGTGCCTGGTGAGGGCACAATGATTGAAGTAAAAACACAGTTAGGAGATCGTATATGATTCGTATTGTACATGCGGATGACCATGAGATGGTACGCATTGGGATATCTGCGTATTTAAACGCACAACCCGACATGGAAGTTATTGCAGAAGCTATTAATGGCAAAGAGGCTGTAGCGGTTGCATTATCACTTCGTCCTGACGTAATTATTATGGACAATGTGATGCCCGTTATGACCGGGCCTGAAGCAGCTGAACAAATTATACAAGCATGGCCTGAGGCTAAAATTATGATGCTAACGAGCTTTTTAGATGATGATAAGGTTTATCCTGCACTCGAAGCAGGCGCAGTCAGCTATTTGCTTAAAACAACAAATGCAAAACATATTGCCGAAGCTATTCGTAAAACCGTAACGGGTGAGTCTGTACTTGAGCCTGAGGTGACTACTAAGATGATGAAGCGCATGCGCGGCATCGAACAGCCGCTTCATGAGCAACTTACAGAGCGTGAGCGAGAGGTGCTGTCACTACTAGCTGATGGTAAAACCAATCAAGATATTGCTGATGAACTCTTTATTGCCCTTAAAACGGTAAAAACGCACGTTAGTAATATTTTAGCAAAGCTTGATGTACAGGACCGTACACAAGCTGTAGTATATGCATTTCAACATAAACTCAAATAATAAGCGAGACAAACTAGTGCTAGTTTGTCTCGCTTATTTTACTTAGCGGCAACCTTCCCTTTACTGTAACGTCCTATATACTAAACGAAAGGGGTTGTTTGTCGTATGGGATGGTTAAATATCGCAAGCTTACTACTAGGTTTAGTCGCTTGGTTTTTACCTATTATCTATTTATTACGTAAAAATAAAACTAACTGGGGACAGTTTGCCATTGTTAGCATGCTCGCATGTGCTATTGCACTCATTTGTCAAATTCGCTATACGCAATACCTTGTGGCGATTGAAGATTTCTCTGCATTAATGGACACCGCACAAGCTGTGACTGTTTCTGCTATAACGCTACTCAGCATTACAGTACTTCTTAATATCTTCACCTTTACACGCACTAAACGACATACCATTATATGACTAGCCCAATGATACTAATAATAAGCCCTGACAAAATAGCAACAATTGCAATAATCATACCTTTATTTTCTTGTGCAAAATGTAAAACAAGCTCTGTTGTTGTTTTAGGCAATATAAATGCCACAGGCTCCTCCGTTTGTTTGCCAGTCACTATATAATCTATCGTTACATCATAGAGTTGTGCTAAGGCAATCAATACCTCAATACTTGGCTCTGCATGTCCTAGCTCCCATTTCGAAATTGCCTGGCGCGTGATATGTATTTGTCCTGCAAGTTGCTCTTGTGACAAGCCTGCTTGCTCACGCAATATACGTAATCGTTCGTTCATAGATAGCCTACCTCCTCTTATACGTTAGTATAAAGCAAATGGCTAGTAGGATGTTGCTACATTTCGTTGCGCAAGCGCAACTACATAAAAAAGGGTCATCCAAAAATCGGATGACCCTTTTACTATTATAGCGCTTTTACTTTCGCTACTACGTTTTCAACTGTGAAACCGTATTTTTCCATAACTAATTCGCCTGGTGCTGACGCGCCAAATGTATCAATACCTAATACATCACCGTCAAGCCCTGTATATTTGTGCCAACCTAATGTTGCGCCCATTTCTACAGCTAAACGTTTTGTTACAGCTTTTGGTAATACGCTTTCTTTATACGCTGCGTCTTGCTTGTCAAAGTTATGTGTTGATGGCATCGAAACAACAGATACATCAATACCTTCAGTAGCAAGTACTTTTTGTGCCTCTACTGCAAGCGAAACTTCAGAGCCTGCTGCAATAATAATTGCATCTGGTGTTTCTTTTTGTGCTTTAGCTACTACATAACCACCGCGTGCTACACCTTCAGCAGCCGTGTCAGCAGTTGATGCTAGTACCGGTAAGTTTTGACGAGATAATACTAATACAGTCGGTGTATCTACTGCTACTACTGCTTGCTTCCATGCTTCTGCTGATTCATTAGCATCTGCTGGACGAATCACGTTTAAGTTTGGCATTGCACGTAGTGAAGCTAAGTGCTCGATTGGTTCATGTGTTGGACCATCTTCACCTACAGCAATTGAGTCATGTGTAAATACATATGTTACAGGAAGACCCATTAATGCTGATAGACGAATGGCTGGACGTACATAGTCAGAGAATACGAAGAATGTACTACCGTAAACGTTAACACCACCATGTAATGCCATACCATTAAGTGCAGCACCCATAGCAAATTCACGTACGCCAAACCAAATATTACGACCTGCATAGTTATCAGGACCGAAGTCGCCTTCGCCCTTCATCATTGTTTTATTAGAGCTAGCAAGGTCAGCACTACCACCAAAGAATGTTGGTAAGTTTTTAGCAAGTGCATTAATTACTTCACCAGAAGAAGAACGCGTTGCTACAGATTGACCCGCTTCATAAACAGGTACATCTTTAGCAAAGTCTGCTGGAAGATCGCCAGCCATTGCGTTTTCAAACTCTGCCGCAAGCTCTGGGTATTCTTCTTGGTATGCTTTAAATCCTGCATTCCAAGCTACTTCTTCCTCAGTACCTTGACGCATTGCTGCTTCTTTAAATGTGTCATACACTTCTTGTGGGATAGCAAATGGCTCATGCTCCCATTTATAAGCAGCTTTTGTTAAAGCGACTTCATTTGTACCAAGTGGTGCACCATGAGAGTCAGATTTACCTGATTTATTTGGTGAACCGAAGCCAATAACTGTTTTCACTTCGATTAATGTTGGTTTGCCATTTAATTCTTTGGCTTTTTCGATTTTAGATTCTAAATCTAATACATCATTTCCATCATCAACACGTAAGTAATTCCAGCCGTATGACTCAAAGCGTTTTTGGATGTTTTCTGAGAATGCCATACCAAGATCGCCATCTAAAGAAATATCATTACTATCATAAAGTACGATTAGTTTTTCTAATTGTAAGTGACCAGCTAATGAGATTGCCTCAGCTGCTACACCTTCCATTAAGTCGCCATCGCCACAAATTGCATACGTATAATGATCAACAATGTTGTGACCTGGTTTATTGTATTTTGCTGCTAAATGCGTCTCAGCCATTGCCATACCAACTGTCATCGCAATACCTTGACCTAATGGGCCTGTTGTTGCTTCAACACCAACCGTATGACCGTATTCTGGGTGACCTGGTGTTAATGAATCCCACTGGCGGAAATTTTTGATTTCTGACATTGGTAAGTCATAGCCACCAAGGTGTAATAAGCTGTATAAAAGCATAGAACCATGACCTGCAGATAATACAAAACGATCGCGGTTATACCAATTTGGATTTTGTGGATTGTGGCGTAGGTGTTTTGTCCATAGCGTATAAGCCATTGGAGCAGCCCCCATTGGTAATCCTGGGTGACCTGAGTTTGCTTTTTCGATTGCGTCAATTGACAATGTACGGATTGCATTAATTGCAAGTTGATCCGGAGTTTGCGTCATTTGTATGTGACATCCTTTCTCGTGCTAAGTAGTTTCATTTAATAGTGTAGACAACATCCCTATAGAAAACAATGCTTTTATCGGTTTTAAGCCATACTTTTTACAAATGTGACATACTTAATTCATTTTACGCTTTGCTTGAGCCTGCTTCACCTTTTCAGGTGTTACATCATTTCCCTGTTCATCCATAACTTTCACATTTTCAATTGTGCTACGCATTGATTTACGGAAAGTCTCCAAATACTCTTTACGTAACGCAGAGCGTTCCTTTGCTTCAGCTTCTGTTAGTGTACCCTCTTTTGATTTTTTCGATAACTCGTTAATACGGGCAATTTTTTCTTGTGATAACATATTCAATCACACCTTTCTTCTTTATAAAGGTATGAAAATTATGCGTGAAGTGCAAGTAATATCTTTTGAAACAAAAAGATGCCTACATTATGTAGACATCTCCTGTTCATACGCAAGGTAACGACGATTGACTGTTGCTTTACTAACATCGTAGCCCAAACCATTTAATGTAGTTGTAATTTCTTGAAAGGTTAGCCCTAACTCGCGCAACCGAACAATTTCTTCAATGGGTACATCAATGCGGGGTGCGCCTTCAATATTGCCACGGTTTTTAAGATTATCTTGCGGGCGATAGCCTTGCGCAACTGCACGTTGCATACCTCGTTTAATTTTGGCATTATGCAATTTACGCTGATATTCTTCTACAATCGCTAAAATCTCCAGTAGCATTGTATCCATATCATTTAAGGCAAGCGGACCAGCTTCGTTTAATGTTAAAACTTGCGCATCCATTTTTTGAATTAAATGAAGCACGGCGATACGCGCATTACCACGCGCTAAGCGTGTTTCGTCTTGAACAAACACGCACCTTACCTCATGCTCCTTCATAAAATCTAACATCTCTAGCAACCCATCACGCTCAACATCATAACCACTATGCTGATCTTGAAAACTCGCCGCAACTGTATACCCTTGTTGCTTAGCGAAAACTTCGAGCTCTTGTTGCTGACGTGCTAACGAACTTTGTTGAGTTTCTTTTGTTGTGCTGACACGACAATAAATTACGGCTGCATTTTTCATTATTGATCACTCGCTAACTGTCCTTTATTTTGAGCTATCGGAATTAACAATGTCTTTCCTGCAATTATTGTATCATCATGAATATTATTTTCTGTACGAACTACATCAACCCATTTTGTCATACTCATTGTCCCTTTATATTGCTCTGCTAATGTTACAAGATTATCACCTTGTTCGATTTTAATTTCGCCATAACTAATCGACTTAAATGACCATATTACATACATCACAACTAGTATAACTGACATCAAAAGTAAAAGTATCTCTTTTTTAATTTGTCTCTCACTCATAACTAACCGCTCCTTACCGAATATTTGTTCTCATAATAGTACGAACATTTGTTTTTGTCAACGTCTTTTACGAACTTACGTTTGATTGTTAGCTATCAAGCTGTTATACTTAACATAAATTATAGGAGAAAGTAAAGAGGTGATTTGTAATGACAGTAAAAATTTCTAAACGTCAGCAGCTAATTATGGATTTCATTAAAAGCGAGGTTCGCACGAAAGGCTATCCGCCATCAGTCCGTGAAATTGGTGAAGCTGTTGGACTAGCATCGAGTTCAACCGTTCATGGTCATTTAGAGCGTCTTGAAAAAAAGGGGCTTATACGTCGCGACCCTACTAAACCACGCGCGATCGAAATTTTAGAGCTTGATGATGGGATTACAAAGCAAGAGGTCATTCATGTACCGTTAATTGGTAAGGTTACGGCCGGTTCTCCTATCACAGCGATTGAAAATATTGATGAATATTTCCCGCTTCCTAATACATACGGGGACGAGCGCTCATTATTTATGCTAGAAATCGTAGGCAACTCTATGATTGAAGCTGGCATTCATAATGGTGATTATGTCATTGTACAAAAGCAAGTTACCGCTAATAATGGCGAAATTGTAGTGGCTATGACAGAAGATAATGAAGCTACAGTAAAACGTTTCTTTAAAGAAGATGGTCACTTCCGCTTACAGCCAGAAAATATAACAATGGCACCAATTATTTTAAACAATGTTTCCATATTAGGTCGTGTGGTTGGGTTATACCGCCGCGTTAACTAAAAAATGAGCAGCGAAAAATTCGCTGCTCATTTTTTACTTGAAACCTTTTTTTCGATATAAAATAAAACCAAAAGTTGCGAGTGCAATTAATGCACCTACATAAGATAATGTTGCATAACTCGTTTGCGACACAATTAAACCTGATAACATACCCCCTGCCGCACCTGACAGTGCAACAAAGACATCAATGCGCCCCTGGATTTTCGCCCGCTCTAATGGATGAATAGCATCCGTCAGCAAAGCCGTACCACTAATAAACCCAAAATTCCAACCAATACCAAGTAGAGCTAATGCTAGTGTTAGCCAAAACATAGATTCCACTGGTGCAACAGCTGCCATTACGCCTGCTGCAATTAAGGTTACTACAGCAGCAATTGCCATAGCATAGCGTCCAATCTTATCAACTAATACACCTGTCACTAAAGATGGCAAGTACATTGAGCCTACATGAATCCCAATCACTAAACCAATTTGTTGCAAGTCATGCCCATGATGCGACATGTGAATAGGCGTCATCGTCATAATCGCGACCATAACAACTTGAGATACAATCATAATAGTTGCGCCTAATACTACGCCTTCACGATTTGTTTCCTTTGCCACAATCTGCGCGGCTTCATTGGCTTTTTGCTCATTTGCGATAATTGCTTTTGCGACGAGATAAGGGTCTGGTCGTAACATCACAGCTAGTACTAAACCAGCTAACCCATAAGCGACTGCCGCTAAAATAAATGGTCCTGCTAACGTTGGTATGCCAATACCATCAGCTACATTACCCATTACCTGCACAAGATTTGGTCCTGCAACAGCACCAAAGGTCGTCGAAACCATTGCCATACTAATCGCGGTTGCTCGTTGCTTAGCTGTAGCTAAATCTGTACCTGCATAGCGCGCTTGTAAATTGGTTGCTGTACCACCACCGTATACTAATAGTGATACAAATAATAAGGGGATATTTGCTAAAATGGTAGCAAATATTACGCCAATTGCCCCCAAGCTTCCTAACCAAAACCCTGTTGCTAAGCCTAAACGACGGCTGTAGCGCTGTGAAAGTTGCCCAACTAATAATGCTGCCCCTGCAGATCCAAAAGTAAACAAAGCAGAAGGAAGACCCGCAAAACTATCCGTACCTAACATATCCTGGGCAATCAGCGCACCTACTGTAATACCTGCTGCAAGTCCAGCCCCGCCAAATACTTGCGATAATATAACAACCCAAAGTGTGCGTTTATATAATTTTTCACGCGCGGCTGTATCATGAACATAATGTTCAATTGATTGATTCAAACTGTCAACTCCTTCATAGTTATTTCACAACTCCTTTTGAGTATAGCGTATAAGCCCCCTGCCGTATTTATTTTTGCTTGTGAGCATTTATCTCGAATTCGAGATAAATATATAGTATACTCAATCTAACATAACTAAAGGAGGCATTTTTTATGCTAAAAGGTATCCATCACGTTACAGCAATGACAAGTAGCGCCGAAAAAATTTATGAGTTCTTTACACACACTTTAGGCATCCGCCTTGTCAAAAAAACAGTCAATCAAGATGACATCCGCACGTACCATTTATTTTTTGCAGATGATAAGGGCACAGCAGGAACAGATATGACATTTTTCGATTTTCCAAATAACCCACAAGGCACACATGGCACGAATGAATTACAACGTGCAGCCTTCCGCGTACCAACAGATGAGGCGCTTAACTACTGGGCAGACCGCTTCACACGTTTAAATGTTGTGCATGAAGGTATTAGCACACAATTTGGTAAAAAGGTAATTAATTTTTATGACTTTGACAATCAACATTACCAATTAATTTCAGATGAAGAAAACGAAGGTGTAGCATCTGGTACACCATGGCAACTTGGCCCTATCCCACTGCACTACGCAATTACAGGGCTTGGTCCAATTACTATTGCAGTGGCAAACATGGATTATTTCTCAAATATTTTACAAAATGTATTTGGCATGACACCTATTGCACAAGACAATGAAGCATACTTATTCACTATGGGTGAAGGTGGTAACGGTGCACAAGTTATCGCAATCCATGACCCTGTATCACCAGCAGGTCGTCAAGGCTACGGCGCGATTCATCACGTAGCTTTTCGCGTGGACAGCAAAGATGATTTAGCACAATGGCAACAACGTCTTGAATCATTTGGCTATACAACATCAGGACTTGTTGACCGCTTCTTCTTTGGTGCATTATATGTGCGCGCTACACGTCATTTATTATTTGAAATCTCAACAGATGGTCCTGGCTTTATGGGAGATGAGCCTTACGAAACACTTGGTGAAAAACTTTCGTTACCACCATTTTTGGAGGCACAACGCGAACACATCGAAAGCATTGTACGCCCAATCGACACCGTACGTAGTACAAAAACATTTATAAAAGAGTAAGAGCCGCATTTTTGCGGCTTTTATACTTTTTCTGAAAATTCCGTTGACAAATAAATAACGAGCCCTTATGATTAAGTCAATTACAAATTAAGCGTTGAAGAAGAAGAGTAACACGAACTTTCCATTTAAGAGAGTCAGCGGTTGGTGTAAGCTGATAATGAGAAAACGTGCGAATGGGCTTCTGAGCTTCTAGTCCGAAATTAATAGTAGGCGCTAGCGATTACACCTTATCGTTACACAAGGCAAACTGTTGATTGACAGTTTTGAGTGAGTCTTTTTTCTAGACTAATTAAGGTGGCACCACGGCATTCCCCGTCCTTTTGTAAACGAGGGATTTTTTTGTGTTTACATATAAATCGATGACAAAGAGAGTACGTATCGCAATGTGCGCATCAGCGAGCTGGGATAGTGAGAGCCAGTACGTTACAGCAATACCGAAGTGGACTTTGGAGAGACCTTTTGAACCTAAGTAGGAAGGTACGGCTCGCGCCCGTTAATGCGCACTAAGAGGAAGTGGCAACACTTCAACTAAAGGTGGTACCGCGGCTTATTCCGTCCTTTCGCATATTTGCGAAGGGGCGTTTTTTATTTTGAGGAGGATGACAATGGACTATAAACTACACACCATCAGTGGTGATACTACAACACCTATTGCGTTATTTAATAATTTGACTGGTCAAAAAGTATTATTTGAAAGTTCAGCAAAGCACGAAGAAAGTGGTCGCTACTCTTTTATAGCAGCTGCTCCGCTCTATACAGTAATTGGCGAAGATACAACTACACGTGTACAGCACCGGGATGGTAGCGTAACAGAATACGCGCAACATAGTATTGATTATATAAAAAATTTATTACCTAAATTAGAAGGCGACTATCCCTTCCCCTTTTTTGGTGGTGCTATTGGTTATATTGGTTACGAAACTATTTTTACTTATGAGGCAATTGGCAACAAGCTACCTGCCACACACGCGTTACCAGATACACATTTACTCATTTTTGATAATTTTATCGTCTTTGACCACAGAGAAGAAACCATTACCTTTGTGGCAGTAGCTCTAGAAGAACGCACCGAGACACAATTACAAGCAAGTATTGACCTATTAATGACACAAGCGCTCACAACGCAGCCGCTTCCTCATATAACTGAACCGTTAACATTTACACCAGCTATGGCACCTGCACAGTTTAAGCAGTTAGTGACAGAAGCTAAGCAAGCTATTGTAGCAGGCGAAGTATTTCAAGTAGTGCTGTCACAAAAATTTACTGCAGATTTTACAGGCGATGCCTTTAGCCTCTATCGTAAATTACGAACGGCTAACCCATCACCTTATATGTTTTATTTAGCCTTTGGTGACTACACTGTACTTGGTACATCACCCGAGAGCTTAGTCAAAGTAACAGGTGACACCGTTATTACTAACCCTATCGCAGGAACACGACCACGTGGTAAAACTGCGCGTGAAGATGAGGCTTTAGCGCGTGAACTGCTCGCTGATGACAAGGAACTTGCTGAGCATAAAATGTTAATTGATTTAAGCCGTAATGACGTCGGAAAAATTGCGAATATTGGGACAGTTGAAGTTTCACGCTACGCGCAAATCGAAAAATACCAACACGTTATGCATATTGTATCAGAGGTGCGCGGTCAACTATTACCACACTTGCATGCACTTGATGCACTTATGGCATGCCTCCCTGCAGGTACTGTATCAGGCGCACCTAAAGTACGAGCGATGCAACTTATTAATGAACTCGAAAGCGAGCGACGCGGAGTGTATGCAGGAGCCGTTGGTTATCTTTCAGTGACAGGCGCAATGGACTTTGCCTTAGCCATTCGTACGATGGTCATTGAGGGTGGCACAGCAAGCGTACAAGCAGGCGCTGGTATTGTCTATGACTCTGACGCTCAAAAGGAATATGAAGAAACATTACACAAAGCGAAGGCTTTACTGGAGGTAATCCAATGATTTTATTACTTGATCACTATGACTCTTTTACCTATAACCTCTATCAAGCAATGAGTGAATTAGGCAAAACAGTAAGAGTTGTACGCTATGACGAGATTTCTATTGCAGCCATTGAAGCAATGGAGCCAGAGGCCATTGTATTATCACCAGGCCCCGGTTCGCCGTATGATAAAACGCAATCGCTAGAAATCGTACGCGCATTGTACCACCGCTACCCTATGCTTGGTGTATGTCTAGGTCACCAAATTATTGCGGCTGCCTTTGGCGCAACTATTACAACAGCGCCGACCATTATGCATGGCAAAGCTTCTTTAATTCAGCATGATGGTACGGGTCCCTTTGGTGCTTTTGATAAAGCCATGCTGGCAATGCGCTATCACTCACTCGTCGTAGTAGAAAGCTCACTACATGACAAACTTAAAGTAAATGCACATGCGCTTGATGACGGTGCAGTAATGGGCATCGCACATACACAGTACCCCATTTATGGCGTACAGTTTCATCCTGAATCTATTGGTACACCTGAAGGTAAACAGTTACTCGCACAGTTTTTCCGCACATATCGTCAAACTACTACTTTACGCGAGCAATTACTGCGTTTAAGTATAGGTGAAAACCTAACAGCAGAGGCCATGCATGCTGTAATGGATACTATCCTACAAGGTGAGGCCTCCGAAAGTGAAATTGCCGCCTTATTAATGGCGCTAAAAATGAAAGGCGAAACAGCGGAAGAAATTACAGCACTCGTGAAAGCACTAACTGCACAAGCACTCCCTATCGAAACAACTGGGATTGTAATGGATAACTGTGGTACAGGTGGCGACGGCTCTCAAAGTTTTAACGTCAGCACTACGAGCGCTTTTGTGATTGCAGGTGCAGGCGTAAAGATTGCTAAAAATGGTAATCGCAGTGTATCCAGTCAAACAGGTAGTGCGGATGTGCTTGAGCACCTCGGCATACCACTAGACTTAACAGCACAAGAAACAAGCCAACTTTTAGCCACTGAGGGCATCGCTTTTATGTTTGCACCTCATATCCACCCTAAGCTCAAACATATTATGAAGGTCCGTCGCGATTTAAAAATCCCTACGATTTTTAACATCATTGGTCCTTTAACAAACCCCATTCCACTACAGGCACAAATAATGGGGGTATATCGCAAGGATATGCTACCACTGCTCGCTGATGTACTCCAACGACTAGGACGTAAACGTGCCATTGTTATTCATGGTGCTGGTGCTGTAGATGAGGCTTCTCTTGCGGGAACGAATGAATTAATTTTACTTGCAGATGGTGTACAAACGGCTATGACATTAAACCCTAAAGATTATGGTCTACAAGTTGCACCTCTCGAAGCGATTAAAGGCGGCGAAGCTATCGAAAATGCGGAAATCCTACTGCGTGTGCTACAAGGCGAACGTGGACCAAGGCGCGATACCGTACTACTTAATAGCGCACTAGCTATGCTAGCCTACGGTAATGTTGACACAATCGAGCAAGGTATTACACTTGCTCGCAAAAGTATTGATAGCGGACAAGCACTCGCTAAGTTACAAGCCATTCAACAATTTGCTAAACAACGAAAGGAGCTAGCTCAATGACAATTTTACAAAAAATTTTAGCGCAAAAAGCTAAGGAGGTTGCTGCCTTACCTGCTACCTTCCCTCCGCGTATAGCGCCACTGGTACCCTTTTATCCGCAGCAAGAGCAAACACTCTCGATTATTGCCGAAATTAAGCGAGCTTCCCCTTCAAAGGGTGTAATTAACGAGGCGGTTGATCCAGTCAAACAAGCCAAACTTTATGAACAAGCAGGTGCTATGGCCATTTCGGTATTAACGGACGAACTTTACTTTAAAGGTAGTATGGCAGATATGGCGGCTGTTAAGGCGGCTGTCACGATTAGTGTATTAAATAAAGATTTTATTATTAGCACCAAACAAATTGACCATGCCTACGCCTATGGTGCAGATATGATTTTACTTATTGTAGCTGCGCTTACAGATGATGCATTGCACAAACTGTATCAATATGCTCGGTCACTACAACTTGATGTGTTAGTCGAAACTCATAATGCAGAAGAATTTGCCCGTGCTCTTGCCCTTGGCGCGCGCATAATCGGCATCAACCATCGCAACCTGCATGACTTCACTATGGACTTAACTATTTCTGCTAGCTTACTAACAGACTTTAATAAATGCGGACGTTGATTATTGCAGAAAGTGGTATACGCAATCGCACAGATGCCGAGCGCCTTGCCACTGCAGGTGTTGATGGTTTATTAGTAGGCGAAACTTTAATGCGAAGCACTGACCCCGCTACTTGCATTCAACAGTTACAGGTGACACGTTATGCTCATTAAAATTTGTGGCATTACAGATTGTAGGAGTGCACAAGTAGTTGAACAGGCAGGTGCTGATTTTATTGGGCTGGTATTTGCACCAAGTAAGCGCCAAGTAACCCGTGCTACTGCACAGCAAATTGCCGCAGTTACGACATTGCCCCTCGTCGGTGTATTTGTAAATGAAGCAGTGGCTACTATTAATGAATTGGTCGCTAGTGTGCCGCTAGCTTATGTACAACTTCACGGCAATGAAACAGCGGCTATCGCACAGCAAATTCATGCACCTATTATTAAAGCATTTACAAAGGCTGAGCCTATTACGCCTTTTCCTGCTGTTTATACGTTAATTGACAATATACAGGCAGGTACTGGTACACCTTATGATTACCAACAAGTTGCCCTACAGTCCAATAGCTTTTTAGCAGGCGGGATTTCCCTAACAACAATTGATAGCGCACTCGCTTGTAAACCTTGTGGTATTGATGTATCAAGCGGTGTCGAAACAAATGGCCAAAAAGACGCAAAAAAAATACACGAACTAATTTCGTATGTGAGGAGCCAAACAAATGTATAACCAACCAAATGAACACGGCTATTACGGGGATTATGGCGGACGCTTTGTACCTGAGACCCTAATGCAAGCTGTTAAAGAACTAGAGCTAGCTTATGAAGCAAGTAAAGTAGATGAAGCTTTTCAAGCTCAAATCCGCTATTACCTACGCCAATACGTAGGGCGTGATAATCCACTCTACTTTGCTGAACAATTAACGAAACATTGCGGCGGCGCTAAAATTTATTTAAAGCGTGAGGATTTAAACCATACAGGCGCACATAAAATTAATAATACGATTGGACAAGTACTACTCGCTAAAAAAATGGGCAAGCATAAAGTCGTTGCCGAAACAGGTGCGGGTCAACACGGCGTGGCTACAGCAACCGTTTGCGCTTTACTCGGTATGGAATGCATTATTTTTATGGGCGCTGAGGATGTAAAGCGTCAGGAGTTAAATGTTTTTCGGATGGAATTGCTTGGTGCTAAAGTCGAAAGCGTTACACAAGGTAGTAAAACGCTGAAAGATGCAGTAAATGAAGCACTTCGCTACTGGGTAGCACATGTGGATGATACACATTATGTGATGGGCTCTGTATTAGGACCGCATCCCTTCCCTATGATTGTACGGGACTACCAAGCTGTTATTGGCAAGGAAACACGCGAACAAATTATGGCACAAGAAAATAAATTACCTGATACTATTATTGCTTGCATTGGCGGTGGCAGTAATGCGATGGGCATGTTTTATCCATTTATAGATGATGATGTTACACTTGTTGGCGTAGAAGCGGCAGGTAAAGGTGTGATGACGACACAACATGCAGCAGCCATTTATCAAGGGGATGTTGGCGTGTTACATGGCAGTAAAATGTATTTAATGCAAGATGAGCATGGGCAAGTGACAGAAGCACACTCGATTTCCGCTGGGCTTGATTACCCAGGTGTTGGGCCAGAGCACAGCCTACTGCATGATAGTAAGCGTGCGAATTATGTACAAATTACAGATCAAGAGGCATTACAAGCCTTTCAGTTATTATCACGTACAGAAGGGATTATCCCTGCACTGGAAAGCTCACACGCCATTGCCTATGCCACAAAGTTAGCACCAACTTTGCCAAAAGAACATATCATTGTCGTTTGTTTATCAGGTCGAGGGGATAAGGACGTGCACACGGTAAAACAAATTTTGCGAGGTGAACAACAATGAAGGCTCCTTATATTATGGCAGGGGATGGCGGTTTAGAGACGCTCCTACCAACGATTGAATTTTTACAACAAAACGGTGCAACAATGTTAGAGATTGGCATCCCCTTCTCTGACCCTGTAGCGGATGGCCCTGTCATTCAAGCGGCGGGCTTACGTGCACTGGCAAGTGGTGTGACATTAGCAGGTGTATTAGCAGAACTTGAACAACATAAAAATCGCATTGCTATACCGCTTGTTATTATGTGTTATGCCAATCCTATTACTCGTTTTGGTATTGAGCGTTTTGCACAGGCATGCGCTACTATTGGCATTAAAGGTGTTATTATCCCTGACGTGCCAATGGAAGAAGAAACACCTTTTGTACAAGCCCTGCGTCCGTTGGGCATTGCTTTTATCCGCTTCATTACCTTAACTAGTACTACTGAACGTATTAAGGAAACATTAGCAGATGCAGAAGGTTTTATTTATGCTGTAACTGTTAAAGGAACGACGGGTGAACGTGCAAGTTATGAACAAGACATTTTTAAATTACTACAACAAGTAAGCGCACAAAGCCCCGTGCCCGTCTATGCAGGCTTTGGCATTTCCACAAAAGAACATATTGCTAACTTTTTAGCGGTTTGCGATGGTGTCATTATTGGTAGCACCATTGTTCAAGCCCTTTACGAAAAACGCTATGACGACATTATTGCCTTACTGAAATAAAAAACTAAGCAGAAGCTACTAACCGCAGCTTCTGCTTAGTTTTTATAATAAATTTAAATACCATGCTATGATACGTTCCCCGTAAAAATAAAGCAATAGCGCTGCTAACGCAATTGAAGGACCAAAGGGTACAGGTGTTTTTCGCCCTTTCTTTGTGATCCGCAATACGATAATGCCAATGACTAAACCAATGGCAGAGGCAAAAGCTAACGTTAACAATGTCTTTAGTGTACCAAGTACAATACCAAGCACAAAAAATAACTTAATATCACCGCCGCCCATACCACCACGTGATAGTAACGCTACAATATAAAGCACACCAAAACCTATAACTGCACCTAGTAAACTATCCCACCAAGGAGTAAGTGGCGAAAAAATTCGTCCCACTACTAACAATGGTAAAAAGAACAGTAAAATTTTATTAGGAATGAGCATATAAGCGATGTCAGATACAGTAATACAAACTAACATCGAAATAAAGAGCAGTGCAACGAAAAATTCTGCCGTTATGCCAAAGTGCACATAAGCAAGCGCAAAAAGAATACCTGTAAGCAACTCCATAAAAGGATAAATAGGCGAAACTGTAGCTTGACAAGTACGGCATTTCCCTCGCAATAAAACATAAGATAGTACGGGTAGTAAGTCAATCGCTGTTAATCGACGTTCGCAGCTTGTACAGTGCGAAGGTGGACGCACAATGGATTGTTTTTTAGGGACACGCAAGCCAACCACATTAAAAAATGAACCAAAAACAAGACCAAAAATAAAAGCAATAACCGTATACATAATTCCCTCCTAAAAAAGCAGGTCGCACAGTGCGCCTGCTTACTCGTTATAAAAGAACGTTGTTAATTGTAAGGATGCCGATACTGTATAATCTACAACTTCTGCAAACTTCACTTCTTCGCCTGGTTGCGATAATTGTACAACATCAATTTTAATAATGCGCTCTAATCCCTCTACCTCACGTATAAACGTACGTAAAGTTTTATAGTCAGGTGTCAATAACTCTACTTGGTACGTAATAATTTGCAAACCTTCTGGCGCTTCAGCTAATGCCGCATTATACAATGGCTCCTCTTCTTCAACCGTTTCATTGGCTAACTGAGCCGCTAATTCTTCTTCGGTCGTTTCGGTTAACCCTAATTTCCGCTCAAGCATTGGTTCATCATACTCACTAAATGAAATATTTTCGATACGAGAACGTGTTAACATTTCGATGTCTTCTAAATCACGTAAAATATATTCTACGCCACGCTCTTTTGGTACTTGCTTTTGTAAGCGAGCTAATGTACCCGCATCTAAATCTTTAGCGTCAAAAGCTGCAATATCAGCCAATGCTGTATCACGAGTAGCCGTTAATGTTGTTATTGTGCTTTGCAAGCTGGCCACACGCTCAGTTTTAGGAAGCACAACATAATAATAAAGTGCACCTAGTAAAGCAATCGTTAATAAAGCCACTAAAATAACCGTATTCCGTTGAGAAGATGCCATTAGCTCGCACCTCCTTTACTATAAGCATAATCAATAATAGCTGTAATGGTTACCGTGTAGCGAGGGATAAAATCAAATTTATCACTTGGCTTCTCTTTATCTTTTTGCTCACCTAACTCAAAGGCATTGACGGATAAAATTTGGGCATCCATAAAATAAGAGCTCTTAACAAGACGCTCAATATAAAATGACACATCTCGCATCGTTTCTAAATCCACTGTAATCGCAACCGCTTCGTCTGTGAAGTTGTATTCACGCAAATACGTATTAGGTGGCAAGTGTTTTGTAACTTCATCCATTAACGGAGTAACCGCATAACTTTGCTCTTTCACAAAACCTACAACATCTTCTAGTGTACCTTTATGCGCTGCTTGTACAACTTCAAGTTCAGCTAACGCTTCGTCTACTTCTGCCTGCACGACTTTTTCTTGTGCTTCAAGCTCCGTCACTTTACTCGTTGCAGTAAAATACGCATAAATTAAATAAGATAAAATAAACAACGCAATAATGGCAATAATAAAATAAGGTAGTTTAGTTTTAACTTCGTCTTTATGCGTTAACTTAGGTAGTAAATTTATTTCTGGGGTCATTGCTTTACCCCCTTTAATGCAAGTCCTAATAATGTGGCATCACTATGCATAAACTGCGGGAAGTCTTTTGCTACTACCGCATCTGTAATAATCGTCAGCGGCGTAGATAAATTGGTTGCTAAAAATTGACCCACTTGATCTAATGTTGGATTATCGCCAAGCACAATAATTTCATCTACTTCCTTTTCCCCTTTATGAAGCGAAAATTTAAAGAAGTTCATTATGCGATCAATCTCTAACACTTGATCCGTGACAACCATACGATACGCTTGGTCATCATCGGTATGACTAAATGTCACGACCCCTTGTTCTTCACTCGGTTTCCACTGACCTAAATCAGTTTCAATCGTTTGATAGCGTAAAAACTCTACTGTGCCTGCTGAATAAATAGCAATAGATAATTCGTTAATTGACCAATCTGCAATTAAATACGTTTTCGTTTCTTCGATTTTAGCCGTATATGTTAAATATCGAATCGTACTTAAAGCACGCACATCGGCAACCTTAGGAACGAGGTGTAAATCTTGCATGATGCCAATAAGTTTCATAACTTCTTCTGATGGCGCAGCGAAAATAATAGCCTCATTATCTTCAGGGCGCGGATCATACACATCAATTAAAGGATTAGCAAAAGGCAGATGGATGGAATGTCCCAGTTCCATTTCCACGTAGCCCTTTAACTCACTCGATTTTAGTTCCTCAGGATGTGTAAATGTGCGTAAGAGCACGGATGTATCAGGCACAAAAAAAGAAATTGGCATCTTTTTAATGCCCCATTTTTTAAAGTTTTCTTTTAAAAACTCAAAAAGCGCCATCTCATCAATAATCATGGCGCTATCTATAACATGCTTGGGCACAACGGCTTCATGCTTTTGCCACTGGCTCACATCTGCACCTTTAACAACAATAATACGTAAAATATAATCTTTTATTTCCATTACAATATGTGCTATATTCTTTCGTTTTAGCGTAAACACTTTAACGCCACCACCTTTTCTTTCCTTGACATAACCGTCCAGTCCACTACCCGAAAATTTCGGGTAGTGTTGGGAAGGTTATTGCTTCTAAGTCCTTCACACTATAATCAGTTCACTAAAAAATGATTAATTATAGCTTTGTCCAATTATGGTGTTGAAGTAACAACTTTGGGAACAGTGATTGTATTTTTTCCATCTCTAGCCTCTTTTGCACTACGCTCATCTTTAGTGATATCTTGAATCGTTGTATTATCAAATTTTACTGTGACCTCACCACTATACGTTGCTGTTGCAGATAAGGTATTACCACCTGTTAGCTTTGTAACTTCCCCTTTCTCCCCATCTGCATTCCCGAATGTTCCTAAGTCCTCTAAATAACCAGCTGTGTTTAATGCTTCAATCGTGACTTTGTCACCATCTTTTACTGTTTTCTCTGTGAAATAAATATTGGCTGCGTTTAATACTGTAATTGCATCTGCCTTCGCCGCTTTGTAGCGTGAGTTTTCGATTACGTTACCGATCGCTGGTACTGCGATTGCCGCTACGATTGCTAAGATGACGATAACGGCTAATAGTTCAACTAATGTTAAACCTTTCTCATTTTTTACGAGCTTTTTATTCATAAATTTCTTTAACATAACTACGCCTCTTTTCTTTTAAATTACATCACCAAATTTATTTTTTAGGTACTGTGATTTCTTTCCCTGCATCTGTACCTCTAGCCTCTTTTGCACTACGTACATCTTCTGTAATTGTTTTAATAGTAGCACCCGTAAACGTTACAGTTACATCACTATACTTAGCAGATCCTGTAAACTTATTGCCACCATCCGTTACTTTTTCAACAATATTAGCTGTTGTATCACCTTCAGCTCCTACTGTAATTGTGCCAAAGTCTTCTAAATAACCTTGTTTTTTTAACGTAGCAACATTTACTGTTGTCTTATCACTCTTCTCTGTAAAGTAAATATTCGCTGCATTTAATACTGTAATTGCATCTGCTTTCGCCGCTTTGTAGCGTGAGTTTTCGATTACATTGCCGATAGCTGGCACTGCGATTGCCGCTACGATTGCTAAAATTACAATAACAGCTAATAGCTCAACTAATGTTAAACCTTTTTCGTTTTTTACGAGCTTTTTGTTCATAAGTTTTTTGAACATCATTAATTCCTCCTACGTGTTTTTTATTTAAACGCCAAAGCGCTAAATACAAGTTAAATGTTTTCGTACATTGTTAACATTGGTAGTAAGATTGCCGCAACTACCGTGCCTACGACAGCAGCTAGGAAAACAATCATCAGTGGCTCAATCAACGACTTTAATGTATCCACTGTGCGGTCAACCTCTTCTTCATAAAAATCAGCAACTTTTTCTAACATATAGTCTAGTGAGCCGGTTTGCTCACCAATCGCTGTCATTTGATGGACGAGTGGTGGAAACAACCAACTTTTAGCGAGCGGGTCTGATAATGTACCACCTTGCTGTAAACTAACTTTTGCTTCTCCCACTACTCTTGCCACAACAGGGTTGCCTACAATTTTTTCGACAATGGTGAGTGCCTGCAAAATAGGGACGGCACTGCTAAACAATGAAGAAAGTGTGCGGGTCATCCGTGCAATTACAGACTTTTGAAGCAATGGACCAAATATCGGAAGCTTTAAAATCATCACATTGACGTGATAATTCAATTTGGCATTAGTCATATAAAGCTGACGTAAACCAAGCATCGTACCTACCAAACCTAGAATAATAAGCCACCAATATTTTTGCAGGAAGTGGCTAATGGCAAGTACGGCTTTCGTAATCCATGGTAGTTCAATATCTAAATCTTCAAACATTGAAACAAAGGTAGGCACTACAAATATCATTAAAAAGAAAGACACAAGCAATGTAATAATAAGCAGTACAGCAGGGTAGGTTAGCGTTGACTGCACTTTCTTTTAGTAAGGAATATTGTTTTGCCATACTATCAGCAAGACGCTCTAATGTATCATCAATATTTCCTGACGCTTCACCTGCTCGCATCATATTAACGAAAATCGGTGGAAATACTTTCGGGTGACGGGCTGAAGCTTCTGAAAAAGCCACACCTTGCCGAATATCTTCTTCTACATCAATCAATGCTTTCTTTAAAGGCTTACTTGACGTTTGTTGTTGCAAAATATGTGTCGCATCTACGACCGTAATACCTGCTCGAATTAACGTAGCGTATTGGCGTAAGTAAATAATAAAATCTTTATGCTTTACTTTTTGACCGAAAGACAACTCATAATGCAAAATACTTTTTGATTCTTCGATAACCCTCGGGTTAATCCCTTGCGAACGTAGTTTGGCAATGGCTGCATTACGATTAGCTGCATCAATTGTGCCCTTCTTTTGTGCACCTGTTTTTGTGCGACCTTGATATCGAAAAATCACGAGTAGTCACTCTCATCCATATAAGGTCTTGCATCCTTCAACGAAATCGTACCTCTCGCAATTAAATTCTGCATCGACATATGAAGTGTATGCATGCCTAACGCTTTATTTGTTTGCATAACACTCGGAATTTGATGCACCTTTTCGTTACGAATCAGATTTGCGATTGATGGCAGTTGCACTAAAATTTCAGTTGCAGCAATACGCCCTTTCGTATCTTTACGCACAAATAAACGTTGCGAAATAATCCCTTGCAATACATTGGCTAATTGAATACGCACTTGTCCCTGTTGATGCGCAGGAAAAACATCAATGATACGATCAATTGTTGTTGCAGCACTACTCGTATGTAAGGTAGCAAATACTAAATGCCCCGTTTCAGCTGCCGTAATCGCTGTTGAAATTGTTTCTAAATCTCGCATCTCACCGACTAAAATAATATCAGGGTCTTGTCGTAGTGACGCTCTAAGCCCAGAGGCAAAGCTCTCTGTATCTACGCCCACTTCACGTTGATTAACGACTGATTTTTTATGCTTATGCATATACTCAATAGGATCTTCAAGCGTGATAATATGTTTAGCCTTCGTTTCATTAATATAATCAAGCATTGCCGCTAATGTTGTTGATTTACCTGAACCTGTTGGACCTGTAACTAAAATTAAGCCTTGAGGTTTATCAGCTAACTCATATAAAATTTGCGGCATATTTAATGCATCAATTGTTGGGATTTTTGCTGGAATTAAACGTGCAGCAATTGTCATTTCGTTACGTTGATGATACGCATTCACACGAAAACGACAAACTTCACCTAAGGAGTAGTTAAAGTCTGTTTCACCTTTGTCTACAAATTCTTGTTGCTTACCCATTGGTAAAATCGTCTCAACCATAGCCGCTACTTGTTGTGAAGTGAGTGTATCTTCTCCGTAAGGCGTTAACTTTCCATTAATACGATACGTTGGTGGGATGCCAACTGTCACATGCAAATCCGAAGCTCCCTCATCATACGCACGTTGCAATAATTGAATAATCTCTGTCATCTCACAAACTCCTTTACTCTATCGTCGCTACTCGCAATACTTCCTCCATTGTTGTAGCGCCTTCCAACACTTTATAAAAACCATCCACAGCTAATGTGGCATAGTTTTGTTGCTTCATTACATCCTGCATTTCATTATCGCCAGCATCTCGTAAAATTAATTCCTTCACGATACGATTGACAGGTAAAATTTCATGGATGGCTAAACGACCTCGATAACCTGTACTATTGCAAGCTGGGCAACCGCGCCCTCGTTTAGCGTAACGCTCACCTGTAATACCAGCTGCTTGTAGTAATTTTATTTCTCGTAACGACAATTCGTACGTTTCACTACAATCTCGACAAATACGGCGCACAAGACGTTGCGCTACAATGGCATTAATTGAAGAAGCGAGTAAAAATGGCTCTATCCCCATATCTCGTAAACGTGAAATCGACTCCACCGCATTATTCGTATGCAGTGTACTCAATACTAAATGCCCTGTTAGTGACGCACGCACTGCGATTTTTGCCGTTTCTAAATCTCGCACCTCACCAATCATTACAATATCAGGGTCTTGACGCAAAATAGAGCGTAGCCCTACCGCAAAAGATAGCCCAACTTCTTCTCTTACTTGAATTTGGTTCACCCCTGCTAATTGGTACTCTACAGGGTCTTCTACCGTAATAATATTAACGCCCTCATCATTTAACTCACTAAGCGCTGCATACAAAGTAGATGACTTACCAGAACCTGTTGGCCCTGTAATTAACACGATGCCATTGGGTTTAGCAATCATCGCTCTAAAAATCGCTTCATTTTCAGGCGAAAACCCTAACTGCGCTACATCATGAGCTGCACTACTTAAATCTAAAATACGCATAACGACTTTTTCACCGTAAACAGTAGGTAGCGTAGATAAACGCAAATCAATCGGCTTAAAGTTAACGGTTGTTTTAATGCGCCCATCTTGAGGTATGCGGTTTTCTGTAATATTTAAATTGCCCATAATTTTAACACGAGCTACTACTACACTTTGCATATGCTTTGGTAATGAACGCTCTGTGCGTAACACACCATCCACACGATAACGTACTCTAAACTCTGTTTCACTCGGATCAAAGTGAATATCACTCGCACGCTGTGCTACACCATTGGCAATAATTTTATTGACGAGGCGCACAATCGGTGAGTCCTCGTCTTCAATTTCGGTTTGAGCTTCTTCTTGCGTCATGCCAAGGTCTGTAATCGCCGCATCCATCGACTCTTGCAAGTCATAGTATTTGGTAATCGTACGGTATAAATCATCTTTAGCTGCAATACTCGTTTCAATCTGACAGCCTGTTGCCATACGCACTTCTTCAATCGCAAAATAATCCATTGGATCTGCCATCGCAATAAACAGCTTGTTTTTTTCTCGACGAATAGGCATAAGACTAGCACGCTTTGCTAACTCAGCAGGAATTAAATTTAATAACTCTGGATCAATCGCAAATTGATTTAAATTAATATGGGGTATACCTAATTGAAACTCCAATACCTCAATTAATTGTTGCTCTGTTAAAAAGTTTTCTTTTATTAAAAAGTCGCCTAACTTTTCATCTCGCTGTTTGGAGTCTAGCGCATACATTAACTGGTCATTTGTAATAACATTTGCTTCAACTAGTAAATCACCTAAACGCTTACGTCCTTGTATTTTCGCCATTACTGCATCTCCTTATTTTGTAGAATGAAAATTGCCGCCCTTGTCATAATAACCATCTTTTGTTACTTGTTGATCCCCACTGCCATCATCTTGGCTAGCATCTGGTGTACCATCCGATTTAAGCGGTGGGTTATCTTTAGTTGGTTGATTAGGTTGTGAAGTTTGCCCTGTTGCTTTAGGTGTTTCACTTGGTACTTCTTTTGGTTTTGTAGAGGTCATAACTATACGATTCGTAGGTGGGTAATAATCACGTGCCACTACTTCATCATATGCTTTATCATCCTTTACAATTTTACGTACCACTTCAATGCGAGTACCATTTGTCCCTTGATCGATTACTTTTTCTGTCCCAGCAGGTAGGGAGCGTGAGTAACGATATAAGGTTTTTGGTTTAATGGCTGCGTCTCGAACTGTCGTCAGCGTCACTTGAGCCTCTTGTACAGGCGCTTTAATCGCCAGCGTTAATTTATTACCGTTAACACTAGCTTTAAGCGTACTTGTTACAGCACCATCATTACTAAACAGCAAGTTCTTAAAGCCTGCCTTATCAATTGAAGCCTCGTAACCCGAGTCAATATAACTTGGTTTAGCCAATTGTGGATGGCGCTCAATAATAGTGTAATCCGTCTGCAACACAGCGTGATACACAGCTGTAGCAATAAAATCTAATGTTTCTTGATTAACTGTAAAAGCTTCTAACATAGCGCCTACGGACTGTACGTGTTGCGGCGCAATAGTTGTATCATTTAATTGCTCGGCAATTGCTACTAACTCCTCAACTGAACTTGGCGCAACTAATGTACTACTCGCTACTGTCACTGCTTCCTGTTTAGCACTAGGCACTAATACAGGCTCAATTACAACTTCATCTAATACTTGAGCTTGCGTCAGAATAGCCGCAAGTGTTGGCTCAGGATCCCACGAAGTATGCGCAGCTATTTTTTGTACCAATGCTTCTGTTGCTGTAACTTCTACCTTTACATGCACCGGTTTAATTTTTTGCCAAAATGTTTTTTTCTGTGATGCTTCATAGGTGCTAATTGTACTTGGTATATCAAAAATAAAATCATCTGCCGTTACTATAACTTCTTCCTCAGCATGTTTTACTTTTACAGGTGCTGCTAGCCATTCTTCAATCGCTTGTTCTAATGTTGTTATCATTTGCTGTTCATTTTGATTGCTTACATCAACTGTGCCGATTTGTTGCTGTGCGCCAGTAGAAGCCACAGCGGCATCATCTATAATAAATGCAGGTAATGTACTAATAAACACAATTATTAAGGTAAGGAATATAGTACCAAAGACTATTTTATTTTTCAAAAAACCACTCCTAAAGTACCATTATACGTATTATCATTTTCTTATGTAATTCTTTATAATCATTTAACGTATCTTCCCATACTTTAATCAATTTTTTGGTACTTTACAATACTTTTCACATGATTTTTGCAATTTTCTCTATTTTGATACATAATATTTACATATTTTTTCACATTTATTTGACACAAATGGTATATTGATTTTAATCATATTTAACACTACATAGGAAATGGTGATTACTTTGCTCAAAAACAACAAAGGCTTTTCACTTATAGAAGTGATTGCAGCACTACTGATTATTACTATTATTTTGCTGTCGTTCTTTTCACTCCTGATTCAAACCAAAAAGACAGAAGTGCGCTCTAATGAAACCGTAGTGGCTACATATATTGCACAAGCCGTAATGGAAGAAATTTATTACTTATCAACGACAATGGACTATGTCCAAAATAATAACACGATAAAAGATCTTAAAACTCAGCCAGCAGTATATTTTGAGGATGATGCACATAAAAACACCTTAATCACGAATTCTTTAAACCAAGGTTATCAACTTACGATTGAGTTTGGTAACGGTAAAGCGAGTGTGACAGTACATTACGACGGTCGAGAAAAAGCAAAGTTTGAAAACTATTTTATTTGGGGGAATCGAAATGCGAAATGAGCGAGGCATGACCTTAATTGAAGTAGTAGCTGTACTCGTAATTGTATCGCTGATTGCCGTAGCACTCATTAGCTTACAACGTGACAGTACAAAACAACTAAAAGACCAACAAAGTGCCAATCTACAACTACAACAAAACGCCGCCATATTAAAACGACTAACTAAAGAAGTGCGCAAAGATCCTGAAATTAAACAGGAAAAACTAGAAGAATTAAAAGATGAGTTAGGCTTAAGTCATCAAGACACATTAAAAATCAACGCAAAAAATCCACAGCGTGTCGATATTATTTTACGTCAACCTGATGGTACAACAATTGAAGCTATTGAAGCTTATGTATATAAACGGATAGGGGATGATTGGAAATGAGACAATTTAAAAATGAGCAAGGCTTTGCAATGGTGCTCGCCCTACTCACATTAGTATTAGTAACTGTTATTGGTACTGCCTTAATTATTGTATCAAGCAATGTGGCAAAAACAGCCGCTAGTGAACGAGACGACCAAGCAGCGTTTTACATTGCAGAAGCTGCGATAAACAAGGCTAATTTAGAATTTAACGAAGAAATACGTAAATACTACATGAAAGAAGTTGCTTTGCTAGAAGAATTCATACGTAAGTATAACAACTTACTTTCGGATAAAGCTAACAATCAAAATTTACTAAATACGTATAAAAAAGAAATTGAGTTACGAAAATCTCCTGATGCAATACTCAAAATCGTGCAAAATCAATTGAAATCTAATTATTTTAAAAATAGTAAACAAAAGGATTTTATTTTTTCTTCTGAAGCTTTAAATATTACTGCTACTATACCTGACGTTTTAGTAACATTACGAGAAGAAGGAAAAAAATACAAATTCATTTCTAAAGGGATTAACAACAATGCGAGCCGTAATGTACAACAAAGTGTCGAATTAGCTTTCAATAAATCAGTAGTAACGATACCTATTGATGATAGCAATATCGTTTCAACTCCCACTAAACATTGTTACGCTATCTATGCTCAAGATCAAATTAGTTTAGGTAATACATCAACTATAGGTAATGTGATATCGGGAGGAGATATTAATATAGTTAATGGAGGCGTAAATGTTAAGGGTAATATTTATGCAACTCAAAAGATCACAGCTCCCTCAGGACCTAAATCTGTATCTGGTAGCATTATTGCTAATGACATATCCCTCCTAGCAGATGGAAAACCTCACATTAGTGGTAGTGTTTTAGCAAAACATAGCTTTGTAGCTACTAAAACTTTTCGTATAGACAATGATATCATTGCGAATACCGCACAATTCCACGAGTCTTCAGGTAACCTCATTGTAGGGAGGGACTTAATAGTTGGAGACAGTTATGTCTTTTCACCATCTGGTTCTATTAAAGGAACTGCTTATATAAACAATTTAAAGAGTGTTTCCCTTCCTACAGATACAAATACGAAAAAACTCAGTGACTCTGAGTTTCAAAATTTTAAAAATGAGCGTTTCAAAGAAACTCTAGCAAAAACCAAACTACCTATATGTCTCAACTATCAACAAAAATTACCTGATGAAAATGAAATTTTCAAGACTCCAGAAAGTATAATTTTACCGAATATCACACATGAAAAATTTCAAGTTGCGCACAACGGGACTCTTTCAATAGTTGATTATAGAGTTAAAAGCTTTCAATTAAATGTTACTGATAATTATTTTATTAAAAGTTTGGTTTTCAGCAGTAACTTTGACCTAAAGCTTAATCTTGGTTCTAAAAATGAAGACAAAACTATAATAATTGACAATATCGAAGGACTAGCTAAATTTAATGTAAGTGGTACTGGTAATTTAACTCTTATTATAAATAATCTTGATAAGAATAAAGGCATCAATATAGTTAAAGATGCATCTGTAGGGAAAATCAGCGTAGTTTATAAAGGTACTAGTGATTTAATTTTCAACGGCAGTACCGTTTCAACAGCAGATTTCTATATAAAAAATGCAAAGATAGGCATACAGGCAGGTAGTACACTAATAGGCGATTTATATTCATACGGAGATAAATTAATATCTTTTAATGGTGGCTCCACTAGTGACACTACTCATATAATAGCGCCCAACGCCCCAATCAGTATTACTTCTGGAGCGAAAATCAAAGGGAGTATAACAGGTAAAGTCGTAACAACAGAAGGTGGGGCTGTAATCGATGGCTACAATAGCGATAATCTCACTGACACGTCCCCTATTCCTAACCCTCCTGCAAATATGACACTAGATTATTATCTAAAAGCCGATCCAATAGCAGAACAATAACTCACGTGCCACAATAGGTCACAAAGCCTCTACCCCGTTCATCGTCAGGTAGCTTGTACGCAAGCTGCTCGGCGCTGTAGGCGTAGGGGTTTTTTAGTTGAGTAAGCAATTGTTGCAAGCTTGTATCGTTCCCTATTAATTCCATATCAGTAATGGCACGCTCCACTAAATAATTGCGAGCAATAAATGCTGGGTTGGCTTGTTTCATTTTAACTAAACCTTCCTCAGTCACTTGCGATGCCCATGCTTTATACCACTGGGTCATGCGCTCTGTTGTGCATAGGCTCGCGTCTTGCAGTGTTAATGCACGGAATGTTTCGGTAAAATCACGTTGCTCAGCTTCCATAATATTAAGCAAGGCTTGGATGAAGGCAGCGTCCGCTTGTGGTAAGCCAATTTTTGCACGGAAAACGTCAAGCCACGCTGCTTCATACGTAGGCCCGTATGCATTAATTGCCTGTTGTGCAAGTGCTAGTGCTTGTTGTTCGTCTTCTGCAAATAATGGCAGTAAACATTCAACAAAACGTGCTAAGTTCCAGCCGATAATTTGTGGTTGGTTATGATAGCTATAGCGCCCATTAGTATCAATCGAACTAAACACAGCATCGTGTTGGTAAACATCTAAAAACGCACAAGGTCCGTAATCAATTGTCTCACCCGCAATGCTTGTATTATCTGTATTCATTACACCGTGCACAAAGCCCACACCTTGCCACTGGGCAACAAGTTTTGCCTGCGCTGTCATTACCGCATTAAAAAATTCGAGATAACTCGTAGCTTGCGGGTAATGCCTTTTTATCGCATAGTCAGCTAATGCCTGTACATCGGCTAACTCACCGTAATGCCTCGCAAATTGAAACGTGCCTACACGAATATGACTAGCTGCTGTGCGTACAACAGCCGCTCCTTGTTGTATCGTGTCACGTACAACTTCGCGACCTGTCGCGAGTACCGCCAAACTACGGGTTGTAGGGATTCCTAATCCGTGCATCGCTTCACTAATGATATATTCACGTAGCATCGGACCGAGCCCTGCTTGTCCATCGCCCCCACGCGAGTAAGGTGTACGCCCGCTCCCCTTTAATTGAACGTCTTGTCCCTCAGCCTCGCCGAGTACTATCGCACGCCCATCACCAAGCATTGTTAAATGACCAAACTGATGCCCCATATAACTCTGTGCAATTGTTTCTGTTGCAGGGTTAAAAAAATTTTGTGGTGCGATATTCAGTTGTTTGGCAAGCTGCTCATTCCAAATAATTGTTTTAGGTTCAATCGTCATTGGGCGTACGTACGAATAAAAAATTTGTGGTAACTGTGTATAGGTTGTTTCCTTCATTGCATTCCCTCCAATAAAAAAAGTTGCCGAAATCGGCAACTTTTATTTTAATACATTTTCATGTATTGGTCGCGTTCCCATTGGTGAACGGTTGTGCGATACATATCAAATTCAATTTCTTTTGCTTCTTTAAAGTTAGCATAAATGTGACGGCCTAGTGCTTCTTGTGCTACTTTATCATTTGATAATAATAGTAGAGCATCGTCTAGGTTACCTGGAAGGCTACCAATGCCGCTTTCTTCACGCTCTTCCTCTGTCATCACATAAATATTACGGTCAACCTCAGCTGGTGGTGTTAACTCGCTACGAATACCATCAAGTCCTGCTTCTAAAATAACTGCCATCGCTAAGTAGGGATTAGCTGTTGGGTCAACTGAACGCACTTCAATACGTGTTGATACACCGCGTGATGATGGGATACGTACTAACGGCGAACGGTTTTGACCTGACCAAGCAATGTAGCAAGGCGCTTCGTAACCAGGCACTAAACGTTTATAGGAGTTTACCGTTGGGTTTGTGATCGCTGTAAAGCCTTTAACATGCTTTAAGACACCCGCCATAAATTGCATCGCTGTTTGTGATAAACCCATTTCTGTTGATTCATCATAGAAGGCATTTTCCTTGCCTTTAAATAGTGATACGTTAAAGTGCATACCTGATCCTGCTTCACCAAATAATGGCTTTGGCATAAATGTAGCATGCAAGCCGTGCTTACGCGCAATTGTTTTTACAACTAACTTAAACGTTTGGATGTTGTCACATGCTGTGATTGCATCCGCATATTTAAAGTCAATTTCGTGTTGACCTGGCGCAACCTCGTGGTGAGATGCTTCGATTTCAAAGCCCATCTCCTCAAGTTCAAGTACAATATCACGACGGCAGTTTTCGCCTAAATCGGTTGGTGCTAAGTCAAAATAACCACCGTGGTCATTTACTTCTAACGTTGGCTCACCGCGTTCGTCTAATTTAAATAAGAAGAACTCTGGCTCTGGCCCAAGGTTAAAGTTAGTAAATCCTAAATCTTCCATCTTTTTAAGAATACGTTTTAAGTTATTACGTGGGTCACCCGCAAATGGCTCACCTTTCGCTGTATACACATCACAAATGAAACGTGCTACTTTACCTTTTTCAGCTGTCCAAGGGAATACTACAAAAGTATTTAAGTCAGGGTACAAATACATATCTGATTCTTCGATACGTACAAAGCCCTCGATAGATGAACCATCGAACATCATTTTATTATCTAACGCTTTATCCAATTGGCTTACTGGAATTTCTACGTTTTTAATTGTTCCTAAAATATCTGTAAATTGCAGGCGAATAAAGCTTACGTTTTTTTCTTCGATTAATTTTTTAATGTCTTCTCTTGTATACTTTGGCATAGTGTACCACTCTCCTAATAAAATCGTGACAAGTCCCCTCTGGTTGGGGCTGTCCGTCCTAATCTTTGCGCTCTTAGGCGCTCCTCACGCATCATGCGACGTAATTCTGCATCAGATTTATCCTGTTGTTGTTGTTTGGCACGCAGCTCAAACATTTTTTTTAACGCTCGCCATATTCATACTGTCCTCAACTAAATCTTTCACTTCAAATAGGACATCGACATCATTTAACGAAAACTTACGTTGATTGCCGCTGGTTCGAGCGGGTGTAATGAAGCCTTGCTCCTCGTAATAACGAATCTGCCTTGCGCTTAAATCCGTTAGCTCCATCACAACTCCAATTGACAATAACGGCATTGAACGGCGAATTTCACTTGGCAAATCCATCACTTCCTCTCACCACTATCCCTACTTTAAACGACCTCAAAACAAACGTCAAATCCATGTTAGCTTTCCTAACATCAAAAGCGAAAGGCAACGTTTAGCCTCGCAAACTTTAGAACACATGATAAGAACGCCATAAAAAAAGAAGTACGCATCAGCGTACTTCCTCGTTCATTTTTTGCACCGCACTACAAATAGCAAATTTAACGTGCTCATACGTTAAGCCACCTTGGATAAAGGCAGTGTAAGGCGGACGGATTGGACCATCGGCTGTTAGTTCAATCGATGAACCCTGTACAAATGTGCCTGCAGCCATAATCACATCATCCTCATAACCTGGCATATAAGCAGGTACAGGTGCATAATGCGCGTTAACAGGTGAATTTGTTTGGATTTCCTGACAAAAAGCAATCATTTGCTCAGCCGTTTGGAATGATACCGATTGAATTAAATCTGTACGCACAGCGCTATAATGTGGCGCTGTCGTCATACCTAAACGCTCTAGCATCGCTGATGTAAAAATAGCACCCTTTAATGCTTGGGCTACCGTATGTGGCGCCATAAAGAAACCTTGATAAAAATCGCCTAATGTATTTAAGCTAGCGCCTGCTTCTGCACCAAGACCTGGTGCTGTCATACGATGGGCACAGCGTTCAACAAGCGCTGCCTTACCTGCAATATAGCCGCCAATTTTCGCTAAGCCACCGCCTGGATTTTTAATTAATGAGCCTGCCATTAAATCAGCGCCTACCTCTGTCGGCTCCATTATTTCGACAAACTCACCGTAGCAATTGTCGACAAAAATAATAGCATGCGGTGCAATTTCGCGGATACGCTCACACATTTCTGCAATTTGCGCTACCGTAAACGAAGGACGTAATGCGTAGCCCTTTGAACGTTGAATACCAATCACCTTAGTTCGCGGCGTAATCGCTTGTGCTACAGCCTGCCAGTCAATGGCATCATCCTGCAAATCAATATGACGATAGCTAATACCAAAGTCTTTAAGTGAACCAATATCCTTGTCGCCACCATCTACAATCGAGTGTAGTGAATCATAAGGCTTCCCTGTAATATACATCAGTTCGTCGCCTGGACGTAGTACACCAAATAATGCGGTTGAAATTGCGTGTGTACCTGAAATGATTTGTTGGCGTACGATGCAAGCTTCTGCACCAAATACTGTGGCATAAATGCGCTCTAAATTATCGCGCCCCTCATCATCATAGCCATAGCCATTAGATGGATTAAAGTGATAATCACTTACTTGATGCTTACGAAAAGCCGCAAGCACTTTTTGTTGGTTAAAAAATGCGCGGTCATCGACTGCTGTATGATAGTCTTTCACTTGTTCTTCAATTTCTTTTGCAAGCGCTAAGGTTTGCGGTGTTAAATGCGATGTATACATTAAAATAACTCTCCTCTTTTTTCATTCCTTTCTATCATAACAAAAAAACCTAAAGCACGGTCGCTTTAGGTTTTGAAAACTATTCACTATACGAAATTGTTTCGCTTGGTAAAAAAGTCGAAATGGCATGCTTATAAATTAAGTGCTGATTGCCCTCCCCGTCTTGTAGTAGCACGGTGAAATTATCATACGATTTTAACGTACCTTTTAACTGAAAGCCATTTAATAAAAATACAGTGATAAAGGTTTCATTTTTACGCATTTGATTGAGCATTACCTCTTGTAAATTACTTGTCATGCTAATAGCCTCCTCTTTATCTGTAGTAGTATTCTTTACCACTGAGAGACTATCGCAAAACAAAAATCATAAATCTGTTAAAGGATTTATAAAGTGTATGTCCATTTTGTTGCGGAAATACGTTAATTGACGCTTGGCATAACGGCGTGAGTTTTGTTTTAACGCCTCAATCGCCTCATCAAAAGTTGCACGTCCATCAAAATACGTATAAAGCTCTTTATAGCCAATCGCTTGAATAGCTTGCACATCTCGCAAACCTGCGTCGTACAAATTGCGTACCTCTGCTTCAAGTCCAGCCGTTAACATGGTATCTACCCGCTGATTAATACGCTCATATAACAGCGCACGCGGTAGATCTAAGCCGATAATTGTTGCATCATATAAAGCCACGTCACCTTGTTGCTTCCCTACATCTGATTTTGTAGTGCCTTGTTGCAACATTTCTAACGCACGTATCACACGGCGTGTATTATTGGGATGAATCGTGGCTGCAGTTTGTGCATCTTGCTCAGCAAGTAAATTATGCATATGTTTGGGGCCATACTGTTCAAGTGCATCATACAACTCTTGACGTGCTGTCTCATCAATTTTTTGCTCAGTAAAACGAAAATCATATAGCGCAGCCTGTACATATAAACCCGTACCACCTACAATAATTGGCTTTTTACCACGGGCGGTAATTTCAGCAATTTTCTCGCGTGCGAGCTGTTGAAAATCCGCTACCGAAAAACTTTCAGTTGGCGCTAAAAAGCTTAATAGGTGATGAGGTACACCGTCCATTTCTGCTACTGTTATTTTTGCCGTACCAATATCTAACCCTTGGTACACTTGCATAGAGTCCCCATTAATAATTTCACCATCTAAAGCTTGCGCTAAGGCAATGCTTAATGCTGTTTTACCAGAGGCTGTCGGACCTACGATGGCAATAACCTCTTTATGTTTGCATTGTTCGATTAATTCATTCATGTTCTTGTAACCAACGTAGCATCACGTGATAAGTTGCGAGGTGATTGACCTCATTTAAAATCTCATGACGCTTTCCTTCCACAATATACGTACAGACGTTTTCCACGCCTGCCTTATTAAACTGTTCTGCTACCGCAAAGACACCTTTGGTCATTGCGCCAACAGGATCCTCACTACCGCTAATCATTAGTATTGGTAATGCTTTTGGTATATGCGCAATTTGGGAAGGTGTACTAACTAGCACAATCCCTTCCATAATATCTGCATAAAACTGTGTGGTCGCAATAAAGCCACATTGTTCATCTGCTATATATTGCTGTACGGCTTGTGGATTAGCACAAAGCCAATCGTAATCCGTTGCAGGCTTAGGCACTGTGCGATTAAAGCTACCAAAACTCAATTTATCAAGCAATGGATTTGGCTCGTCCTTTACAGCGCTCAGCGCAGGTACAATTTGCCCTGCCTTATGCAGTAGCGTACCTTCACCCGTACCAATTAAAATTACTGTTGCAACTTGATAACGTTGCACATAACGCCTTGCAATAAAAGAGCCCATACTATGACCAATCAATTGCACTTGCGGTAAGTCCTTACCTTTACGTACCGCTTCAATGACTTCATGCGCATCAATAACTACGCGATGAAAGCCCGCTTCAGCGCCAAAATAGCCATACTTACCATTACGCGCTGCGGTTTGCCCATGACCACGATGATCATGAAGGGTAACATAATAACCTTGTTGCTGTAAAAAGCGTGCAAACTTATCATAGCGTCCACTATGCTCTGCCATGCCATGTAAAATATGCACATGACCACGGCAAGTAGTTGCAGGCTCATAGCTACGTACAAATAGCTCATGACCATCGCTCATACGTATATATGTCAATTGCTCCACCCCTTACTGTGGGTATTTTGCTTCGTGTAATGCAATAATTAATTCCTCGGTAAATTGGCGACGTTGCTCCTCTGTATAGCCAATCTCACTCGCCATAATAGCAATTACCGCATCTTTATAGCGCTCAACTTGAGCAATATCAAAGTATAATAACCCCGTGCGGCGAATAAAGAAATCGCTCGGTGTATAGACCATTTCATGGTGAATGGCGTAAAGCAAGCGCGCATGTAAACAGCGTGGCAAATCGCCTTCACTTACTTGACGAAGGTAACCAAATACCTCATCTACATTTGTACCGTAAGTAGATACTAATCGTTTAGCACGCTCATAACTAATTCCTAATCCTTCGCCTTCTTTGGCCTTATTGCCAATATAGCCTTGGAAGTTTTTAGAGTTAATACCATTCGCACCCGATAGAGATAAATGCTTGGTAGCACATTTTTGCGCGTGTTTAAATTTATGAATGCCTACCACCTTATCTACAATATCCTCTGCCATTTGACGATAGCCTGTTAATTTACCACCAGCAATCGTCATTAACCCACTTTTGGCTACCCAAATTTCGTCCTTACGTGAAATCTCTGATGGGTCTTTGCCTTTTTCGTAAATTAACGGGCGTACACCAGCCCATGTTGACTCTACATCGGCATTTGTAACGTGTACTTCTGGGAACATAAAGTGAATGGTGTTCAATAAATAATCAACATCCTCTTTTGTGGCAATAGGATGGGTAGGGTCTTTATCATAAAATGTATCCGTTGTACCAACATAGGCTTTGCCATCACGTGGGATAGCAAATACCATACGTCCATCCGCTGTATCAAAATAAATAGCTTGGCGCAGTGGGAATACGGATTGATCAATTACAATGTGAACACCTTTTGTTAAGCGCAGTTGCTTGTTGTTAGAAACCTCATCACGCTTACGTACATCATCTACCCACGGTCCTGCCGCATTAATAACTTGCGTGGCATTAATATCAAAGGTTTCTCCTGTTAGTACATCTTGCACACTTGAGCCGACTACGCGATTTTTTTTGTCATATAAAAATGCTGTCGCTTTCGCATAGTTTAAGCATAGTGCTTGGTAGGCCACTGCTTTTTTCATAACTTCAATTGTTAAACGTGCATCGTCTGTGCGGTACTCAACATAATACCCACCGCCACGCATATCTTTTTCTTTTAACAATGGCTCTAGTTGTAGCGTCTGCTCTTTTGATAGCATAGTGCGTCGTTCTTCCTTTTTTACACGCGCTAAACGGTCATATACCTTTAGTGCAACTGAAGTTGCAAGCGGCCCATACGTACCTTTTTTATAAAGTGGCAATAGCATATGCTCAGGTGTTGTAATATGCACACCGTTTTCGTAAACAATCTCTCGCTCACGCCCTACTTCTGCCACCACGTCTACCTCTAGATTTTTTAAATAACGTAGCCCACCGTGAACAAGTTTAGTTGAGCGGCTTGACGTCCCTGCAGAAAAATCCTGCATTTCGACAAGCGCTACGGATAACCCACGAGATGCGGCATCTAGCGCAATACCAGCACCTGTAATACCGCCACCAATCACTAAGACATCAAAATGATAATTGCCCATCAATTGCTTTACTTTCGTACGTTCTTTATAGGAAAACATGATACTTCCTCCCTTTATTTAAACATCCGTGTGGCAGCTACAGCCTTTTGCCAGCCGTCATACAATGTTTGCATCGTTTGTACTTCCATTTGCGGCGAATAACATTTACCCTTTGACCAAAGTGTGCGAATTTCTTCTATATTTGCCCAGTATCCTGTAGCTAGCCCTGCTAAGTACGCAGCGCCAAGCGCCGTTGACTCATTTAATTTAGCGAGCTCTACATCAATTTGCAACATATCACTTTGGAACTGCATTAAAAATTGATTTTGCACAGCACCACCGTCTACACGCAGTAGTTCAATTGGGATACCTGCATCCTCCTCCATCGCGTGGAGCACGTCCTTTGTTTGGTAAGCTAGTGACTCTAACGTGGCACGAATAAAATGCTCCTTTGTAGTGCCGCGTGTAATACCAAACATCGCACCACGTGCATCGGTATCCCAGTAAGGTGTACCTAAACCTACAAATGCAGGTACAATATACACGCCATCTGTATCAGCTACCTTCTTAGCGTAAGTCTCGCTATCAGCAGCATGTTTAATCATACGTAGCCCATCGCGTAACCATTGCACTGCAGAGCCTGCCACAAAGACACTCCCCTCAAGTGCATAAGTTACCTCATCATCAATGCCCCAGGCAATTGTAGTTAATAGCCCATTAGCTGATGTCACAGCCTCATCTCCTGTATTAAAGAGCATAAAACAACCTGTGCCATACGTATTTTTAGCCATACCTTTATCAAAACAAGTTTGCCCAAATAAGGCCGCTTGTTGGTCACCTACCGCACCTGCAATAGGTACTGCCGCACCAAAAAATACAGTCGGGTCCGTTTTTACATATACTTCAGACGAGTTACGCACCTCTGGCAACATGCCCATCGGGATAGTTAGCAACTCACAAAGTGTCTCGTCCCATTGGCGCTCATTAATATTATAAAGCATTGTCCGTGAGGCATTCGAGTAATCTGTCACATGTGCTTTACCATTGGATAGCTTCCAAATTAGCCAGCTATCAATGGTACCAAATAATAAATCTCCTGCTTCAGCACGTTCACGTACGCCCTCCACATTATCTAATATCCACTTTACCTTTGTAGCCGAAAAATACGGATCTAAGCGCAAGCCCGTTTTTTGCTGAATTAAAGACTCATGTCCTGCTTCGCGTAGCTCATTAACAATATCTTGTGTTTGGCGTGACTGCCAAACAATTGCATTATAAACAGGTATACCCGTGTGCTTATCCCACACCACGGTTGTCTCGCGCTGATTGGTAATACCAATCGCATGAACTTGCTCAGGCTCTACCTTACTCTCTGTTAATAAGCTTGCAATTACAGCTAATACCGAACCCCAAATTTCGAGCGCGTTATGCTCTACCCAACCCGCATGCGGGAAGTGCTGTTTAAATTCACGCTGTACCACATGCACAATCTCGCCTTTTTTATTAAACAACATGGCACGCGAGCTCGTTGTACCTTGATCAATTGCTAAAACATACGTCTTCATCGTACTCCCCCTTACATAATACGCTTGAACATCTTCTCAACATCCGTTGTACTAAAGTGAATTAGCACAGGGCGCCCATGTGGACACGTAAATGGATGGTCTGCTTTCCGTAAATCTTCAAGTAACTGCTCCATCTGTTGCTGGGTTAAATGATGATTTGCTTTAATCGAACCTTTACAACTCATCATAATTGCCGCTTCTTCGCGTAGCTTTTTAATATCTACTTTTTTTGTTTGTAACACCTGTTCAATCAAGCCCTCAATTGTTTGGTTAGCCTCATCCTTTGGTAGCCAAGTTGGGTACTCTCTTACTACAAATGAGTTTTGCCCAAATGGCTCTAAAAATACACCTACCTGCTCAAGTACTGCTGTGTGCTCTTTTAAAATCGTAGCTTCATCTGCTGCATAGTGAAAAGTGAGTGGTAACAGTAATGATTGACGCTCACTTGCATTTACCTCGCCCACCTTATCACGAAAATACTCATATTTAATGCGCTCCTGTGCAGCATGCTGATCAATTAAATAAAAGCCATCCTCCATTTGAGCGACAATGTAAGTACCGTGGATTTGCCCCACTACCTCTAGTTGTGGCAACACCTCTTTAGGTGGTGGTGGCGCAAGGATTTCTTGTTCAATTACAGGTGGCTCTATAGGTGGGTGATATACCCACTCAATTTCTTCAGGCTCAACCTTAGGTGACGGCTCATATACTTTTTGCGGTTGCCATAACGATACTTGCTCACTTACTAGCTTTGGTGCTTTTTTTACTGGCTCTACATGCGGCACACGGCTCGCTTCCTGTAGCGCATGTCGTAACGTCGTTGTGATTAACGTGAGCAATTCCTTTTCTTTGCTTAAACGAATTTGGTGCTTAGCAGGATGCACGTTTACATCCGTTAACTGTGGGTCACTTTCAATATACAATGCCACAATAGGAAAACGATTAATGGGTAGGAAAGTATGATAGGCCTCAATAATCGCATGTTGCATCGTATAATGCTTTACCCATCTATGATTAACAAAAAACGACATATAATTTTTTGAAGCGCGGGTTAGCTCAGGCAATGTGGCATAACCTGAAATTTTATAATCATTGCTCTCACCAGCAAAGTGAATCATTTTGCGCGCATTGGCTACACCATAAATTGCCGCTAACACTTGTGGTATATCGCCACGTCCATTGGTACGTAATTGCTCATGATTATTATGCACAAGACGAAACGCAATTTGCGGGTTACTTAATGCTAAACGGTTGAGTAAGTCCATAATATGGCTTAGCTCTGTTTGAATGGTTTTCATATATTTTAAACGCGCTGGCGTATTATAAAAGAGCTGACTCACTGTCATTGTTGTACCTTGACGTGCCGCTGCTGGTTCATTAACAAGTAGCTTACCGCCTTCTAGCACAAGGCGAGTGCCCATTTCACCAGTAGAGGTAAGTAACTCAACCTTCGCCACAGAAGCAATAGAAGCAAGTGCCTCGCCTCTAAAACCTAACGTGCGAATACGGAATAAATCATGCTCATCATGAATTTTAGACGTTGCATGGCGCATAAAGCAGTGCTTAGCATCCTCTTGATCCATACCGCGTCCATTATCAATCACTTGGATAGATAATAAACCCGCTTCCTGTAAAAACACCTCAATGGATGTACTCCCAGCATCAATGGCGTTCTCGATTAACTCTTTAACAACTGAAGCTGGGCGTTCAACTACTTCCCCAGCTGCAATACGGTTAGAGAGCCATTCGTCCATAATTTGAATTGAGCCCATTCGTATCACCTCATTTTTTTAATTGTTGTTGTAGTGCATATAATAAATTCATTGCCTCCATTGGCGTTGAAGTAATTAAATTCGCTTGTTGTAACTGCTTAAGTACCTTTTGCTCAGCTGATGTTGGCTCATCCGCAAATAAACTAAGCTGTGCAACAGGTTCAGCTACCTGTTCAATAATTGGTGTGCTTACAGCAGGTTGCTCCTCAAAGCTCATAAGCAGTTCATTGGCACGTGTAATGATGGCATTTGGTAATTGCGCAAGCTCCGCTACATGAATACCGTAGGATTTATCTGCCGCACCGCGTTTTACTTTGTGTAAAAATACGACTTTACCATCTTGCTCAGCTGCAGTAACATGTACATTTTGTAATCTTGCTAATGCTTGATCTAGTGTTGTTAACTCATGGTAATGCGTAGAAAATAATGTATTTGCACCAATTTCATTATGAATATATTCCATCATCGCTTGTGCTAAAGCCATACCATCATACGTAGATGTCCCCCGGCCAATCTCATCAAATAATAGCAAACTGCGTGCTGTTGCGTTCGCAATCGCATGTTGTGACTCTAACATTTCGACCATAAAGGTTGATTGCCCCTGTGCTAAATCATCCGCAGCACCGATGCGTGTAAAAATTTGATCTACAATCGGTAACTTTGCCTCACTCGCAGGCACATAGCATCCCATTTGCGCCATTACCGTAATTAAAGCCACTTGACGCATATACGTACTTTTACCAGACATATTAGGTCCCGTAATTAACATCATATTTTCTTGCTCTGTTAACACACAGTCATTTGGTACATACGAATCCTTGTTAAGCATTTTTTCGACAACAGGGTGACGACCATCTTTAATAAGTAAGGCTTTGCCCTCATGGAAAGTTGGACGCACAAAACGATAATTATCCGAAACTTGAGCAAAACTCATAAGCACATCAAGCTCACTCAATACAGCAGCTAACTTTTGAAGACGCGGAATATATGCATTAAGTTTTTCGCGTAGCGCAACAAATAAATCATATTCTAGAGCGAGGCTTTCTTCCTCTGCATGTAAAATAAGTGCTTCTTTTTCTTTTAGTTCTTCTGTAATATAGCGCTCACAATTAGCGAGCGTTTGCTTACGCTCATAGCGCGTAAGATCAGCCAAATGAATATTAGATTTTGTAATCTCAATGTAATAACCAAAAATGCGATTATAACCGATTTTCAAATTTTTAATACCCGTTCGCTCACGCTCTTGTAACTCAAGCTGGGCTAACCAGTCCTTACCGTTACGCGAGGCATCACGTAGTTCATCCAAACGTGCATGATAGCCATCGCGAATCACATCGCCTTCCTTAATACTAATTGGCGGGTGGTCTGTAACGGCAGCTGCTAATAACTGCTCCACATCCACACAAGTATCAAGTTGCTCACCTAACGTGCGTAGACTATCATAACCAGCATTGATTAATTGGTCTTGAATAAACGGCACTTGACGCAATGAATCACGAAGTTGCGCGACATCACGCCCACCTACACTACCCATCGCCACACGCCCTGCCAAACGCTCTAAATCATACACTTGTTTAAGCATCGTTTGTAACTCCGCACGTACAAAAAAGCCGTCCAGTAAATCACTCACTATTTGCAAGCGGGCTTCAATTAAATGCTGTGTAGCTAATGGTTCATGTAGCCATTGCTTAAGCTTACGTGCTCCCATTGATGTTGCGGTGTCATCTAATAGCCACAGCAATGTTCCCTTTGTGTCGTTGCCACGTATGGATTGGATTAGCTCAAGGTTACGTTTAGATGAGGCGTCAATGCGTAAATGATTAGCTGTTTCTTCATAACGAAAATCTTGAATATGCGCAAGTGCACGCATTTGCGTACGCTCAATATAGCGTAATAATCTACCACAGCTTGTATGTAAAGCCTCTGGAATAAGCGGGTATGCTTGTTCTTTCACCTCATCCTCAACAGACAATGTAATACCAAGTTGTGTAGTTAGTGGTGACATAACAGGCGTTAAATGAGCAGGTACGATAACTTCTTTAATGCCATAAGATTGGAGCTGTAACACTAAAGCACGTGCCTCGCCTTCTACAGTTGACACAATTGCCTCACCAGTCGCCATATCTAAATAAGCATAGCTAAAACCTGTTGCTATTTCATCTGCTGCGGCAATAAAATGATTGCTCTTACCATCAACTGTTTTGCCCTCCGTAAGTGTCCCTGGTGTAATTAACTGCACTACTTCGCGGCGCACCACACCTTTTGCATGCTTAGGATCCTCAGTTTGCTCACAGATGGCTACTTTATGCCCTTTTTGTACTAGCGTTTCGATATAATTTTTAGCCGAGTGATGCGGCACACCACACATAGGGATGCGCTCTTTACTACCAGCATCACGGCTTGTTAAAGTAATCTCTAAAATTTGCGATGCTCGCGTTGCATCCGTAAAAAATAATTCATAAAAATCGCCTAAACGGAAAAATAAAAAGGCATCTTCATAATCAGCCTTCACAGATAAATATTGTTGAATCATTGGGGTATATGTCATTGTCATTTCTCTCCTGTTTAAAAATTACGTATGCTTATTATAACAAACAAAAAATGCGAATCGAACATATCGCTCGACTCGCATTTGTTTTATGAGCAGCTACCGCTCTTATTTTCTACGTAAGAACCTGTCTCGCCGCGCAGTACATCGCCGCCCGTTGATTCAACGATTTCGTTTGTTACATGGTTAGCAATTGTATTTGACACTAATTGCAATAACTCATTAACATCCATTTGCGTCATTTTAAATTGTTGCACTACTGGCACTTCATTAATTTCGTTTTCGATTTGCTCGATTTTACTTTCGATTACCTTAACGCCACGCTCTTTACCAAGGTGTTCAAAGTTAACAGCTTGCTTTTGAAGTGCTTTAAGGCTCTCGATTTTTTCGCGAACTTCTTGGTTTTCATTAATTTTAGCTTCAGCCGCTTTAAAAATTTCGACTTGCTCTGTATTGGCAATCATATGCGCGATCTCGCGTGCCTTAATAATTAAATCATCTTTAGTATATTGTTTTGTCATTGTTAGTTACCACCTTTTATTTAATAAACTCGCCTACTAGGGAGTGTGATTTTGCTTCAATAATTTTGACTGTTACTAATTTACCAACGCTATCCGCAGGCCCCTCGAAGTTAACAAGACGATTTTTGCGTGTATAGCCCGCTAATACATCATCGCGGCGTTTACTGCTTCCTTCAACTAATACTTCGACTTCTGTACCTACTAATTGTTCAAGCGCTTTCGCTGAGTACTCACGCACAACATCGTTTAAGCGATCAAGACGATCTTTCTTTACATCGTCTGGTACATTATCTTGCATTTTAGCGGCTGGCGTACCTTCACGCGCAGAATAAATGTACGTATAAGCCATTTCAAAGCCAACTTCGCGGTAAAGCGATAATGTTTCTTCAAATTGTTCTTCTGTTTCATTTGGGTAGCCTACAATAATATCAGTTGTTAAAGCCACATCTGGGATAGCTGTCTTAATTTTATCTACTAATTGTAAGAAATGCTCGCGCGTATATTTACGTGCCATAATTTTTAAAATGTCATTAGAGCCTGACTGTACAGGTAAATGAATATGTTCCACTAGGTTACCTTTTTGTGCAAGCACCTCAATTAAATAATCATCAAAATCACGTGGGTGACTTGTGGTAAAACGGATACGCGGAATATCAATCGTACTTAACTCTTTCATTAAGTCACCAAGACCATAGGTTACGTCGTCAAAGTCCTTGCCGTAAGCGTTAACATTTTGACCAAGTAACATAATCTCTTGATAGCCTTCTGCTGCTAAGCCTCGCACTTCTTGAATAATTTCAGCAGGACGACGACTACGCTCCTTACCTCTTGTATAAGGCACGATACAATACGTACAAAACTTATCGCAACCATACATAATATTTACCCAAGCTTTAATTGAGCCAAGGCGCTTTTTAGGTAGGTTTTCGATTACGTCGCCTTCTTTAGACCACACCTCAACAACCATTTCTTTTGATAAATAAGCCTCTTTTAAAATCGTTGGTAAGCGATGGATATTATGCGTACCAAAAACCATATCAACATGCTGGTATTGTTTTAAAATACGTTTCACTACATTTTCTTCTTGTGACATACAGCCACAAACACCAATGAGCATATCTGGATTTTTGCGCTTATATTTTAATAGGAAACCTAGCTCACCAAATACTTTATTTTCGGCACCTTCACGAATTGCGCATGTATTAAGCAGGACAATATCCGATTCTTCGATATTGTCGGTTGGCTCATAGCCAAGCGCCATAAAAATACCTGCCATAACCTCAGTATCATGCTCGTTCATTTGACAGCCGTACGTACGGATATAAAATTTGCGACCCACACCCATATTGGCAAACTGCTCGTCAATTTCAAAATCTTTGTGGTAGTTCACTTCTTCCTTACCACGTTTTTTTGCTTCTTTTAATGAGGGTGCTGTAAACACCTGCTCAAAATATTTACTGTAATCCTTTTCAGGTTGCTTGTCTGTTTTGATTTGCTGACTCGCTAATCGTTGTTCTTCATTCATTGCGTAATGAAACTCCTTTCGAGCTAAATTCGTCGCTGCGAATTCTCATTGTTCCATTATAGCGAATTGCACCATAGAAGGACAACCACAACAAAGTATTTCACTGATTTAACGGTATAAGAAGGTCACATACTCGTCACGCTCATTTTCCTTTAAGATAGTTAAAAAAGTTACCGCATATTGTACACAGCGCCACCAATCCAAACCGTAGCGTCTAGCAAATTGACGTGGTTGTAAATAAAATACGTCATAAAAAACCTCGCGTGGTGTTAGCTCTTGCTCGTATAAATGATGCAAATAGGCTAAAAACTCCGTATGATTTTTCACACGTAAAGAGCCTTCTACAATTAAGGCATCGATTTCGTCAGGTTGATCAAAATTACAGTTACGCGCAATATGTACTTGCAATTGCTTTTGTTGTTTAAGTTGCGTAAGCGATATGATTTCTGCCATTAACATCACCCCGTTCCATCGCATTGTATCACAAATAAAAAGGACCGCCCATTTGGACGGTCCTTGCATTTACATAAACTCTTTAACTAAGTCGTTAAATTTATCTTCACCAAGCGCCAAGTCCGCACCTGATAGGGCATCCTCTGAATAGCGATCTACTTTCTTTTGGTAAGATGGTGTTTCGGTATCTTGATAAATAATACCTGTAATCCAACCATCATGCTCCATTACCGTTTTCATTGCTTGCTCACGGTTGCTTGGGTCATAGTCTTCAATATCAGACAACTTTGTTAAATTTTCTTTAAACCATTCATACGTATTTACCTTGTTGTATGTTACGCATGGACTAAAGACGTTAATGAAGGCAAAGCCCTCATGTTTAATACCCGCTTCAATAATTGCTGTCAGCTCTTTAATATCTGTAGAGAAACTTTGTGCAACAAATGTAGCGCCTGTTGTTAAAGCTAGCTCTAATGGTTTAACTGCTGGCTCAATTGCACCTTCTGGCGTTGATTTTGTAACAAAACCTGCCTCTGAACGCGGTGAAGTTTGTCCCTTTGTTAAACCATAAATTTGGTTATCCATAATAATATATGTTAAATCTAAGTTACGACGTAATCCGTGCACAGTATGTCCCATACCAATCGCAAAGCCATCACCGTCACCACCAGAAGCAATAACATTTAAATTACGGTTTGCCATTTTTAAACCTTGCGCAATTGGTAATGCGCGACCATGAATACCATGGAAGCCGTAAGAATTAATATAACCTGAAATACGTCCTGAGCAACCAATACCTGAGATAACTGCTAGCTCATGCGGCTCAATACCAACATTTGCTGCTGCACGTTGAATTGCTGCCTGTACAGAAAAATCACCACATCCTGGACACCAGTTAGGCTTTACACTATTACGAAAATCTTTAAATGTTGCCATTACTTAAGCAGCTCCTTCACTTTAGTTTCGATTTCACCTGGTAAGAATGGTGTACCATCGTATTTATTAATTGTTGTAATTTTATTATGACCGCCCACATTCATTTTCATAATGTTAGCAAGCTGACCTGTAAAGTTATTTTCCACTACTACAACCTTTTTCGCTTTCGCCATTAATGCCTGCATTTCTTCTACAGGGAATGGGTGAATTAAACGAACTTGTGCGTGGTTAACTTTCATACCTTGATTCGTTAAACGCTCTAAAGCCTCATCAATCGCACCACGTGTTGAGTTAAAGCCTACAACTAAAACATCTGCATCTTCATGCTCTGTACGCGCATAGATGGGTTCTTTAAAGTTAATCGCATCTAATTTACGGAAACGTTTTTCCATTTGTGCCGCACGATTTGATGGTGCCTCTGAAGGCTTACCTGTTTCGTCATGCTCAACACCTGTCACATGGTGAATACCATGCTCAACACCTGGGATAACACGTGGTGATACGCCGTCTGTTGTTGTTTCGTAACGTTTAAAGTATGCCTTATCAATCTCAGGTGCTTCAACGCTATCTACTAACTTACCACGACGAATCTCTACCTTACTATAATCAAATGGCTCTACCGTTTGCTTGCCTAAAGCAAGTTGTAAATCCGTTAAAATAATAACAGGTAATTGCAGTTCTTCCGCAATGTTAAACGCTTGGATTGTATCATAAAATGCTTCTTCTGCTGTTGATGGTGCAATTACAACTTTCGGAATTTCACCGTGTGTACCATACAGCATAGCCATTAAATCGGATTGCTCTTGCTTCGTTGGTAAGCCCGTAGATGGACCACCACGCTGCGTATCTACAATAATAAGTGGTTGCTCTGTCATACCCGAAAGACCAATTGCCTCCATCATTAACGAGAGACCTGGACCTGCTGAAGCTGTAAACGAGCGTACGCCGCCGTAGTTAGCACCAATCGCCATTGTCGCTGCTGCAATTTCGTCTTCTGTTTGGATAACAGCGCCGCCAACCTCTGGTAATTTATCAATTAAATATTCCATAATTTCAGATGCTGGGGTAATAGGATAGGCTGCCATAAATCGCACACCTGCTGCTAATGCGCCAAGCGCTACAGCATCGTTACCAATCATAAACATACGGTGCTTACCATCTGCTTTTACTACTTCCCAGTCACCTACACGCTCACCTAACAATTCGTTCATTACCTCGTGCCCTTTAGCAATAGCTTCCATGTTCTTTTGAACAACGACCTCGCCTTTACGGCCAAAGATTTCGTTTACAACACTTTGGAATACCTCGTCCTCTAAATTAAGTAGTGAAGCTGTTGCACCAATCGCTACCATGTTTTTCATAAGCGATGTGCCAAGTTCAGTTGCAATTTCAGTAAATGGTACCGCAAAAAGTGGTGCCTTACAATCTTCTGGCTGGGCTGGGTTAAATTTTGCATCTGCCAAAATAATACCCTTCTCCGTTAGCTCATGATAGTTAACGTCAATCGTCTCTTGGTCGAATGCGACTAAAATATCTAAATCGTCTGTAATAGCACGAACCTCTGTTGCACGCACTGTAATTTTATTATTCGTGTGGCCACCTTTAATACGTGAAGAGAAATGACGGTAACCGTATAGGAAGTAACCTAAACGATTCATTGCCATTGAGAAGATTTCACCTGTACTCTCAATACCTTCACCTTGCTGCCCACCGACTTTCCATGAAAGCTGATGTAACAATATAAACAACTCCTTAGCTTATGTCTTATATACTTTTCCTACACAAGTTTACCATGAAGTAACACATCTCACTATTGTTATTGCCCCAAAAACAATAATTTCAGACCTTTGACCGACACCTTAAAAAAGGCAAATTTAAAAGCAACGCCACCTTTAGTTAAAGTGACGTTGCTTTAATGTGTAGTACAAGCTTGTATGTGGATTATCATTTTATAGTTTCCTCATATTTTTGATTTGGCTGTTTAAAGACAGCTAATAAAATAAATGATACCAATAATATTGAGATGAGCAGTGCAATCGTCATGTTAACTGCACTTACTGGGCCTAGCACTTTCGTGAGTAAAGCGTCAAAGCCTGGAATGCCCATCGTTCTTGGTAACAAAAATAAACCCACAAATAAACCTGCTGCTAAATATGTTAATTTTGTCATTCATGAACACCCCTTTGTTTTAATATCTTTCTATCATACCACAAGTTCACAAATTGTTCAAAAAGTGCGGTATTTTACTATAGAAAAAAGAGGCGAGTTACGATCTCGCCTCTTTAAATAGTTACCCTATTTATTATCCTTTAAACGGATAATCTTCATTAATATAAACACGCTCACAGCGTATGGCTTTTCCGCTCTTATCATCAACCTCTACAAAGAAGCCACTTAATTGCTCTCGACCTGATTTCGGTACTTCAAAACGTGTTGGCATATTCGTTTTAAATCGGTACAACACGCTATCTTTTTTCATACCTAAAATCTCATCATAAGGACCTGTCATACCTACATCAGTAATGTATGCCGTTCCGCCTGGATATACACGCGCATCTGCTGTTTGTACATGCGTATGCGTCCCTACAACTGCCGAAGCTCGTCCATCTAAATGCCAGCCCATTGCAATTTTTTCGCTTGTAGCCTCAGCATGAAAATCTACAAATACAAGTGGTGATGTTTGTTTAGCTTCTGCTACGAGCTCATCTACCATAGCAAATGGATCTTCATGCGGTGGTAAAAATACGCGTCCATGGAGGTTAATTACTGTTAATGTCACACCATTTTTAGTAATTTGAACTGTGCCCTTGCCTGGTGCATCCTCAGAAAAGTTAGCAGGTCGAATTAAATATTCGGCATCATCAATAAAGTTAAAAATATCACGGTTATCCCACGTATGGTTACCCATTGTAATCACATCAACGCCAACTTGTAATAAATCTTGATAAATACTTTCTGTAATGCCGCGTCCTGCAGCTGCATTTTCACCGTTTGCAATAACAACATCTACTTCATACTTGCGTCGTAAGCGAGGTAAATACTTTTCTACAGTATCTCGACCAATTGAACCTACAATATCACCAATAAATAAAATCTTCATTTTCTTCAATCCTTTACAAAAAAATCTCCTCTAACACGCGGTTAAAGGAGAATTTGTTTATTTTGCATATTCTACAGAACGCATTTCTCGAATTACTGTTACCTTAATATGACCTGGATAATCAAGTTCTTCTTCAATACGTTTACGAATATCTCTCGCTAAACGATGCGCAGATAAATCATCAATCTTATCAGGCTGAACGATAATACGAATTTCTCGCCCTGCTTGAATAGCAAATGATTTTTCAACGCCATCATAAGACTCTGAAATTTCTTCAAGTTTTTCCAGACGACGAATGTAGTTTTCAAGTGTTTCACTACGTGCACCTGGACGCGCTGCTGATAAAGCATCAGCTGCTGCTACAAGCACTGCAATAACAGATGTTGCTTCTGTATCACCGTGGTGAGATGCAATACTGTTAATCACTACAGGATGTTCCTTGTATTTTGTCGCAAGCTCAACGCCAATTTCTACGTGACTACCTTCTACTTCGTGATCAATCGCTTTACCGATGTCATGCAGTAAGCCCGCACGACGCGCAAGCACTGGGTCTTCGCCTAACTCTGAAGCCAGTAAGCCAGCTAATGTAGCTACTTCTACAGAGTGTTTTAATACGTTTTGACCATAGCTTGTACGGTATTTTAAACGACCTAAAATTTTAATTAAATCTGGATGTAGGTTATGAACACCGATATCGAACGTCGTTTGTTCACCAGTTTCACGAATATGCTCATCAATTTCACGGCGAGATTTCTCTACCATTTCTTCAATGCGCGCAGGGTGAATACGTCCGTCTTGCACTAATTTTTCAAGCGCTAAACGTGCTGTCTCACGACGAATTGGATCAAAACCAGAAAGAATTACAGCTTCAGGCGTATCATCAATGATTAAGTCAATGCCCGTAAGTGTTTCTAGTGTACGGATGTTACGACCCTCACGACCAATAATACGACCCTTCATTTCGTCATTAGGTAAATTAACAACGGATACTGTCGTTTCTGCTACATGGTCAGCTGCAAAGCGTTGTAGTGCAAGAGATAAAATCTCTCGTGCTTTTTTCTCAGATTCTTCTTTCGCACGTGTTTCCGCCTCTTTTGTCATAATCGAAATATCTGTCGAAAGTTCGTTTTCAACCTGTCCTAAAATGACATTCTTCGCCTCTTCACGTGTTAATGAAGAAATACGTTCAAGTTCAGCTTGTTGTTTAGCGACAAGCTCTTCCACTTTGCTTTCCATCTGTTCAATATGCTGTTGTCGATTGGCTAGAGTTGTTTCTCGTTTCTCTAAGCCGATTTCTCGTGTATTTAGAGCATCATCCTTGCGGTCAAGATTTTCTTCTTTTTGCAATAAACGGTTCTCTTGTTTTTGAAGATCTGAACGACGTTCACGAATGTCGTTTTCTGCCTCAACTCGAAATTGGTGAGTTTCATCTTTGGCTTCAAGTATTGCCTCTTTTTTGAGCGCCTCCGCTTCTCGTTGTGCTGTTTTATGAGCATCATCGATTATTGCTTGGGCCTGGTACTTTGCGCCATTGATTTTATCATTATTCACTTTTTTCATATAAAAATACATAACAACTGCACCAACCATGATGCCAAGCAAAGCGGAGATGATAGCTTCTGTCATACGAACACCTCCTCTTGCTAGTATGTTACTAAAATTTTCATTGGCTTTCACAAAAAAAACTACGTAAAACGTAGCTATTTATCACGCCAGTTTACATTATAATTTAGAAAATTATACATATTTAATTGTATAGTTACTACTAGGCTATGTCAAGGTTAGCACACCATTGAAAACACTTTAATTTTGCATAAAAAAAGCCTGCAGTGCATCAGGCACTGCAGGTCATGTATTATTATTCTTGGTCAATTAATGATTCGTCAGTTTTATCAGCTGTAGCTAATTCATAAGGAGCTGCCGCAATGCCATAAGCATCACGAATACGGCTTGAGATTTCATGTAAAATCTCAGGATGCTCTTTTAAGTATTGCTTAGCGTTTTCACGACCTTGACCTAAACGTTCCTCATCATAAGCATACCAAGAGCCACTTTTTTGAACGATGTCTAGTTCAACACCTAAATCAATAGCCTCGCCCTCTTTAGAAATACCCTCACCATACATAATATCAACTTCAGCTGTACGGAATGGTGGTGCTACTTTATTTTTAACTACCTTAACTTTTGTACGGTTACCAACCATGTCAGTCCCTTGCTTAATTGTTTCAGCACGACGTACTTCTAGACGTACCGAGCTATAAAATTTAAGCGCACGACCACCAGGTGTTGTTTCAGGGTTACCAAACATTACACCAATTTTTTCACGAATTTGGTTAATGAAAATAGCGATAGTTTTTGATTTATTGATTGAGCCTGATAATTTACGTAGAGCTTGTGACATTAAACGCGCTTGTAAACCAACGTGTGAGTCACCCATCTCGCCTTCAATTTCCGCTTTTGGTACTAATGCGGCTACAGAGTCAATAACTAAAATATCAATCGCACCACTGCGCACTAATGCTTCTGCGATTTCTAGCGCTTGCTCACCCGTATCTGGTTGAGATAATAATAATTGGTCAATATCTACACCTAGTGCACGAGCATAAACAGGGTCTAATGCATGCTCTGCATCGATAAACGCTGCACGTCCACCACCTGCTTGCACTTCTGCAATCGCATGTAACGCTACTGTTGTTTTACCCGAAGACTCTGGTCCGTAAATTTCGATAATACGACCTCGTGGGTAACCACCTACACCTAATGCTGCATCAAGTGCTAATGAGCCACTTGAAGATGTTGCGATTTCTAGGTCTGTCTTCTCGCCTAGCTTCATAATTGAACCTTTACCGAATTGCTTTTCAATCTGTTTTAACGCCATATCTAAGGCCGCTTGTCTTTCGTCCAAAATAATTCCTCCTCGTTACTAACTACATTTTTCATCTGTTTTCACTATACTTCTTTTTGAGATATTACGCAAGAAAAAAGCGAACGTTTATTCGTTTTATTTGCAAAATAAAAATTTGAGCAGTTTTCACCACTCAAATTTTAATTTTCACATTGCTACATCATAACCTAGTGCACGTAGCTCTCGAATAATATAATAATATGCAAATTTAGCTGTACGAATACGATTAGTATTGCGCATACCAGATAGCTGTAAATGATGCGTATATGTTTTATTTCCAATCGTAAAAGCAATCCAAACTGTTCCCACGGGCTGACCATCATGCGATGTTGGGCCTGCAGCTCCTGTTAAGCCTACACCAATTGACGTTCCCATACGACGTTGCGTTCCTTGTGCCATAGCAATTGCACATTCCTCGCTCACTACGCCATATGTAGCTATTAACTCCGGTGAAATACCGAGTTGTTTTACTTTAGCTTCAGCTGTGTATGTTACAAAGCCACCAACTAATACATCACTAACTCCCGTAATTTCAGCTAACTCTGCTTGAAATAGCCCTGCTGTTAAGCTTTCGGCTGCACTAATCGTTAGCTTATTAGCGCGTAAAATCTCAACAAGCTTTGAAGCTAACGAATCATCATTAACACCATATTGGTAGTGGCCTACACGCGCCTGTATTTTAGTTACCTCAGCGTTGATTAATTGCTCAGCTTCTTCTGTAGTAGTAGCTTTAGCTGTAATGCGTAGTGTTACCTCACCATCAGTTGCTAAAGGGGCAATTGTTGGGTTAGTTTGGGCATCAAGCAAGTCTTGTAAGGCATCTTCAAGTGCTGCCTCACCAATGCCATAAAAGCGCATGACGTGTGAAGTAATCACACTATCTTCATTTAAGAGCGCAGCAAGTTTTGGCTTTGCCTCATACTGAAACATTGGCTCAAGCTCTTTAGGTGGGCCTGGCAATAAAATATACGTATGACGGTCATGTGCCACTAACATCCCAGGAGCCATACCATGGTAGTTGGCTAGCACTTCACTACCTTCTAAAACTAATGCCTGTTTACGATTGTTAGCCGTCATCACCATATCGCGCTTTTCAAAGTAGCGCTCGATTTGTTCGAGCGCTGTTTCATCAAACACTAATGGTGCACCAATATGCTTAGCAATCGTTTCCTTTGTTAAATCATCTTTTGTTGGACCTAAGCCCCCCGAAAAAATAAGTAAGTCTGCACGGTTTTCTGCAATCTCAATAGCTTGCTTTAAGCGCGTTGGATTATCGCCAATCACAGTGTGATAAAAAACATTAATACCCAGCTCCGAAAGCTGGCTTGAAATATACGTGGCGTTCGTATTAGTAATTTGCCCAAGTAATAGTTCTGAGCCAACTGCTATAATCTCTGCATTCATTTTCGTCACTCCTTATTTTGAAGCTAATAATGCGTGGCGGTTTTTGTAGAAATAATCCCAACCTGACCACACAGTGAAAAATAGGGCAACGTACAACATAATCATCGTAAATGGAATATGCCACATTTCGAAAATTGCGTTGTGCAGTAAGCCGAAAATAATCGCTACGATTTGTGTAACCGTTTTGATTTTACCTAACTGATTAGCTGCTACTACTTCACCGCCACCTGCTAGTACAAGACGTAGCCCTGTTACTGCAAACTCTCGGCTAATAATAACAATAACGATCCATGCAGGCGCAATTTGCATTTCAACTAATAAAATAAACGCTGCCGAAACGAGTAGTTTGTCCGCTAATGGGTCTAAAAACTTACCAAAGGTAGTAACTAAATTATACTTGCGTGCATAGTAGCCATCCACCCAGTCAGTTGCTGAAGCAATCATAAAAATGAGACCACCAATAAAATGATTTACAGGTAAAGTTACACCTAAAAAGTCCATGTCGCCCATCCCAAAGTTAAACATCATAATGATAACAAAAATAGGGATTAGCAAAATTCGTGAAATTGTAATTCGATTTGGAATATTCATGTCAAAGCACCTTTCTTTTCATCTACAGGAAAAAGCCATCTTCCTACAAGACAGCTCTTTTTATTTACTATGTTATAATAACAGATTTTTCATGTGTATCGGTAGCTTTCGCCTTTTTTTCGTAAAATAACAATGAGCCACACCGTATTGCGGTGCAGCTCATTATGTTTTTTTACTGTAGGTTAAAGATTAGGCTTTGTGGATAGCCTTGACGTACATACTCAATTTTTTCACCATTTAACTCTACTTCTGTTGTGTTGATGTTACCAATGACGATATAAAGTGATTTTGACTCTACATTATCAAGCTTAATTTCTTCGCCCGCTGTATACACTTTACCCTCATTATCAAGTAACGTTGCACGTGTTGCTGAATCGCGTACCTCAATCCAAGCATCACCTGTAAATGCTAAGTCTAAGTTAAGCTGTTTTGGCCCTGTCACTGTAAATGTTGTAACATTACCACCTGAATTAGCGGCATCTTCTACAACAGTTTGTTCTGTTTTAGGTTCCTTCTTAGCTTTGTCCTTATCTTTCTTCTCTTTTTCTTTAGCTTTTTCGTTATCTTTAGCTTTATCTTTGTCAGCTTTTTTATCTTCCTCTGACTTTTTATCTTTTGCTACTTGTTCTTTTTCTGCTTGCTTATCTTTTTCTGCTTGCTCTTTTTCAGCTGCTGCTTGCTCGGCTTTTTCTTTCTCAGCCTTTTCTTTTTCAGCCGCTTCTTGCTTCGCTACTTCTTCGTTTTTCTTGCGTGTTTCTTCTTTTTCGCGTTCTTTTTCTGTATCAATTGGTTTTACTGGCTCTGCGTACTCTGTTTGTGAAGGATCTTCACTTGCATTTGGTATATCTGTTTTTGCTTTTTGCATGTAATACATCCAAACTACAATAATAATAATAACAAGTACAAATAACCCAACCATAATCTTAGGTAATGCTTCCATCGTTTGACGAGAAGGACTGCCACCAATGCCACCGCGTTTTTGGCGCTGCGCAGGAATCACTGTCGTTGACTCCATACTTGGTGTACTTGGCACTTCGTTTTTGTAGGTTTCTAATAATTCGTCTGGGTCTAATCCTACAGCCTCTGCATATTGACGAATAAATGCGCGTACATAAAAGGCACCCGGAATACTTTCATAATCGCCATTTTCGATTCCTACTAAATAGCGCTTTTGAATTTTGGTAATCTCTTGTAAATCACTTAATGTATAACCCTTTGCTTCTCTTGCTTCCTTGAGTCGCGTTCCGATTTCTGTCAACAAAAACACCTACTTTTTCCTTAAAAATTAAAACTATCAAATGCATTTCCACTACTAAACATGTCGTTTTTACGTAACATCTCAAATGTGATTTCCTCACCATCATGGTGACGCAGCTCAATAATATAATTAAAATCACTTAGTTTGTATTCACCCGCTTGAATTAACATATCTGGATGCTCAACAACTTTGGTGCCTGGCAAGCTCATAATTTCGCGCACAAGCTGTGCATGCCGCTCATCTGTAGAACGCGCCGTTACAACCCCATCTAAAATAAAAATATTATTGGGGCTAAACTCATCACCCATTAGCTGATTACGTACGGTTTGCTTAATCATTGTGGAGGATAAAAATACCCATTTTTTATTAGCACACACACTGGCTGCTACAACGGACTCGGTCTTTCCAACCCTTGGCATACCACGCACACCAATCAAACAATGACCCTCTCGCTTAAATAGCTCCGCTAAAAAGTCAACTAAAATCCCAAGTTCATCGCGTACAAATCGGAAGGTATTCTTTTCATCACTATCACGCGCAATATAATGCCCATGCCTTACAGCCAAGCGGTCGCGTAGTTTAGGTACTCTAAACTTAGTAAAGCTAATATGCTCCATCTCTGCCACAATCGAACGGAAACGCTCAATTGCGGTTTCATCTGAGCTAACTAGCATACCACGGTGCGTCTCATCTACACCATTTACTGAAATGATGTTAATGCGTAGCATACCGAGCAATGATGCAATGTCCCCTAGCAAGCCAGGACGATTCACTTGAATTTCATATTCAAAATACCAATCGCTCATCTGTTGTACCCCTTCCTCTCTTGTAACGTGAAATTTCCGTATTAGTTCCATAATAGCGGATTTTACCATTATTGAAAAGTTACAAAAGTTTAAATGTGCCAACCGCCATTCACACGAATGATTTGCCCTGTGACATAATCCGCTTGACCACTAATATAAAATCGTACCATTGCACCAATGTCTGCACAACTTGCCATATAGCCTAGTGGGATTGTATTAATAATTTCTTGCTTCTCCTCTTGTGCTAAATGCCCATTCATTGGTGTATCTACCATACCAGGTGCAATAACATTCACGCGCGTATGAGACATGGCTACCTCTTGTGCATAAGCACGCACAAAGCTATGTTGTGCACCTTTTACAGCCGAGTATACCGTCTCGCCAGCTGCGCCAATATCACCCCAAATTGAACCAATAAATGTGACATAGCTTACAGGATGCTGACGTAATTTAGCCGCAGTAAGCGCGACAAGGCGCATAGGGTTTTGGACATGCACATGCCAAAGTGCTTCCATATCAGCTACCTGTGTATCTTCAAGCAATGCATAATGCGCTTGACCACTAGCAAAAACAATTGCTTGTAGGCTAAATAATTGCTCAGCGAGTAGTAGTGCGCCTTCTGGCTCTAAAAAGTTTGCCTGCACTATAATAAACTCATTTGTAGGGTACTCAGCTTGTAGTTGATTAACTAATGCCAGACCCTTGTCTTTGTTACGATTGTAGTGCACATAGAGCGACCAGCCATCGCTTGCAAGCTCTTGGCAAATCGCACGACCAATCGCACCTGTTGCACCTACTACAAGGGCAAATTTTTTCACGCTTCATCACCTAATGGTTCAATAACAAATGACGTTTGCTGTGACTCACCTTGAATCGAGGCAAATGCCGCTTCAATATCAGCAATCGTAATCTCCTCAAGCATCGGTACAACGTCAAATAAATTCATATCGTTAAAAGCATAGCGTGTAAATTGGTTTGCAATAAACTCAATATAATTAAATTGACGTAGCATGGAACCAATATGCTTACGTTTTTCACGCGCTACATCCTTAGTATCTAATACAAGACTTTGCTCTAAACGTGCTAACTCTGCTTTTACCTCTGCAATAAAGCGCTCTGGCTCGCGTGTATCTGTACCGATTAACGCAAAACCATACCCCTGTTCTAGCATAAAGCCAGCATCATAAGTCTCATCTACTAGTCCTTCATCATATAAACGCTCGTAAAACGCTGATGTGCGGCCAAATAAAATTTCCATGGCAATATCCATAGCTAATTCATGTTTTAACATAGCTTTACCTTGCAGTGATACTTCGCGTGCTTTTAAACCCACATATACTTTCGGCTTTTGTACATCCATCTTAAGTGTACGATGCTTAATTGCTACATCTGTTGGCTCATCCTCAAAAAAGCGCTCAATTTGCTGTGGTGGTGCAAAGGTTTTGCTTGCTTGATTATCACGCACAAAGTCCATCATCTCCACAGGATTAACCGCACCAATAATAAATAACAACATATTAGATGGGTGGTAAAAAGTGTTATAACACGTATATAAATGTTCAGCTGTAATATCATCAATTGACGCTATAGTACCTGCAATATCAATCTTAACAGGGTATGTGTGGTACATATTTTCGATGGCTCCAAAGTATAAGCGCCAACCAGGCTGATCATCATACATCGTAATTTCTTGCCCAATGATACCCTTTTCTTTATTTACAGTTTCCTCTGTAAAATAAGGAGATTGTACAAAGTTGAGTAATGTCTCCGTATTTTTGTATAACTGATCTGTTGCTGAAAATAAATATGACGTGCGTGTAAATGAAGTGAAGGCATTAGCTGATGCACCTTGCTCACTAAATTTTTGGAACACATCCTCATCTTCTTTTTCAAACATTTTATGCTCTAAAAAGTGAGCAATACCATCTGGCACAGTAATAGGCTCATTTTTACCAAGTGGGGTAAATGTACGGTCTACTGAACCATACTTTGTTGTAAACGTTGCATATGTTTTCGAAAAGCCTTTTTTCGGTAAAATATAAACGTCTAGCCCATTCGCCATTTTTTCATAATATAATCGCTCGTCTAATTGTTCGAAGTGTAATTCTTCCATTACGCCTCCTCCTTTCCACTTAAGAAGTATGCCGCTTCAAGCTCGACTTGCTGTGCCATCTGCATAACATCCTCCTTCGTAACATCTTGCCACTTTTGTGACCATGCGGTTACGGTAAAGATTTCGTTTAAATCCTTATATTGATCGTATACTTCAATTTGTCCTCGTGCTGAATCTAACGCTTCACGTAATTGATTTTGTAACATAGCCTTTGTTTGCGTCATCTCACGCTCGCTAATATCTCCTGCTGCAATTGCGGCTAGCTGTGCTTTAATTAAATCAAACGCCTTTTCCTCATTAACAGCCTCAATACCTGATGTTACAAAAACTAGTCCATGATGAGAAGCATAAGAGCTTGATGCATAGTAGGCTAGGCTCTCCTTCTCACGTACATTCATAAATAATTTAGAGTGCGCATAGCCGCCAAAAATACCATTAAATACTTGCATCTTAGCAAAGTCTACATCACCAAAGCGTACTGGTGTCGAAAAACCAATATGCAGTTTGCCTTGCTTCATTGTTTGTTGTTCACGCACATAAGTTACCTCTTGTTTAGCAGGTGTTGTAGAGCGTGTTTCTGTCATAGCTTCACGTGCTGTAAATGGAAACGCCTGCTTCATTATTGCTGTTATAGCGGCAACTTCTACATCACCTACGATATAAATATCAATCGTATCTTCTTTTAGCATACGCTCATAAGCCGCAACTAATGTAGTGGGTGTAATCGCTTGCACATCAGCTACTGTACCATTTGCCGAAATCGATGCAACATGGTCAGGGCGCATAAGTTCCATTAAGCGCTTTTGTGCAAAGCGCGCCTTATCATCAAATACTGATTCAATTCGCTCTTGAATAATTTGTTTTTCGCGCGTTACTACTGACGGTTTAAACACACCATCTTGTAAATTAGGCTTAAATAATGCCGTTTGCATCATTTCAATCATTGGCGCTAATACCTTTTCGTGTGAAAGATAATGGTCGTTCACTACTTCAGCGTTCATATAAAGCGTATGAGCTGTACCTTTTTTAGCTGTATCAAAATACAAAACAGCACCGTACAATTCATCAAGCGCGCTACGATAAGCCGCTGTTGTTTGGTAAACTGCGTTACTATGTTGTAAAACATTTGTTAGCACTGTGCGTTCTGATGCACTTTGCTTTGTTAATTCATTTCGAAATTTAAAAGAAAAGCTAATCGTTTTAAATTGTGTCGTAGGGCGTACATACAACGTTACACCCTGTGCTAATTCGATTTTCTCAAACATTGAGAAACCCTCCATTTCTATAAAAAGCGCTACTCTCTACTATACATCTGAATGCACAAAAAAAGAAGGAAGAGCAACGTTTTTGTGCGCTTCCTTCTTGATTTTAACGTTTACCTTTAATATAAGGCTGACCATTTGCTTTTGGCGCTGTTGCTTTACCAATAAATCCTGCTAACGCGAGAATTGTTAAAACATACGGTAAGATTTGTAGGTATACGGCTGGTACTTCTTGAATATATGGAATGGTACTGCCGACAATGCTTAACGTTTGAGCTAAACCAAAGAATAGCGCTGCGCCCATTGCACCAACAGGATGCCATTTACCAAAAATCATAGCAGCTAATGCCATGAAACCTTGACCAACAATAGTTGAGTGAGAGAAATCATGTGTAATGGTTTGTGCATAAAACGCACCACCAAGACCCGCTAGCGCACCTGAAATAAGTACAGCGATATAACGCATACGATTTACTTTAACACCCATAGTATCTGCTGCCATTGGATGTTCCCCTACTGCACGCAAACGTAAACCAAATGGTGTTTTAAATAATACAAACCAAGCTACGCCTACTAACACAAAGGCTAAAATAGATGGCCCGTACACTTCATGGAAAAATAATCGACCAATGAAAGGGATATCCTCTAATACTGGGATACCAAAACGGCTAAAAGGTTGGTCAATAATATCCGTTTGACCACGGCCATCAAACATTAAACGTACAAGAAATAGTGAAGCAGATAAACCTAATAGGTTAATGGCTACCCCCGACACAACTTGGTCAGCTCGGAACGAAATAGCTGCTACTGCATGGATGATAGAAAATAACATACAAGCTACTAATGCCGCTAACATTGATAACCAAGGCGTCGCTGCACCAAACTCACTTGAATACGTTAAGTTAACGTAAATCCCCACAAAAGCACCGAAGACCATTAAACCTTCTAACCCAATATTTACAACACCTGAGCGCTCCGAGAACACGCCACCAATGGCTGTAAAAATTAAAGGCGTTGCATATAAAATAGCCGAAGGGACGATTATATATAACACATCAAGAAAACTCATGTTATTTCGCCTCCTTTTTCTTCATAAGCTTTTCAATACCTAAACGAATCACGTAGCCAGATGCTACAAATAATACAATTACTGCAATAATAATAGAGACAATTTCCTCTGGTACGCCTGCTGCATTTGGCATGTTAAGTGCACCGTATTTTAGTGAACCAAATAGTGAAGCACCAAAGACAATACCAAGTGGTGTATTTGCCCCAAGTAAAGCTACTGCGATACCATCAAAGCCGATACCTGTAAAGGCTGCCATTGAAGACATACGTCCAAAGGTACCGAGCGCCTCCATTGCACCACCAAGACCTGCAAACATACCTGAAATCGTCATAGCTAAAATAATATTTTTATTAACGCTCATACCCGCATATTGCGCGGCATTTTGGTTAAAACCAACAGCTTTTAGTTCATAACCCGTTGTTGTTTTTTCTAGCATAAACCACATTACAAATACCATTAGCATCGCTACAATAATACCGTAATGTAGGCTTGAGTAATCTGTAATATTCGTTAAAAACTCTGAACGCAATGATGCCGTCTCATGGATCTTAGGTGTTTTAAAACCACCATCTGATACGGATTTAATTAACGCATTCACGACATATAGAGCTGTGTAGTTTAACATAATCGTTACGATTACCTCATGAACATGGAACTTTGCCTTTAAGAAGCCCGCAATAAATGCCCAGAATCCGCCTGCAATAGCTGCTGCAAGTAGCGCTAACGGTAAGTGAATAACCATTGGTAACTCAAATGAATAACCTACCCAAGTTGCCGCAAACCAACCTACAATAAGTTGACCTTCTACACCAATATTAAATAGCCCTGTACGGAAAGCAAAGGCTACTGCCAGACCTGCTAAAATATACGGAGTAATTTGACGGATGGTATTACCAATGGAATATACATCACCAAAAATCCCTAGCCATAATGCCTTGTAACCCTCGATTGGGTCATAGCCTGATACCACCATAATGATAGCACCTACAATTAAACCTAAAATAATTGAAATAATAGGAACGAGAATATTAACTAAGCGATTTGACATTAGTTCGTCGCCCCCTTCTTACTATGACCTGCCATTAGCAAGCCTAACTCTTGTTCAGACGTTTGTTTTGGATTTAATTCATCCACAATCGTGCCGTCATAAATTACCGCAATTCGGTCAGATACATTCATGACCTCATCTAACTCAAATGAAATTAATAATACAGCTTTACCTTTATCACGTTGCTCAATCAAACGGGAGTGAATGAACTCAATTGCGCCCACATCTAGCCCACGCGTTGGTAATGCGGCAATTAATAAATCTGGGTTACGATCAATTTCGCGTCCAATAATCGCTTTTTGCTGGTTACCACCTGACAGTGCACGTGCTGGCGTATTTTCGCCGTTACCTGTACGCACATCATACTCTTCAATGATTTGATTAGCTTTTTTGGATACTTGCTTATAATCCATAATGCCTTTTGTAGAGATTGGTTTTTGGTAATACGTTTGCAATACAATGTTGTGACCAATGGTAAAGTCCAACACAAGCCCATGCTTATGGCGATCTTGTGGAATATGTCCAATGCCCGCCTCTGTAATTTTACGTGGCTTGAAGTTTGTTATTTTTTTACTATTAAGTGTAATTTCGCCTGACTTTACTTTAGCAAGACCTGTAATGGCTTCGATTAATTCCGTTTGACCATTACCATCAATACCAGCAATACCTACAATTTCGCCTGCGCGAACATTGAGATTTAAGCCCTTCACCTTATCAATATTTCGGTAATCACTCACTACTAAATCTTTAACATCTAAAATAACTTCACCAGGTGTAGCATCAGTTTTAACCGTTGTAAACTCAACTTGACGACCTACCATTAACTCGGCAAGTTCAGCTGGGCTTGTCTCAGCCGTAACGACCGTACCAATACCTTTACCTTTGCGGATAACTGTAACGCGATCCGATACTTCCATAATTTCTTTTAGCTTATGCGTAATTAAGACAATTGATTTACCTTCTGCAATAAGACGTTTCATAATTTGCATAAGCTCTGTAATCTCTTGTGGTGTTAACGAAGCTGTTGGTTCATCAAAAATTAAAATTTCAGCACCACGGTAAAGTGTCTTTAAAATTTCGACACGTTGTTGCATCCCTACCGTAATATCCTCAATTTTTGCATATGGATCAACATCTAGACCATATTTTTCAGATAATGCTTGAATTTCTTTTGCTGCTTGCTTCTTTTTGATGTAGCCAAATGTTGTCGGCTCTGACCCCAAAATAATATTTTCTGTAACTGTAAAATTTTCGACTAGCATGAAATGCTGATGCACCATACCAATCCCTAATCCATTTGCTACATTAGGGTCAGTAATTTTTACTGTCTTACCCTTTACACGAATTTCTCCGCCTTCTGGCTGATACAGACCGAAAAGAACGTTCATTAACGTTGACTTCCCTGCACCATTCTCACCCAGTAACGCGTGAATTTCGCCTTTTTTTAGTTGGAGAGTAATATTATCATTTGCTACAAAGCCTCCGAATTCCTTACGTATGCCGAGCATCTCAATAACATATTCCAAACCAATCACTCCCTTAGGCTATTTATATAAAGTTTTTTGATATTAATCTATAAAAATTAATACACGAAAACCACTAAAGTAGTAGGCGCTTCGGCTTCATTGTTTATTAACGTTATAGCCAAATCCTACCTTGTACACGCTTTCACCTCGCGCAAAAAAGGCCCCGCATTAGTCGACGCTTTAGATTAGCTTTCATGTAGTAATTTTATAACGAAAAACATCATAGCGCTCACATCACAATGAACGCTATGATGAATAGAATTACATATTATTTTTTATCTTTTGCTGTTACATCAGCAGGTACTTCGATTTCGCCGTTCGCAATTTTTTCTGCATATTCTGCGATAATTTTATCAATGTCTTCTGGAATCGCACCGCGTGAATCTGCTAATTTAACACCGTCTTCTTTAAGACCGTAAATTAACGTTTCGCCACCTGGGAATTCGCCCTCTTTACCTTGATTAGCTAAATCCACAACTGCTTTATCTACACTTTTTAGCATAGATGTTAGGGTAACGTTTGTTTTGTCATCAATTTTACCCTCTTCGTATTGGTCAGCATCTACGCCGATTACCCATACATCTGCATTAGGGTCTTTTTTCTTACGTTCTTTCGCTTCAGAGAATACACCATTACCTGTACCACCAGCTGCGTGGAAAATTACATCTACGCCTGAAGAATACATGCTATTTGCTGTTAGTTTACCTAAATCAGCTTTATCAAACGCACCTGTGTATTTGATTTGCACTTCGATATCAGGGTTAACAGCTTTAGCGCCTGCAACGTAACCTGCGTGGAAACGGTTGATTACAGGGATATCCATACCACCAACAAAGCCGATTTTACCTGATTTAGACATTTTAGCTGCTGCAACACCTGCAAGGAATGAACCCTCTTGTTCTTTGAAAAGAACATTTACTACGTTGTCGCCTTCTGCTTCAGCATCGATTTGTACGAAGTGTGACTCTGGGTTTTGTGCAGCAAGATCTGTTAATGCATCAGCCATAATGAAGCCTACACCGAAAATTAAATCGAAATCACGACGAACTAATTTATTTAAGTTAGGCTCGAAATCTGCCTCACCTTTAGATTGTAGGTAATCAAAACCGCCATCGCCTTTAGTTAGGCCGTTTGCTTTACCAAACTCTTGGATACCTTCCCAAGCTGATTGGTTAAATGATTTATCATCAATACCGCCAACGTCAGTTACCATTGCGATTGAGAAGTTATCATCCGCTGTTTCAGTTGTTTCTGCGCCTTTTGCTGGCTCGTCTTTACCTTTGTCCTCTTCTTTATCTTTAGCGCCACAAGCACCTAAGATTGCACCGGCTGCTACTACAGAAGTTAATGCTAAACCAAATTTACGTTTGTTCATTTGAATGAACCCCCTATTATTTTATAATTAGCAGAATCGTTACACGCGTTTTCGAACGACATGGAAGCTGAATTTATCAGCTCTAAAATAGTTTTTTGATAGCAACACTAGCTGGTCGTTCTCATCATAGTGATGCTGTTTTAGTACAAGCAATGCTGTTTCTGGCCCACACCGTAAAATTGGTGAGGCTTCTTCATGGTAACCTACTGGGTCAATATACGTTACAGCATAGGCTACACGTATTGCGCCTGATTGCTCAAGTGCTGAAAACAAAGAAGTTTCTTTATTTTCGACGAAGTCCTTTGGTAAATAGCTTGCTGGTAATTTATCAATACAATAAACTACAGGCTCATCATTTGCTGTACGTACACGCTCTAATGTGAGAAGCTGACTATCCTCTGCACAGCCAAAGCGCTCTATTTCCTGTTCAGTTGGCTCACTCTCCTCGGCACGAAGTAACATTGTGCCAGGCGTCATATTAACCGCTTCAATCATGGATGAAATACTCGATAGTTGTTCAATCCCGGAAGTGAAAAGTGGTTTAGGATTTACAAAAGTACCCACACCATGACGTCGCACAATAATATTATCCTCTTCGAGCAGACGGAGCGCTTCACGTAAAGTTGCGCGGCTTACGCCTAATGACTTTGAAAGCTCAAACTCTGACGGCAACTTTTCATTTTCTTTAAAAACCCCGGCATCAATATCTGATTTTAAACGATCAATAACTTGAAGATATAAATGTCGGTGGTCTGTTCGAATTGTCAATTCACTCACCACCTTTTAAAGTCAGACATCTGATGTACAACAATCCCACTAATCGTTCATAATATAACATTTTTAACATCTGAAATAAACGCTTTTACAAAAAAAATGATTTATTGTGACCACATTTCGGCTTTTTCTTGACCTTTACTGCCATTACTTCTGAGCTACCCCGCTAGGTATTTTTCCACTACTGCCTCAAAAAGTAAATTCATACAATGTAATCCGCTATATTTTAATTATATAAATATAATTATTAACGTTATAGCACACGACATACAACTACCTATTATTAGGTTAATCTACTGACATAAATTGCGTTTTTCACCATATAAAACGGATGAAAAACACTTCCATTTAATTTATATCGTTAAATAACTTGTACTTCACGTTCACATAGCTAGGCTTTATTCATTAATTTTAATTTACAAAAATTATTTCACCATTATTTCTTACATCACTTGTCCTACAACACTATTTTTAGGCAAGTCGCATTTGCATTAATCCACCAGCACTTCACGCCCACGACTACCACGGGGTGGCCCTACAACACCATGTTCCTCTAATTGGTCCATAATACGCGCTGCACGCGCATAGCCAATGCTAAAGCGACGTTGTAACATTGAAGTAGAAGCATTTTTAGACTCAATAACGAGTTGTACTGCTTGCTCATACAGTTCGTCTACATCCTCAGCTACTGCTTCCTCCTCATCTGTAGGGATCATTTTCTCTTCGTATTGTGCTTGTTGCTGACTAATGACATGATGCACAATACTTTCGACCTCTTGATCAGATAAAAATGCACCTTGAATACGTGTTGGCTTAGACGCGCCTGATGGTAAAAATAACATATCACCACGACCTAATAGACGCTCTGCACCCCCACCATCTAAAATTGTGCGTGAATCTACTGCAGATGATACAGCAAAGGCAATACGTGAAGGAATATTTGCTTTAATTACGCCTGTAATCACGTCTACAGATGGACGTTGTGTAGCAATAATTAAATGGATACCAGCCGCACGCGCCATTTGTGCCAAGCGCATAATCGCATCCTCAACTTCTTTAGAGGCAACCATCATTAAATCCGCAAGCTCATCTACGATTACTACAATAAATGGAATGCGTTGTAATGTGGGGCCGTCGTCCTCTGGCACATAACTATCTACATACTTATTATAGCCTTCCATATTACGCGTATTAGTATGAGCAAATAAATCATAACGACGCTCCATCTCATCCACTACCTTTTTTAAGGCTTGTGCGGCTTTACGCGCATCTGTGACAACAGGTGCTAATAAATGAGGGATACCATTGTAAATGTTTAACTCCACCATTTTAGGATCAATCATCATCATCTTAACCTCATGTGGAGCGGTACGCATTAAGATGGATGTAATAATACCGTTAATACATACGCTTTTACCACTACCTGTAGAGCCTGCCACAAGTAAGTGAGGCATTTTATTTAACTCTGCTGTAATCGCTGCTCCTGTAATGTCACGCCCTAATGCGACTAATAACTTTTTATCAAGGTTACTTTCTGTACCTTGCAAAACCTCTCTAAGTGTAACCATCGCCACATCTTTATTTGGTACCTCAATACCAATCGCAGACTTACCTGGAATAGGTGCTTCCATACGGATATCCTTTGCAGCTAATGCTAATGCTAAATCATCTTGCAAGCTTACAATTTTACTTACCTTGACTCCTGTTGCAGGTAGCACTTCATACTTAGTTACAGCTGGCCCTAAGTGTACTTCAGTTACCGTAGCTGAAACACCAAAGCTTGCGAGCGTTTGCTCTAGCTTTTTCGCATTTTCTTGAAGACTATCATAATCGCTACTTTGATCATGCTGTGCAGGCATTTGTAAAAGCTGCATAGAAGGTAGTACATAGTTTTCGTTTTCTGTTGTCATAGTAGGCAATACAATTTCTTCTGTCACAGCTACCTCAGGCTCAATGTTTTTCGTGAAGTCTGAGATAATTGGTGCACTTGTGTTTTTAGGTGCTTCGTCCTTTTTGGGTTGAGGCTCAGCCTCTTTAGGTACTGCTACAGGCTCTGTCTTACCGCGTTTTTTACGTGTGGACGTTGCCTCCTGCTGTACTTTTTCCTTTTTTGGTAAAGTCAAAAGGATATTTTTGGATTTTTCGATTAATAAAGGAATTAAGGCTTTACCTGTTAATACGAGTATACCAACAATAAGTAGTACCCACGCGATTAATTTAGCGCCTAATGTATCAAAAAGTACGTGGAGCACGCCAAATAATACCGCTCCGACCATACCTCCGCCTAACGCACCACTTCGCAGCACTACACCTTGCTTATCAATTAAAGCGCGCCATGTTTCTCGTATTACAGAGTCTGACAAAGCATTTGGCACATCAATAAATTGACTATAAAAAATGCTGTGACTCCAAATTAAAAAACTAGCTGTAATTAGGCCAATACCAAGTAAGGCTGGTGTTTTCCACTGCACACGCTGTTGCTTAACCATTAATAAAAATGCCATTACTAACAAGGCAATAGGTATCATTAAATTCATATTTCCGAGTAAAAATAAGCCAATCGTTTTAAAAAAGCGACCGACAATACCAAGTTCAAAAAAGCCAATAATTGCTGCCGTAATACAAATAAGACCTGCAATTTCATATGCAATTACCTGCCAAATTCCCTGCCACTTACTCGGTGTTGGTGTTGGCTTAGGTTTAGCAGGTGCTTTTTTTACAGGTTTTTTTGGCGCTGGCTTTTTAGGGCGACTTGCTTGTGCCACTGTATTCACTTCCTTTATTTAAAAAAGGACTTTCAGCCAAATGGCAGAAAATCCTTTTTCATTTATTAATATTCCATAATGATTGGGATAATCATTGGACGTCGTTTTGTTTTTTGGAATAAGTATGAGTTTAATGAATCACGAATTTCTTGCTTAATATTCGTCCATTCAAATGTTTCCTTACCTACATATTTATCAATAACATTACGTGCAATCTTCGCTGACTCTTCCATTAACTCTTCAGATTCGCGAACATACACAAAGCCACGTGATAAAATCTCTGGTCCTGATGCAATCGTTTTTTGACCGCGGTTTAGTGTAACAACTACAATGAAAATACCATCTTGTGATAATAGTTTACGGTCACGTAATACAATATTACCTACGTCTCCTACACCAATACCATCAATAAGAACATTGCCTGCTGGTACACGACCACTCATACGCATACGACCTGATTTATACTCCACAATATCCCCTTTATCAGCAATAAAGATATGGTTTTGTGGAATACCAACTTGATGGGCAAGCTTCGTATGACCAATTAGCATACGGTACTCACCTTGTACAGGCATAAAGTATTTTGGACGCATTAGGTTAAGCATTAATTTTAAATCTTCTTGGCTTGCGTGACTTGATACATGAACATTTTTACTTGCTGTCATAATTGTTGCGCCAGCTTTTGCAAGTAGGTTCATTGTGTTAGACATTTGTACTTCCATCGCTGGTGATGGTGTGAATGTAAATAGTACAGTGTCACCTTCAGTGATTTTAATATCGCGGTGATGTTTACGCACTAATTTTTCAAGTGCATCAAGTGGTTCACCTTGGTTACCTGTTACTAAGATAATAATTTCGTTGTTATCGTATTTTGCAATGTCGCCAACTGCAATCATTGTTTCTTCATCTGTTTTTAAATAGCCAAGCTGTAAACCAAGGTTTACTGAACGTTCTAGGCTCTTACCTACTAGCGCTACTTTACGTCCTGCTTTTTGTGCTTGTGTTAACACTTGCTGAATACGGCTAAAGTTTGAAGCATATACAGCAATTAAAATGCGTCCTTCAGCACCATGGAATGTTTTAGCTAATTGTGTTTCGATAACAAGCTCTGACGTTGTATGACCTGGTCGATCCGCTTCGACAGATTCAGACATTAATAAAAATACGCCTTCTTCGCCTACTTGCGCCATTTTGCCAAGGTCAGGTCGGAACTTGCCCTTTGCTGATTGGTCAAACTTAAAGTCGCCTGTATACACAATTGCACCCTCAGATGTATGGAACACAATCGCTAATGAATCTGGCACACTATGTGTTGTATGGAAGAACGTTACGTACGTTGAATTAAAATTCATACGGCTACGGTTTGTTACTTCAAAGAACTTCACTTGGTGCGGCGCTGGTAACTCTTTTAAGCGCTCTTTCACTAAAGCTAACGTTAATTTAGAACCATATACTGGTGCTTTAATTTTTTGAATGACATAGGCAATTGAACCAATTGCTGACTCATGTCCGTGTGTTAGGAAAATCCCTTTTACACGCTCTTTATTTTCTACTAAATACGTAATATCCGGAATAACGATGTCAATGCCTAGCATTTCGTCCTGCGGGAACATAAGCCCACTGTCACAAACAAAGATTTCGTCATCAATTTCTACTACGTACATTGCTTTACCGATTTCGCCTACGCCACCTAGTGGGATAACGCGAATCACTTCATTTTTCTTTTTTGTCACTTACTTTTCCTCCTAAAAAATATCCCGTACAGCAACCACTTATTTGTATTATACGGTTTCATTGCTAATTGCACAAACAAAATTACACGGTATGCGCTTTATTTTGCGCTTGCTTAAGCGAATTTACATAAAAAAGCTCCTCAGTAAAATTTACCGAGGAGTTATGCGTTAGTTAAAATTTTTAGCTTTAGCTTGGTACGTATCCCAAACATTATCAAAGTTCGCTTTTTCTTCGTCTGTCATCTCAACCATTGGTAGGCGTACATTTAATGTATCAAAGCCTAATTTTGTCATGGCATACTTTACAGGTGAAGGGTTAGGCTGTGCAAAAAGAGCACGAATTAATGGTAGCATCGCACGGTGAATATAAGCTGCATCCTCATGACGTGCCTCATCAAATGCTGTAAACATTTTTTGCATATCATTACCAATCACGTGCGCCGCTACAGAAATCACACCATTACCGCCTACAGCCCATAGTGGTAGCGCTAAACCATCATCACCACTATAAACGTAAAAATCATCTGCTACATGGTCGATGATTTCGGCCATTTGATCTAGGTTACCACTTGCTTCTTTAATGATTTGGATATTAGGAATTTTACTTAAAGCAATTGTTGTTTTTGCTTCAACATTAATACCTGTACGCCCTGGAATGTTATACAGCATAACAGGTAGCTTTGTTTCTTGCGCAATTACTTCAAAGTGTTTATAAATACCAAGTTGATTTGGCTTATTATAATACGGTGCTACAAGCATAATACCATCTGCACCATTCTTCTCAGCTGCATGCGTCATATCAATTGAGTACTTTGTTTCGTTATCGCCTGTACCTGCAAACACTGGTACACGCCCTGCTACCTTTTCTACTGTAAAACGAACAACCTCAAGCTTTTCTTCTGTAGTTAGCGTTGGGTTTTCTGCTGTTGTCCCACTCGCTACGATACAGTCCGTACCATTGTCAATTAAGTGATTAATAATGCGTTCTAGCTCCTCATAGTTAACAGCGCCATCATCTTTAAACGGTGTAATCATCGCCGTTGCAATTCGACCAATATTCATTACTCCCACACCCCTAATTTTTATAGTAAGTTATCTTCTAACATTGCCTCAGCAATTTGGATTGAGTTAAGTGCAGCACCTTTAAGTAAGTTATCTGCCACAATCCATAAGTGCCAACCACGTTTGTTGGACAAGTCTTGACGGATACGACCAACATACACAGGATCCTCGCCTTCTGCAAAAATTGGCATTGGATAGCCTTGCGCTGTAATATCATCCTGTAGTACTAAGCCTGGTGCTGTGCGTAGTGCTTCAAACACCTGCTCTTTTGTTGCTTCTTGCTCAAGCTCGATATAAACCGACTCTGAGTGACCAGTCACAACAGGTACACGCACGCAAGTTGCTGCCACATGCAAATCAGGCATGCTCATAATCTTTTTCGTTTCATTAATCATTTTCATTTCTTCTTTAGTAAAGCCGTTTTCTTCAAACACATCAATTTGCGGAATAACGTTGCGCGCGATTGGGAAATGCTTTTTATCACCCTTTACAGGTAATACGCTTGCCTCAACATCCTTGCCTTTCTCCCACTCACTGCTTTGCTGTTTAAGCTCGTTAATTGCCGCAATACCTGAGCCAGACACCGCTTGATACGTTGACACAATCACAGCTGTAAGGCCGTAAGTTGCGCGCAGTGGCTGTAATGCCGCTACCATTTGAATTGTTGAACAGTTTGGATTGGCAATAATACCATTATGCTCTTTTAATGCACCACGGTTTACCTCTGGCACCACAAGTGGCACATTAGTAGCCATACGGAAGTGGCTCGTATTATCAATCACTACGGCTCCGCGCTTTGCCGCTTCCTCTGCTAAGGCCTCAGATACTGAGCCACCTGCACTAAAGAATGCCACATCTACGCCTTCAAACGCTTCAGGTTTTGCTTCTTCAATCGTATGTGTTTCGCCATTAAACTCAATCGGTTTACCCGCTGAACGCGCTGACGCTAAAAATTTAATCGATTTTACTGGGAAGTTGCGTGATACTAAACGCTCCATAATTGTTGAGCCAACTGCTCCTGTAGCGCCTACAATCGCTACTGCTACTTGCTTTGTCATTATTCATCTCTCCTCAAAACTGTAGTACATAATGAGAGTTATTGTAACATATTTACACGCTTCACGGGCTGTTATTATTGAATTGTTTGAAAATTTGTTGCAATAGCGCGCTAAATTATTATTTTTAGAGCGTACAGCTGTATTTTAGGAAAGAACAAAAGGTAGTTGACACCTTCCCCTCCACTGTATATACTGTGCCTATACAGTTATAGGAGTGATGTACAGTTGAACATCCAACTTTCTAATACGGATGGCCGCCCTATTTATGAACAAGTGACCATTCAAATTAAACAAGCTATTTTAGCAAATGAACTAAAATCTGGAGATGCACTGCCTTCTATCCGTATGCTCGCTAAAGATTTAAAAATTAGCGTTATGACAACAAAGCGTGCTTATGCAGATTTAGAGCGTGATGGTTTTATCGAAACTTTTGCTGGTAAAGGCAGTTTTGTCGCAGCACGTAATACGACATTTATTAGGGAGGAGCATTTACGACAAATGGAGGAACACCTGCTCACTGCTATTGATTTAGCAAAACTAACTAATCTGACCAAAGACGATGTAATAGCATTGATTAACGAACTTTATGAGGAGGATGCAACATGAATGTAGTTGTATGCAACAAAGTTACACGCCTATTTGATACCTTTACACTTAGTTATGTTGACTTAGCGCTACCTGAAGGCGTTATTATGGGGCTCATTGGTGAAAACGGTGCAGGCAAAACCTCACTTATTAAATGCCTGTTAAATCTTTATCACCTTAATCACGGTGAAATCAAACTATTTGGGGAACCTCACAATATAAATGAAGCGGCACTGAAACAACGAATTGGCGTAGTATTTGATGACCTTCACTTGCCACCAAACTTTACAACTAAGCATGCCAATCAATTTTATAAATTAACATATACCAATTGGGACGAAACATATTTTTTTACGCTAGTAAAACAATTAAATTTACCCACCCAACAAAAAGTCAGTAAGTTTTCACGTGGTATGCGTATGAAGCTAGCGATTGCACTCGCTCTTGCAGCGCATCCTAAATTATTAATTTTAGATGAGCCAACGAGTGGGCTTGATCCTATTATGCGTGACGAAATACTTGATTTACTCGTGCAGTTTATGGACGAAGATGCTACACGTTCCATTTTATTTTCGAGTCATATTACAACGGATTTAGATAAAATTGCAGATATGATTACCTTTATCCATAAAGGACGCATACGTTTTACAATGATAAAGGATGATTTATTTTATAATCATGGACGATTTAGCGGTAGTGAGGAAGCCTTTTTAGCTATACCTGAGGATGCGGTGATTAGCTCCCGCAAAACATCAATAGGTGTAGAAGCATTAGTTTTACGAGACAAAGTGAATACAGCATTTGCGTTACATACACCTACTATTGAAGATATTATGTTGTTTTATGCCAGAGGTGACAAATGAGAGCTATTTTTTATCGTGACCTTGTATTTTTTAACGCACAAAAAGTAGCTTTGTTAGTTGGGCTACTCTTATTTACCTTTTGGAGTCTCTTTACACAACAAGGCGTTTTTACGTTAAGTTTGTTTATTGGCTTTGTTACGATACAAATCGTCGCTATTATCCAAGAAGATGTAGTTAGCGGCTATAACGAACTCGTTTATGCCACAATCGGCGCAAAACCTTATATTGTAAGTAAGTACATAGGCAGTGTAATTGCAGCTAGCAGTGCTACGCTCCTATTACTACCTATTCTTCTACTTGTTATCCTACTAACAAAGCAAAGCCTAAGCTTGCTCGTTTTTAGCCTTCTTTTAAGTTGGTGCTTCACATTTTTTATACTTAGCTTCGCCTTACCACTTTACTTATTTGTGTCGACTAATTTAAGTAAGGTTGTGTTTTTAACTCTCTTTGTCGCACCACTTTTACTAGTAGCAGTAACAAATATCAAACGTGAAATGTCAGCAGAACAAATTATGATTAAGCTACTTCCTTACTCAGCTACTATGATAGTTATTATGGTAGTGTTTTACAGTGTCTCACTACTATTTTCTTTGTATTATAGTAAAAGGAGTTGAATCCATGCGTGCGTTATTATATGAAGAACTCTCTATGAATCGCTGGCGCTATGCCGTACTGATTTTATTATTATGGGTAGTAGCACCTCACACACCTATGTTTTCAGTACAACCATTTGAGTTTGATCGATTTATTATTTGGATCGTTATACTCGCTCTCGCCGATTTTGGCGGTTGGTCGCCACAGTTTTTATATTACCAAGCGATGCCTATCAGTAAATTAAGTATTGTGCGCACTGCTTTTATAAAAGAGCTAATTTATACACTTATTTTCACGCTTCCTTTTGTTTGGATAATTGGTATCACGCATCTTGCTGCGTATCGTTACGAACTGTTGGCGATTTTTAGTATCATGCTTTTTGCTCGCAGTAGTCTGGCCTATTACCACGCAACATTTAAAAAGGTAACTACTTTAGATATTTCTGCATTTTCACTACAGGTAATTGCCTACTTCCTACTACTCCTTATTAGTATGAAATTAAGTATTTTGCTATTGCTAGGCAGTTTGGTCAAATTCATTTACTTTTACCACAAAGCAAATCAGCAAATTTATTATAACGAATTTCAATATTCAGCATAAAAAGAGCAAGGGCGCTAAAAAACGCCCTTGCTCTTTTATGTCGTACGCTGTAATGCTTGAAGACTCGTAAATACTTGTTCATTGCTATCAATCGCAACATCAAGTGTCGCTGTTACTTGTTGAATAGAAGCACTAGATTGCTCACTCACTGCCGCAAGCTCACCACTTGCTCTACCTATCGTTTGCACTGTTGCTTGAATATCTTGTACAAGCGTTGCACTCTCACTCGCTAACTGCATAAAAGTTTCGACAGCTGTACCAAGTGTGCCGAATGAAGTATGCGAGCGCTCTGTCATTTGGTAGCTCTTTTGCATACGTGCTGCGACATGACTCATACGCTCCTGCATACGATTATTTTGTTGTGCTAGTTCCTCAATTTGGTCTGTAATTTTTTCGGCTGACTGTGTTGTAATCTCTGACAACTTACGTATTTCACTTGCTACTACGGCAAACCCTTTACCATGATCACCCGCGCGCGCCGCTTCGATGGATGCATTAAGCGATAGTAAATTGGTTTGATCAGCAATTTCTTTAATCGTATCACTAAACTCTGTAGTGGCATTAAGCTTAGTAATTAACTCACTTAAGTTTTGTGCCATACCATCAATCTCCGTGCGGAAAGCAGAGATGGTTTCCATTAGCTCTGTACTTTCTTGCTCACCTTGTGTAGACAAAGTTGCCGCATCCGTTGCGCCACCTTCTAGTGTTTGGAGAGTTTCTGTTAATGTAGTAACTTTATCCGTAGTGGTATGTAATGCTTCATTAATGTCCTGCGTTTCGGTACTTTGCACAGTTACACCATCTGCAATCTCCTGAAACACAGCACTCATTTCACGTAAAGACGCTTGATTTTGTGAGCCATGTGCACTTACTTCTGCAATCTGTACGCGAATGGCTTCATTTAATTGCTCTAATGCAAGTTTTTGTTCATTTTGTGTTGCTACAAGACCTTGCATCTCTTGCTGAGACGTTTCGATTTGCTTCGTATAAAAAGCAGATACATACAGTAAACCGTATAAAATCACAGCTATAATTACGTAGTATAAAAGATATGTAAAAACATCATCACTTGCTACAATCACCGTATCCGTCTGCCCAAATAAAATATAAAGCAGCAAGCCAAAGCCATACACTAATGTACCCAGCGTCAGCGCACGGTTCATATATAATGTTGCCAGTAACGCTACATATAAAAGTCCAAGTACATTACTAATTGTTGGCATGGTAAATACACTAAATGTAGTTAATACAAGTGCTGTACCAACCGTTAAATATTGCAACTGAAAAATATAGCGCTTTGTATAATGAAAATATAGCGCAATGCCTGTCGAAATCGTAAGTAGTACCGTTACTATTATGGTTTGTAGCGGCGAACTTGCTGTAAAGGTGCTTAGCATAGTAAGCAAGGTAATAAATAAAATCACCTTGACTACAATGCCATTCTACGAATCATATCCTGTGTTTTAATAGAAGCCAATGTAACCAACCTCTTTCCTCATTGTTACATTTAGTATACTATTTATAAGCACATTTTACTATTTAATAAAAATTTTATCCCTTGTTTTTTACCATTTTTGCCACTGATGGTAATTGAGTAAGCATCGCTTTAGCTACTTCATTCACTTGTTCAGTTGTAATACCTTTGAGGCGTAATAATACTTCATCCACATCATAATGTGGCAAATGATTTAAATAAATCTCACCATTGCGCTGCATATGTGCCTCTGCACTTTCTAAGTTAAGGACAAAGCTACCTTGTAAATGCATTTTAGCACGCGCTACCTCGTCCTCTGTTACACCATTCGTAGCTATATCTTGGAGTACATCCTCAATAACACGCATTACTTCAGCTAATTGATGATGTTGCGTGGCACAATAAACAGTCCATACGCCACTATCATAATACGTTGAGCTATACGAATATATCGTATACGCTAACCCGCGTTCCTCACGCACTTGTTGAAATAGACGGGATGAGGTAATGCCGCCAATAATCGTATCTAATACCGTAAGACAGGCACTATTTTTCGCAGAGCGTGGTAAGGACGGGTAAGCAATCATTAACTGTGCCTGCTCCACATCTTTCGTTAACGTTAATGTTGTTGGTACCATGCGTGGTACTTCACTTGTTATACTTTTCGCTTGAGCAGTAAAAGTGCCAAATTTTTCTTCGATTAAGGCAATGAGCTTAGCACTACTATTACCTGCAATAGAGACAACGATATTTTCAGGTAAATAATGCGCAGCCATATACGCACGTATCATTTGCTTAGTAAAGGTCGCTAGTGTTTCCTTTGTTCCTAAAATTGGAGCTCCCATCGCCTGCTCAGGAAATAGCGCGCGCCAAAAGTGATCTGCTACAAACTCGTCAGGTGTATCATCATCCATCGCCATTTCTTCATAAATTACCTGCTTCTCTTTTTCAATCGCAACTTCATCAAAAGTCGAATTAAAAAACATATCAGCTAATACATCAATCGCTAGCTCTGCATGTTCATCAAGCACCGTAGCATGGTAGCACGTATTATCTCGTGCCGTAAAGGCGTTTAAATCTCCGCCTACAAGGTCAAAAATCTCCGCAATATCTTTAGCGCTGCGTGTTGCTGTACCTTTAAATAACATATGCTCAATAAAATGCGTGATCCCATTTTCAGCTGGTGTTTCATAGCGTGAGCCTGCGCGCACCCAAATACCAATGGCAACAGCTCGGGTTGTTGGCATGCGCTCTTCTACGATACGGACACCATTTTTACATCTATACTCTTTAACCAAATAAATCCTTCTTTCCTTACAAAAAAGGCGTTAGGCACGTGACCTAACACCTTGTTGTATTTATTTTTGTTCTTCGCGTTCTTTCTCTTCTTTAATGACAGCTTTACGTGATAAGTTAACGCGACCTTGGCGGTCAATTTCAATTACTTTCACCATTAGCTCGTCACCCATTTTTAATACGTCTTCTACTTCTTTCGTACGTTCCTCTTGGATTTCCGAAATGTGTAGTAAGCCATCTTTACCTGGGAAGATTTCGCAGAATGCACCGAATTTTTCGATACGCTTAACAGTTGCTAAGTAGTACTCGCCTGCTTTAGCTTCGCGTACGATATTTTCGATGATTTCTTTTGCACGTGCGTTCATTTCTTCATCAGAAGAAGCGATGTAAATTGTACCATCTTGTTCTGTATCAATTTTTACGCCAGTTTCTTCAATGATTTTATTGATTTGTTTACCACCTGGTCCAATAACATCACGGATTTTATCTGGGTTAATTTTAACAATAACAATTTTTGGTGCGTATTTAGAAAGCTTCTCGCGTGTTGCTGGTAATGTTGTAAGCATTGATTCTAAAATATGCATACGTCCAATTTTAGCTTGTGCTAGTGCTTCTTCTAAAATATTGCGTGATAGGCCATCAATTTTAATGTCCATTTGAAGTGCAGTAATACCTTTTTCAGTACCTGCTACTTTAAAGTCCATATCACCAAGGAAGTCTTCCATACCTTGGATGTCTGTTAAGATTGAATAGTTATCCGCTTGCTTGATAAGACCCATTGCGATACCTGCTACTGGCGCTTTAAGTGGTACACCTGCATCCATCATCGCTAATGTTGACGCACAAATTGATGCTTGTGAAGAAGAACCGTTTGATTCTAATACTTCAGATACACAGCGAATTGTGTATGGGAATGCATCTTCATCTGGAATAACAGCTACTAATGCGCGCTCACCTAATGCACCGTGACCAATTTCACGACGACCTGGCCCACGGATTGGACCTGTTTCACCAACAGAGAATTGTGGGAAGTTGTAATGGTGCATAAAGCGTTTTGATTCTTCTACGCCTAAGCCATCAATAATTTGTACGTCGCCTAATGCGCCTAATGTACAAATTGATAATGCCTGTGTTTGTCCACGCGTAAATAATGCCGAACCATGCGTACGGTCAAGTAATGTTGTTTCAGAAGCTAATGGACGGATTTCGTCTAGTTTACGACCATCTGGACGCACTTTATCTTCTGTAATTAAACGACGTACTTCTTCTTTTACCATTTTATCTAAAATGCCATGTACATGCTTCATTGTAGCGTCGTCTGCTTCTTCAGCTTCAAACACTTCAACTACACTTGCTTTTACAGCACTGATGTTTTGTTCACGCTCTTGCTTATCTACCGTTTGGATAGCTTTGTTCATGTCAGCTTCGCACATTTCTTTTACGCGCGCTGTAATAGCTTCATCAAGTTCGAATAATGTTACTTCGATTTTTTCTTTGCCTACTTCAGCAATGATTTGTTCTTGAATAGCAATTAGTTTTTGAATTTCACTATGACCAAACATGATAGCTTCTAACATTGTTTCTTCTGGTACTTCAAGCGCGCCAGCTTCAACCATGTTAATTGCATCTTTGTTACCTGCAACTGTTAAAGCAATTGTGCTTTCAGCCGTTTGCTCAGTTGTTGGGTTAATAATAAACTCATTATTTACATAACCAACCTGTACACCAGCGATTGGTGCTTCAAACGGAATGTCTGATACGCCAAGTGCTAATGAAGAACCTAGCATTGCTGCTACGTCTGCTGGGCAGTCAGGATCGTTTGACATTACGATAGAAATAACTTGTACTTCATTACGGAAACCATCTGGGAACATCGGGCGAATTGGGCGGTCAATTAAACGGCTTGTTAACACCGCATGCTCGGAAGGACGACCTTCACGCTTAATGAAACCTCCTGGAATTTTACCCGCTGCGTATAAACGCTCTTCGTAGTTAACTGTTAATGGGAAGAAATCTAATGGCTTTGGTGATTTTGACATTGTTGCTGTTGCTAACACTGCTGTTTCACCATAGCGTACTAATACAGCACCATTGGCTTGTTTCGCTAGTTGTCCTACCTCAATAGTAAGTGGACGACCAGCCCATTCGTAAGAATAGACTTTTTTCTCGTTCATTCAATGAACCCCTTTCTTTACTGCACACCTTTTTACAGATATGTATGTAGTTTATCAAAATTCATGCATCTATGCTGAAATATAATTCAAACCATAAAGAAAAAGCGGGATTACTCCCGCTTTTTTCAGTTCGTCGATTAGCGACGTAAACCTAAACGATTGATTAGTTCACGGTAACGTTGAACGTCATTTTCACGTAGGTAACGTAGTAAGTGACGACGACGACCTACCATTTTGAAAAGACCACGCTCAGAGTGGAAGTCTTTTTTATGTGTACGTAAGTGTCCGCTTAATGCGTTGATTTCTGCTGTTAATACAGCTACTTGTACTTCTGGTGAACCAGTGTCGCTTTCGTGAGTACGGAACTCAGCGATGATTTCGTTTTTACGTTCTTGTGTAATTGCCATGTTAGTTGGCCTCCTAATTATAAAGTATCCCCTGTAGCACAGTATACGTTGGAGAATCGTGATACCGAGCTGAGGTTAAGCACTATGTGCACTTATGAATACTATCATATTTTATATAGCGCCGCAAGCGTAAACCTTAGTTTTGAAAATAGCGAATCGTTGCTTCCTTATCATTAGCAATTTGCGCTTTTAAAGAAGCAATGCCATCAAATTTTTGTTCACTACGAATACGCTTATACCATGCGACTTGTACTTCTTCACCGTAAATATTTTTGTCAAAATCTAAAATATGCACCTCTACGGTTAAGTTTTTATTATTATCTTTAAATGTTGGCACATAGCCGACGTTGCATACGCCGTCATGCCACGCATCTTGCACTAAAATACGTACGGCATAAACCCCTGTTGCAGGGATAAATGAACCTCTGCTGTTTGTACATTAGCTGTCGGGAAACCAATTTGACGCCCACGCTTATCCCCTTGAATGACGATGCCATCCACAGTAAATGGTCGCCCTAATAGCGTAAGTGCAGCCTCCATATCGCCATCCTCTAATGTACGTCGGATGCGTGTTGAGCTTACTTTATCCTCAGCCACTGTGTGCTTGTCAACAACCGTCACCTCATAGTCACCGTTGCTAAGCGCAGCCATATCTGTCATTTTGCCTGCACCTTTGCAACCAAACGAAAAATCAAAGCCCGCTGTAACGTGGCGCACATTCATATCACGAATAAAGGTTTGTAAAAAATCCGCTGGTGAAAGTTTGGCAAAGTCTGAAGTAAATTGTACAAGAAATACTGTTTCGACACCAAGTGCCTCTAATAAGCGTAATTTTTCAGGCAGTAGTGTAATATAAAAAACATTTTCACTGCGTCCACCTAAAACGATAGAAGGATGAGGATCAAATGTCATCACTGCTGGCGTTAAGTTTTTTTCATTTGCGGTGGCAACTGCCTGTTTAATTACTGCTTGATGTCCTAAATGCACACCATCAAAAAAGCCCAGCGCTAATGAATAAGCCTCGGTTTTGCTTGTCATTAATTGATATGGATATTTTAAATGTACTACATTCATAAACTAAAAGCCTCCTAAATTAAACGGGAAACATTTTGTCTGGCTTCATTAAACCCTCTTTTGTTGGATGAGCATAATAAATCGCACGTGCCAACCCGTCTACTCCAAATACAATTTTATCATGTTTATTTAATAATGCGTGTTTTGGTAGCACTTGTCCATTTAAAATTTTAACGCGTTCTTCCTCGTCTGTCATTTCGATCAATGGATAGTCCGTTAATGCCCATTCTACAGGAAGTAGTGCTGTTTGTAATTGTGATTGCTCTTTTAATTGTTGTAAGTCACCTAACGTAAAGCACTGCTCTTTCGTAAACGTACCTGAGCAAGTGCGTACGAGCGACTGCATATGTGCAGGATAGCCAAGCTTCTCCCCGATTTGTACAGCGAGTGTACGGATATATGTCCCCTTACCACAACTTATACGTAACGGGAAGGTAACAACCTCACCTTCATAACTCACAGCTTCATCTAATAATGTTAGCTCATGGATACTCACAATGCGCGTTGGGCGCTCTACTTCAATCCCTTTACGTGCATACTCATACAAACGCTTACCATTAACCTTAACTGCCGAAAACATCGGAGGCGTTTGTTCAATATCTCCCGTTAATTGTTCTAGCACCTCAAGTAATGCTTCACGTGTAATAGTTTTATGACTACTATCCTCTGCAACTACTTCACCTTCTGCATCTTCAGTGGTCGTTGATGTACCAATCGCAATAACAGCCTCGTAAGTTTTACCGCTGTCTGTAATATATTCTGCAATACGTGTAGCTGTACCAACACAAATCGGTAATACACCCTCTACAGCAGGATCAAGTGTCCCTGTATGACCAACTTTTTTAGTTCCTAAAATTTTTCGTAGCTTAAAAACACAATCATGCGAAGTCATACCGCGCTCTTTCCATAATGGTAAAATCCCATTCATCTATTTTCCTCCTTAAAAAAAGGGTCTGCATCAGCAGACCCTTTTGTGTTAGTTATCTTCATGTAATTGACGTAGCAATGTATCGATACGATTACCATACTCAACAGAACTGTCAAACTCAAAGAAAATTTCTGGCGTACGGCGTAAACGAATTCGTTTACCAATTTCCGAACGAATAAAGCCAGATGCACGTACAAGTGCCTCTAATGTTTCTTCACGTTCGCGTTCATTGCCAAGTGAAGTAATATATACGGTAGCTTGCTGTAAATCGCCTGTTACCTCTACATCAGTTACAGTTACGAAGCCGACGCGTGGGTCTTTAATTTTTCTAGTAATTAATTCGCCAAGCTCTTTTTTCATTTGTTCGGCTACACGATTTGAACGTAATGTCATGGTTTCACCTCTTGACTAAACATAGTCGCGCCATACATTTAGTTCTTCCCACGCAGGGTTAGACGCGAGGTATTGTAGCGCCCGCATCATTTCGCGGTCCGCTGCCTCACGTGCTGACGCAACAGTTACAAGCGCCAGCCGCGTACGTTGCCACGTATCTTGATGGTCAATTTCTGCAACTGACACGTTAAACTTTTGCTTGGTGCGTGTAAGCATACGTTGTAATATAGCGCGTTTTTCCTTTAATGAATGTGCAGTAGGAATAAAATACTCGCATTCTGCATAAACAATCATTATCGTTTAATTTCTTCCATTACGAATGCTTCAATAACATCGCCTTCTTGAATGTCATTGTAGTTTTCGATTGTAATACCACATTCGTAGCCTTTAGCTACTTCTTTAACATCATCTTTGAAACGTTTTAGCGTATCAAGTTGACCTTCGTGGATTACTACGTTGTCACGGATAACACGCACGCCGCTTTCGCGAGTGATTTTACCCTCAGTAACGTAAGAACCTGCAATTGTACCAACTTTTGATACTTTAATTGTTTGACGAACCTCAGCTTGACCAATAATTTTTTCTTCAAATTCTGGGTCAAGTAAGCCTTTCATCGCTGATTCGATTTCTTCGATTACTTTATAAATTACGCGGTGTTGACGAATATCAACGCCTTCTTCAGCTGCTGCACGTTTTGCATTAACGTCCGGACGAACGTTAAAGCCGATTACGATAGCGTTTGATGCTGCTGCTAATGAAATATCTGATTCTGTAATAGCACCAGCACCCGTGTGGATGATGCGTACGTTTACGCCCTCAACTTCAATTTTCATTAGTGAAGCGGCCATCGCTTCTACTGTACCTTGTACATCAGCTTTAACGATTAAGTTAAGCTCTTTTACTTCGCCTTGACTCATTTGTTCAAATAAGTTATCAAGTGTAACGCGTTGTTTCTCTGTACGTTGTGCTTGGATAGCAGTAGTTGCACGAGATTCACCAACAGCACGTGCTGTTTTCTCATCTTTAAATACTACAAAACGGTCACCCGCTTGAGGCACTTCATTTAAGCCAGTAATTTCAACTGGTGTAGAAGGACCTGCTGATTTCACACGGCGGCCAAGGTCATTGACCATAGCACGAACACGTCCAAATGCATTACCAACTACAACTGGAGAACCTACTTCTAGCGTACCATCTTGTACTAGTAATGTCGCAACTGAACCACGACCTTTATCAAGTTGTGCCTCGATTACTGTACCAATAGCTAAGCGATCAGGATTAGCTTTAAGCTCGCCTACTTCAGCTACTAATAACACCATTTCTAGTAATGTATCAATGCCATCGCCTTTTAATGCTGAAATTGGTACAAAGATTGTATCTCCGCCCCAAGCCTCAGATACTAAGCCATGCTCAGTAAGCTCTTGCATTACACGGTCTGGATTAGCTGTTGGCTTATCCATTTTGTTAACTGCAACGATGATTGGTACTTCTGCTGCTTTAGCATGGTTAATTGCTTCAACTGTTTGTGGCATAACACCATCATCAGCTGCTACAACTAAAATTGTTAAGTCAGTTACCTTCGCACCACGTGCACGCATTGTTGTGAAAGCTGCGTGACCAGGTGTATCTAGGAATGTGATTTTTTTGTCGCCTTCTGTTACTTGGTAAGCACCGATATGTTGTGTAATACCGCCTGCCTCACCTGCAGTAACTTTTGTTTGACGAATTGAGTCAAGAAGTGTTGTTTTACCGTGGTCAACGTGACCCATGATTGTTACAACTGGTGGACGCTCTACATAGTCCTCTTCATTAACTTCTTGGTTTTCTTCTTCAAAGTATGTTTCTAGGTCGGTACGGTCGATACGAATTTCTTCTTCAACCTCAACACCGTAGTCTGCACAAATTAACTCAATTGCATCTTTATCAAGCTCTTGGTTAATTGTAGCCATAACACCTAAGCCAAATAACTTTTTGATGATTTCTGATGGCTCGCGGTAAATTTTCTTCGCAAGCTCTGCTACAGAAAGTGACTCATAAAATGTAATTTTTGCTGGTAATTCTTTTGGTGGCATTGGTGCTACTGGTTGACGTGGTGGACGACGTTTACCACCGTGGATACCTGGGCGTGGACGTTGGTTATAGCCACCGCGACGGTTACCACCTGGGCCATTATTTGGACGGTTTTGACCGCCACCTTGACCTGGACGATTGTTTGTTGTGCCTTGACCTGCTGGCTTATTGTTTGTGCGGTTTTGGCCGCCTTGACCTTGAGCTGCTGGCTTATTGTTTGGACGGTTTTGACCGCCTTGACCTTGAGCTGCTGGCTTATTGTTTGGACGGTTTTGACCGCCTTGACCTTGTGTTGCTGGTTTGTTATTTGGACGGTTTTGACCGCCGCCTTGACCTGCTGGTTTATTGTTTGGACGGTTTTGGCCGCCACCTTGACCTGCTGGTTTGTTGTTAGAACGGTTTTGACCGCCTTGATTATTGTTTGCCGGTTTACCCGAGCGCTGTGATGAATCTGATTTTTTAAATACTTTATCCAACTTATTAACTACCTCTTTTTCAAGTGTTGACATATGATTCGAAACGTTTTCATTTAATTTTGTTAGCTGTTCAATAACATCTTTACTCGACTTATTTACTTGCTTCGCATATTCATGAACTCTGATTTTGGTCATCTGCTCACCCCCGATTATTTTTCGTTGAGTAGACTAGACAATTTCTTAGCAAAACCTTTGTCCGTAATAGCAAGGGCTACTCGCGCTTCCTTGCCCGTCGCATGTCCTAAATCATAACGATCTCCAAAAACATGATACTCAACATTATAATACTTACATTTGTCGGTAATTTTCTTCATCGTATTAGCGGATGCGTCTTCAGCGATGATGACTAGCATTGCTGAAGAAGAGCGTACTTCCTTTACGACAAGTTCTTCACCTGAGATTATTTTTCTTGCGCGCGCGGCAAGACCTAAAAAATTTAATATCGCTTGTTTGTTCATAAAAGAGACTCCCTGCGGATCAATAAGCTAACCTCGTCATAAATTTCATCAGGAATTTTACTGCCTAGCTGATGTCCTAATGTATTTTTTTGTTTGGCTAGTTTAACGGCTTCCTCAGTTTTGCTAATGTAAGCACCACGCCCTGGCTTTTTGCCTGTAGCGTCAACACTTACTTCACCCTCTTTAGAACGAACGATACGTACCATGTCTTTTTTCGGCAACATCTCACCTGTTACTACACATTTGCGTAACGGCACTTTTCTTTGTTGCGACACCAGCATCACCCCCTTCACTTCATACGAATGTATTACTCTTCGCCGTATAAATCAACCGCAATGTTTTCTTCTGCCGGCTTTTCGTATTCAAATGATGTTTCTGTAGGATAAATACCTAGCTCACGTGCATCTGTTTCGCTCTTGATATCAATTTTCCAGCCTGTTAATTTAGCTGCTAGACGAGCATTTTGTCCACGCTTACCAATAGCTAGTGATAATTGATAGTCTGGTACAACTACTGTTGTTGATTTTTCTTCTTCATCCACTTGCACGTCTAATACTTGTGACGGGCTAAGTGCATTAGCTACAAATACTACTGGGTCTTCTGACCATTCAACAATATCAATTTTTTCGCCATTTAACTCATTAACGATAGCTTGTACACGGGCACCTTTAGCACCTACGCAAGAACCTACTGGGTCAATTTCGTCATCATGTGCAAAAACTGAAATTTTAGAGCGATCGCCTGCTTCACGAGCAATTGATTTAATCTCTACGATACCATCATAAATCTCTGGTACTTCTTGTTCAAATAAACGGCGTAATAAGCCTGGGTGTGTACGAGAAACAATGATTTGTGGACCGCGTGTTGTGCGCTCTACTTTTGTAATATACACTTTTACACGTTCGTGCGGTGTATACGTTTCGCCTTGCATTTGTTCGTTTTGTGGTAACGCCGCTTCTACTTTGTCAATTTCAACATAAATATTACGTGGGTCCATACGTGCTACAACGCCTGTTGCGATATCATCTTCGCGGTCAATGTACTCTTCATAAATTAAACCACGTTCAGCTTCACGCACACGTTGTGTTACGACTTGCTTAGCTGTTTGTGCTGCTACGCGACCAAATTCATCAGGTGTTACTTCTTGTTCAACAACATCTTCAAGTTGATAAGCAGCGTTTAACACTTGTGCATCTTCTAATGAGATTTCAAGGCGTGGGTCAAATACTTCCTCGACAACTTCCTTACGTGAGAATACACGCGCTAAACCGTCTGTAAAGTCTACGCGCACGTTTTGTGCTTGGTTAAAGTTGCGTTTATATGCAGTGATAAGCGCTGCTTCTAACGCTTCCATTAGCACCTCTTCAGAAATACCTTTTTCGTCTACTACTGCTTTTAACGCCTTCATTAATTCACTACTCATACTATTTTTTCACTCCTAAATGTACTTATGCCGAAAAGTCGATTGCAAGGCGAGCAAGCGCGATTTGTTCGGGTTCAATTGTTACTGTTAATTTACGTGTTTTGATTAATACGTTTAATGTTAGTGTACCTTCATCATACGCTGTCAGATAACCATAAAATTCTTTCATGTCTTTAATTTTTTCGTATGTTTTTACATAAATGTATTTGCCAACAGCTTTTTCAAAATCTGCTGGTTTTTTTAGTGGACGTTCAGCCCCTGGCGAAGATACTTCTAAGTAATAATTCGGTTCAATTGGGTCTTTTTCGTCAAGCACGACACTCAAACGTTCACTAACGAGCGCACATTGGTCAATATCAATACCGCCCGCAGGAGTATCTACGTAAACACGTAAAAAATATATACTTCCTTCTTTGACGAACTCAACATCGACTAGCTCTAGGTTTAGTTCAGTTGTAATTGGCTGTGCTAGCTCCTCTATAATTGTTGCGATTTGACTCATTGGTCACCCTCCTGACAATTTCATAATAAATGGACATAACAACACAAAAGAGCGGGATTGCCCCACTCTTTCGCTGCGAATGTATCAACAAATTATTACCTTAACATTACCATAAAGCACTACCTAATGCAAATTGGCGCGTTTTGCTTAGAAAAGTGATAGCTGGTTAGAATCCGGCATATCACCTAAGCTTCCAAGCTGGTCTAAATATTCGATAATCGTTTTAGATACACGTCCGCGTTGTTGCAAGTCCTCTTTTGATAAAAACTCGCCGTCCTTACGCGCCTCTACAATCATCTTAGCTACGTTAGTACCAAGACCAGGGATTGCATCAAATGGCGGAATTAATGTGTTACCTTCAATAATAAATTCACTTGCCTCAGAGCGATATAAATCAACTGTTTGGAAGCGCATGCCTCGCTCACACATTTCAAGCGCAAGCTCTAATACTGTAAGTAGGTTTTTTTCTTTAGTTGATGCCTCTAGTCCCTTGCCCTCAATCTCATCAATTTTAGCACGAATCATTTGTGGGCCTTGCACCATTGCTAGTAAATCAAAATCAGCAGCACGCACTGTAAAGTACGCAGCATAATACAATACAGGGAAATGCACTTTAAACCATGCAATTCGCACAGCCATTAATACATAGGCTGCGGCATGGGCTTTAGGGAACATGTATTTAATTTTTTTACATGAATCAATATACCAAGCAGGTACTTTATTCTTTTTCATTTCTTCTTCAAAGTCATCTGTTAACCCGCGACCTTTACGTACAAACTCCATAATGTTAAAGGCAAGTGAGGGCTCTAAACCTTGATAGATTAAATACACCATAATATCATCACGACAACCAATTACTTCGCTTAATACACAAGTACCTTCTTCAATTAATGTTTGTGCATTACCAAGCCATACGTCTGTACCATGAGATAGCCCTGAAATTTGCACAAGCTCTGAGAAGGTTGACGGCTTAGTACTTTCAAGCATTTGACGTACAAAACGCGTACCAAACTCTGGTATGCCAAGTGTCCCCGTCTTACAGTTAATTTGCTCTTCTGTTACACCAAGGCTTTCTGGTGAGCTAAAGATTTTCATTACCTCGGGATCATCTGTTGGGATTGTCTTTGGATCAATACCTGATAAATCCTGTAACATACGAATAACCGTCGGGTCATCATGCCCAAGTATATCAAGCTTTAAAATATTGTCATGGATAGAGTGGAAGTCAAAATGCGTTGTCTTCCATTCAGAGTCTTGCGCATCTGCTGGGAATTGCACAGGCGAGAAATCGTAAATATCCATATAATCAGGTACAACAATAATACCACCTGGGTGTTGGCCTGTTGTTCGCTTAACACCCGTACAACCTTGTACTAAACGATCAACCTCTGCTGCACGGTATTGCAAATTGCGGTCACTAGCATAGCCTTTGACATAACCATAAGCTGTTTTTTCGGCAACCGTACCAATCGTCCCTGCTCGGAATACATAATCCTCACCAAATAGCACTTTCGTGTAGTTATGCGCCTCGGGTTGATACTCCCCTGAAAAGTTCAAGTCAATATCTGGTACCTTATCCCCTTTAAAACCAAGGAATGTTTCGAAGGGAATATCCTGCCCATCTTTTTTGTAAGGCGTACCACACTTCTCACAGTCTTTATTAGGTAAATCATATCCTGAACTTACGCTACCATCTGTAAAGAAATAAGAGTGCTGACAGTTTGGACAAATATAATGCGGTGGTAGCGGGTTAACTTCGGTAATTTCCATAAAGGTCGCCACAAGTGACGAGCCAACAGAACCACGCGACCCTACTAAATAGCCATCCGCTAACGATTTTTTTACAAGCTTCGCTGAAATTAAATAAATTACACCAAAACCGTGCCCTAAAATCGACTTCAATTCTTTTTCGATGCGAGCTGTTACAATTTCGGGTAACGTATCACCATAAATCGAACGCGCCATGTCGTAGGTAAGCTTTGTTACCTCCTCATCAGACCCTTCAATTTTTGGTGTATATAAATCATCCTTAATCGGTTTAACATCTTCAATACTATCCGCTATTTTTTGCGAGTTAGTAATAACGACTGCCTCTGCATCTGCAGGCGGTAAAAAGTCAAATGCTTCAAGCATCTCATTCGTTGTGCGGAAATGTACTTGTGGTAACTTTTGACGATTGAGCATATTAGCGCCACCTTGAGAACCTACAAGAATTTGACGATACTTAGCATCTTCTTCATTTAAGTAATGCACATTACCTGTTGCTACAACAGGCTTATCTAGCTTTTTGCCAATACGTACAATTTTACGGATAATATCGTGTAAATTATCATAACTATGCACAATACCACCGTCTACTAATTGTGAGTAAACAGCAGGCGGGTGCACCTCTAGATAATCATAAAATTTCGCTGCATCTTCTGCTTCTTCAATCGAACGTTGCATCGCCGCTTCAAATACCTCACCTTTATCACAACCCGAGCCAATTAAAATACCTTCACGATATTTTTCAATCGTCGAGCGACGCAAACGTGGCACGCGGTAAAATGTTTCAGTATGAGCAATAGATACAAGCTTAAAGAGATTTTTCAGTCCAACTGCACTCGTTGCTAATAATGTACAGTGACTAGGGCGCGCACGTTTATACGCCTCACTACTCACGATATGCCCATTAAATTCGTCAAGGAAACGTACTTCTTTTTCCTTCATTGCATCATTTAATAAATGTAAAAATAAATGTACCGTAGCTTCCGTATCATAAATCGCACGGTGATGTTGTGTAAGCTCAATATTAAATCGTTTACACAGCGTATTTAAGCGGTGACTTTTTAACGTTGGGTAAAGCATACGTGATAACTCTAGCGTATCAATCGTAGGGTGCTTCGTTGTAGCGATATCATATTTGCGATAGGCCGCATATAAAAAGCCCATATCAAATGACGCATTATGCGCTACTGTTACGGCATCACCAATAAACGCATGAAATTCGCGAATCACATCCTCAACCTCTGGCGCATTTTGTACCATAGCATCCGTAATACCTGTTAACTCGGTTGTAATGGCGCTTAAAGGATGGTGCGGATTACAAAAGCGCTCAAAGCGACCGATTTCTTCGCCGTCACGAATTTTAATAGCTGCAAGCTCAATAATTGTATCGTAAGACGATGATAAACCTGTTGTCTCAACGTCAAACACTACGTAAGTATCTTCTTCTACATTACGATGTGCCTCGTTATATACAATTTGTACACCGTCGCCAACTAAATTAGCCTCTAACCCATAAATGACTTTAATGCCATTCTTTTTGCCTGCAGCATAAGCATCTGGAAAAGCTTGAACAACAGCATGGTCTGTAATAGCCACTGCCTTATGCCCCCACTTTGCCGCTTGCTCTACTAAACGACCTACAGGTGTTACTGCATCCATTTGGCTCATCTGTGTGTGCAAATGTAACTCTACACGCTTTTCAGGCGAGGTATCTTGGCGTTGCTCCTTTTGTACTTCCATAACAGCACGTGCCATAATCACAAGCTCGTGAGAATAATCATCCGTAATAGCAGGCCCCGCTACTTTTAACCATGTACCTTTTTTAATGCGCTCAAACATGGCATCTTCCTCAGGCCCATTCGTAAATTTTTTAACAAGGAAAGAGTTCGTGTAGTCTGTGATTTTCATTTGCAGAATTTTTTTGCCTGAACGTAACTCACGCAATTCAACATCAAACACTGCACCTTCTACTGTTACCCACTTTTCATCTTCTACAATTAAATCCATTGGTGTTGGCTCATCTTTAATTGGGCGCCCCACTTGAATTGGTCCAGTTGGTACATCTTCTTCACCATGTTGCTTACGTTCATCTAAATGCTGAGCAATGCGAGCTGATGCCTCGTCTTCAAGTGCTTGACGCTCTTGTTCTAACGCCTCGCGCTCCTGCTCAACAGCCTTAATATCAGACTCATCTTCACTAACTGCAAAATCAATTTTAAGTTGTGGGAAGCCACAAGCTGCAAAAGATTGGTTTAATAGCGGCTCGTATTTCTTCTGCAACATTAAACACTCTGCTTCCTCCCGACACGTTACAATCAGTTTGTTACCCTCTACTTGTGGTAACTGTAATTGCAAACGCTCTTTTAAAAATGGCGTAATGCCTTCTGTATTAGCTACAACACTTTGCCAGTATTGCTTAATATGCGCCTCTGTAAATGCTTGATTGAGTGCCGCTAATGACGTATGCACATTGGCAATATGCGAAAACGCCTCATGCATGCGCAGTTGCAGTAGTTCGTACATCGAATACGGGAGTATCGTAGGCAAAGTTATCGCAAAGCGCCACAGGCGTTGCCCTTTATGAATAGTTAAGCGTGTCAGCTCACCCTGTTCGAAAAATGGCATATACTCATCTTCCGTAAGTCGTAATTGCTGTAGTAAAATGAGCAATCGTTGTTGTGCTTCCTGATCCATTTTTTTACCTCCTGATAAAAAAGTGCCGACAAGAAATCTTGTCGGCATTTTGATTATTGTGCGCGGAAAAGTTCGTTTAGGTTATCAATTAACTCTTCTTTTTGCCACTCAAATGTTTCGCCAGTTTGACGAATTTTAACTTCTACAATACCTTCAGCTGCTTTTTTACCGATGGTTACACGTACTGGTAAACCAATAAGGTCTGAGTCCGCAAACTTAACGCCTGCGCGTTCATTACGGTCATCTAATAATACATCATAACGATACGATTTTAATAAACCATACATATCTTCAGCTAAACCAACTTGTGCTTCGTCCTTCATGTTAACTGGAATTAAATGCACATCATATGGTGTTAATTGTTTTGGCCATGTAAAACCATTATCATCTTGGAACTGCTCAGCAACAGCGGCTAAAATACGAGAAACCCCGATACCATAGCAACCCATAATAAGTGGTTGTGCTTTACCTTGTTCATTTAAAATCGTAGCGTTTAACTTCGCTGAGTACGTTGTACCTAGCTTAAAGATATGACCTACTTCGATACCTTCAGCAAATTTAATAACGCCTTGACCATCTGGTGATGGGTCACCTTCTTGGATCATACGAATATCTTCGTATGCATTAATCGCAAAGTCGCGTTCTGGATTAACATTGATATAATGGAAGCCATCTTCATTAGCACCTGCTACTGCATTGCGCATTGAACGAATCGCATTATCCGCAATAACTTTCATCTCTACTGGTAACTTGATTGGCCCAATTGAACCAACGCCACAACCTAATGCTGCACGGATTTCTTCTTCCTCTGCCATCTCAACTACTGTAGCGTTTAATACATTTTTCACTTTAATATCATTAATCTCATGGTCACCGCGTGCTAATACTACAACAAGCTCACCATCTACATTAAATACTAATGACTTAATTGTTTGGTTAGTTGGTACATCTAAAAACGTACTAACTTCCTCAATTGTTTTTTGATCTGGTGTTGCTACTTTATTTAGCTCTTTTGCTGCCTCATCTGACACAACGTCGGTTGTAACAACTTCAGCCATCTCTGTATTAGCCGCATAATCTGATGAGTCAGAGTAAGCAATTGTATCTTCACCAATTTCAGATAGCACCATAAATTCGTGTGTGCCACTACCACCAATTGAGCCTGCATCCGCAATAACTGCACGGAAGTTTAAGCCCAGGCGTGAGAAAATATTTGAATATGCTTGATACATATCTTGATACGTCTCATCTAAGCTCTCTGTTGAAGCATGGAATGAATACGCATCTTTCATAATAAATTCGCGACCACGTAATAAGCCGAAGCGTGGACGTTTTTCGTCACGGAATTTTGTTTGGATTTGGTACATTGTTAGTGGTAGTTTTTTATATGATTTAATTTCGTCGCGTACTAAATCTGTAATAACTTCTTCATGCGTTGGGCCTAATGCAAAGTCACGGTTATGACGGTCTTTAAAGCGCATTAACTCGGGACCGTAAGCTTGCCAGCGACCAGATTCTTGCCATAACTCTGCTGCTTGCATTGCTGGCATTAAAATTTCTACTGCGTTCGCATTATCTAGCTCTTCACGAATAATCGCCTCGATTTTAGCTAACACACGTGTTGCTAGTGGCAAGTATGAATATACGCCACTTGCGCTTTGGCGAATATAGCCTGCACGTAATAATTGTTTATGTGATTTTACTTCCGCATCCGCTGGTACTTCACGCAGCGTAGGAATATACGTTTTACTTTGTTTCATAGTTTACTCCATCCTTTACCATCAATTAAAAGAAAAATCGTTGTATGTCATTCCATGTTACCGCAATCATTAATAAAAGTAATAGCATAATACCAACAAAATGCACCATACCTTCTTTATTACGATCAACTGGTTTCCCTCGCACTGCTTCAATCGCAATAAATAATAAGCGACCACCATCAAGTGCTGGGATTGGTAGTAAGTTCATAATACCAAGGTTAATACTTAGCATACCAGCAAAGTTCATTAAAGATAAAATGCCGTAAGAGGCAACTTGGTCTGTAACTTGGTAAATCCCTACAGGGCCTGATAATGCATCAATACTAAATTGACCCGTTACAAGCTTACCTAGCATTGTAAAAATAAGTGTTGACCAATACCAAACTTGCTCGCCGCCTTGTTGGATTGATTTCACAACACCGCGCTCAAAGTCACCACCATACATTACACCAATAGCACCTTGCTCAATGCGCTCCTTGCCTTGCTCAAGTACACGTTTTTCTACAACAACAGGGATATCAAGCTCCTTGCCATCACGTTTTACGTGCATAGTAATTTCCTTATCTGGGCTCTCTTGAATAATGCCGACCATTTTGTCCCATGCATTAACTTTTGTACCATCAATTGCAGTAACAACATCGCCCTTTTCAAGCCCTGCGACTTGCGCGGAGCCATCCTCTATAATGTCCCCTAATACAGGTTCATTTTTTGATACACCACCAATAAAGGCTGCTACGACAAAAATAAAGAACGCTAAAATAAAGTTAAATAGCGGACCTGCAAAAATTGTAGCGAAGCGGTCAAATAACGATTTTGATTCAAACTGTCTATCAAACGGTGCAATGACATTCTCTTGCCCATTTTCAATGACAACTGCCTCACGCGAGACATTAAAACGTACAAAGTTTTCTTCCTCGTCGTAACCCTCAATCCATAATTCATGAACAAGGTCTGCTTTCTCTACTTCCATGAAAACAATGTCTGATAATTGTTTTTCACTTTGATTAAGCATGATTTTTGTTACAACGTCTTCTTTATTTAACGCAAGCGCCACACGATACCCTGGCACTAGCTCTACCGTATCTAAATCTGCCCCCGCATAGCGTACATAACCACCAAGCGGTAATAAACGAATTGTATATAGCGTTTCGCCACGCTGATTACCATAAATTTTTGGACCAAAGCCGATTGCAAATTCGCGTACTAAAATGCCAGCACGCTTTGCAAGCAAGAAGTGACCAAGCTCATGGAAAAATACGAGTGAGCCAAAAATTATGATAAATGCAATTGCTGTTTGCATACTATCCCACCTTCAAGTAATAAGTCTGTGCTTATTTTATCATGTCTGCTACTCGTTTTCTCGTTTCACTATCTACAGCTAAAATGGTTTCAAGATCTGGTTGCGCAATTGTGCTATGTTCATGCATAATACGCTCAATCATTTCATCAATAGCTAAAAATGAAATTTCGCCTCGTAAAAATGCCGCAACAGCCGCTTCATTGGCTGCATTCATAGCTGTTAAAATGGTACCACCTGTACGCCCTGCATCATAAGCAAGTTGTAAGGCTTTATAACGTTTAAAATTCATTTCTTCAAAATGTAGCTTACCAATCTCTGCTAAGTTAAGGCGTTTGCCTCCCTGTAGCGGGATACGATTAGGGTAAGTTAGCGCATATTGAATAGGTACACGCATATCTGGTGTGCCGAGTTGAGCAATAACACTTGTATCATCAAACTCTACCATAGAGTGAATAATACTTTCGCGGTGTAGCACCACATCAATATCATCATACGGCATATCAAATAATACATGAGCCTCGATTACTTCAAGCCCTTTATTCATCATTGTCGCTGAGTCAATCGTAATTTTAGCACCCATCGACCAGTTCGGGTGATTAAGCGCATCCTTAACTGTGACACCGATTAACTCGTCACGTGTTTTATCACGGAAACTACCCCCAGATGCTGTAATGATTAAACGCGAAATATTTTTCGGGTTTTCGCCATTCATCGCTTGGAATAATGCCGAATGTTCACTATCTACAGGTAAAATTGGTGCGTTATATTGCTTCGCTGCGGCCATAACAAGATGCCCTGCTGTTACTAGCGTTTCTTTATTGGCAATAGCGATAGTTTTGCTCATTTTAATCGCAGCAAGTGTTGATGCAAGCCCTACACTGCCTAATACAGCATTAACAAGCACGGTTGTATCAGGATGTGTTGCTACTTCAACTAAACCTTCAGCGCCATATGTAAATGTGCTAGTTGGAAACTCCTGCTGCAAAACTTGTGCATCTTTAGCGTCTTGCACAGAAACAAGTGCTGGCTTTAACTGTTTAATAATCTCTCTTGTTTTATCAATATTACGTCCTGCTGATAATGCTACTAATTGAAAGTCTTCAGGATTTGCTGTAATAATATCAATGGTTTGTAAACCAATCGAGCCTGTTGCTCCTAATAAACTAATCTTTTTCATGCCACTTATCCTTTCATTATCCTACAAATTGTAGGAAGTGCAGTAATGGTAAAACGAATAATAGACTGTCAAAACGATCTAAAATCCCACCATGACCTGGTAATAATGTGCCTGAATCTTTTACATCATAATGACGCTTAATCGCTGACTCTACAAGGTCACCCATTTGTCCAAAAATAGATGCAACTATGGTAACTGCGATTAACGCTAACCATGAGTCTGTAATCGGGTAAATCAACTGCATACCTACAGCAAAGATTACCGCAATCACAATCCCACCGACAAAACCTTCAATTGTTTTATTAGGCGAAATCTCTGGCCATAATTTATTTTTACCTAGTTTACGCCCTACAAAATATGCACCTGAATCTGTTGTCCATACAATCAACAAAGCGAACACAACAAACTCTAAGCCAATAAAACGTGTCTCGATAAAATAATGGAAGCCTAGCCCTACATAAAATACACTCGCAATAATAAAGCCCACATCATCAAAAGTAAATGTGTTTTTTATGATTACCGTATAAACTAATAATAAAATAAATGTAAAGAATAAAATCTCCATGGTGCCAAGCGTTGTAACTTCCTCGACCTTTACTGCCCACTCTGTTGGCAATAAAAGACCTGCTAACGCCACTAACCCTAACACACCTGGTACTGATAACAATGAAATATGCTTCATGCGTAGGATTTCAAAAAATCCTACTGCTGCCATTGCAAAAACTAATACAGCAAATGGCCACTTCCCATAAACGACAAACGGTATAAATAAAGCTGCCGCTATAATTGCCGTTATAATTCGTTGCTTCACTTTGTTTCTTCCCCTTTCAAACCTCCGTAGCGTCGATTGCGCTTTTGATAGCTCATCACTGCTTCTAAAAAGGCTACTTCATCGAAGTCGGGCCATAGCATATCCGTAAACCATAACTCTGTATAAGCGAGTTGCCATAGCATAAAGTTACTTAAACGTACCTCACCACTCGTGCGAATTAATAAGTCAGGCTCTGGTAAGTGCGCAGTCATCATATGTGCCGTTATACACGCTTCATCCACATCAGCTAACTCTAATTCGCCTGCCATAACACGTGCCATAACAGCCGTCATTGCCTTAACCATTTCATCACGACTACCATAGTTTAACGCAAAGTTTAAAATTAACCCCGTATTATGCTTTGTTGTTTCCATTGCTTCAAAAAGAGCTGCCTGTGTATGCTTCGGTAACACATCTGGGTCACCAATCATCTCTACTCGCACATTACGTTCAATTAGCTCTGGTAAAAAGGTATCCAAAAAGTCTACAGGTAAACGCATTAAAAAATCTACCTCATCCTTTGGCCTTTTCCAGTTTTCTGTAGAGAATGCATAAACCGTTAATGCCTTAACACCAATATCTGATGCACAACGTGTAATTTTTTTAACGGTTTTCATACCTTCTCGGTGACCTGCTACACGCGGTAACGCACGCTTTTTTGCCCAACGACCATTGCCGTCCATAATAATCGCAATATGAGAAGGAACTGCCTCGCGCATACACTGTTCTTTACGTTCTTCAATCGTTTGCGCCGTATTTGCTTTATTTCCTAAAAAGTTTTTAAACATGATAATTCCTCCACTACAATTAATCGGACGTTTACTACATAATCATATCAAAAATGGCATCAGTTTGCCTTGTTTATTTCAGTAAAAAAAGCGTCCTGCAAAATAGGACGCCTCTCGCTGTTAAAAGTTTAATTATACTTCTAAAATTTCTTGCTCTTTATCTTTTGCAACTTCATCAATTTTAGCAATATATGTGTCTGTTAATTTTTGTACATCTTCATTTAAACCATGTAGCTCATCTTCTGTAATCTCGCTAGCTTTTTCAGCTTTTTTAAGATCATCATTTGCATCACGACGTACATTACGTACAGCGATTTTTGCATTTTCAGCTTCTTTACCTACTAATTTAACAAGGTCCTTACGACGCTCTTCTGTTAAAGCAGGAATCATGATGCGGATTACCGAACCATCGTTTGTTGGTGTAATACCTAAATCAGAACGTAAAATCGCTTTTTCGATTTCACCTAAAACTGTTTTATCATAAGGCTGGATCACTAAAAGGCGTGCCTCTGGTACTGAAATCCCCGCCATTTGATTTAATGGTGTTGGTGCACCGTAGTACTCTACTGAAATGCGATCAAGTAATGATGCATTTGCGCGTCCTGCACGAATTGATGCTAGTTCACGTGAAAATGAAGAAATTGATTTTCCCATTTTATCTTTAGCTTCTGTTAAAATTGCGTTTGCCATTATGCATTCCTCCTAACAATTGTTCCGATTTTTTCGCCTTGTACGGCACGCTTAATATTGCCACTCTCTGTAATAGAGAATACGATAAGTGGGATATCATTGTCCATACATAGGGTTGATGCTGTTGAATCCATTACTTGCAATCCTTGTTGGATTACGTCTAAGTACGAGAGTGTGTCGTATTTAACGGCATCTGCATCTACTTTTGGATCCGCAGAATATACACCGTCAACATTATTTTTCGCCATTAAGATGGCATCTGCATCAATTTCTGCTGCACGTAAAGCTGCTGTTGTATCTGTAGAAAAGAATGGGTTACCTGTACCCGCTGCGAAGATTACTACGCGCTTTTTCTCTAAGTGACGTACTGCTTTGCGTCGAATATATGGCTCAGCTACCTGTGTCATAACGATTGATGATTGAACGCGTGTTTCAATACCTAATTTCTCTAAAGCATCTTGTAGTGCAAGAGAGTTCATTACTGTTGCTAGCATTCCCATATAATCAGCTGCTGCACGGTCCATGCCCATTTCGCTACCGATTTTACCACGCCAAATGTTACCGCCACCTACAACGACTGCAACTTCAACTCCTAGGTCTACTACTTCTTTAACTTCTTTTGCTACAGACTTAATTACTTCTGGTAATAAACCGAAGCCTGCGTCACCTGCTAACGCCTCACCGCTTAGTTTAATGACTACTCGTTTGTATTCTGGCACACTCATTACTTAAACCCTCCATCAGACATTTATTTCTCGTATGTAAGCACATACTTTCGTTTTTTTCCAAAAAACAGGGAACACGAAAGTAACTGTGTTCCCTTTATGAGTTGGTATTAAATTAGCTAAACGATATTCAACTGATACGCAAATATCGTTTCAGTCTAAATTAGTTACCTTTAACTTGGCTCATTACTTCTTCAGCGAAGTTATCTTCACGTTTTTCGATACCTTCACCAACAGCATAACGTACGAATGATACTAATTCGCCGCCTGCAGCTTTAACGAAGTCACGAACTTTTTGATCTGGGTTTTTAACGAAAGATTGGTCAAGTACACATACTTCTTCAAAGTATTTGCCAAGACGACCTTCAACCATTTTCGCAACGATGTTTTCTGGTTTGCCTTCTCCTAAAGCTTGCTCAGTTAGGATTTTGCGTTCGTGCTCTACTTCATCAGCAGACACTTCGTCACGTGAAATGTATTGTGGGTTTAATGCAGCGATGTGCATAGCTACGTCTTTAGCAACTGACTCATCAGTAGTGCCTTCAACTACTGTTAATACAGCAATTTTACCGCCCATGTGTAGGTAAGGACCGAATGCATCTGCATCAGTTTTTGTTTTAATTTCGAAACGACGTAATGTGATTTTTTCACCAATTGTCGCAACAGCTGTAGAAATTTGGTCTACAACTTTAACACCTTCAGCGTTAGTTAATTCTAAAGCTTCTTCAACTGAAGCTGGTTTAGCAGCAAGGATTTGCTCAGCAAGACCTGATACTAAAGCTTGGAATTTATCGTTTTTAGCTACGAAGTCAGTTTCAGCATTTACTTCTAAGATAATTGCTTCGTTACCTTGAACTAAAATGTAAGTTGTACCTTCTGCAGCTACACGGTCAGCTTTTTTAGAAGCTGAAGATAGACCTTTTTCACGTAAAAAGTCGATAGCAGCGTCGATGTTACCATCAGTTTCTACTAAAGCTTTTTTACAGTCCATCATACCTGCGCCTGTTTTTTCACGAAGTTCTTTTACTAATTGTGCAGTGATTGCCATGTTAATTTCCTCCTCAAAGTTGTGTTGCGTATATTATGTTTTAAAAAAAGGTGATAAGGGTTTTGAGCCACCTATCACCTTCACATAAACGTGAGAATTACTCAGCTGATTCTTCAGCTGGAGCTTCTTCTTCACCTTGTTTAGACTCGATTAATGCGTCAGCCATTTTACCAGTTAATAATTTAACTGCGCGGATAGCATCGTCGTTAGCAGGGATTACGTAGTCGATTTCATCTGGGTCACAGTTTGTATCAACAATACCTACTAAAGGAATGTTTAATTTGCGAGCTTCTGCTACTGCAATACGCTCTTTACGTGGGTCTACTACGAACATTACATCCGGTAAACCTTTCATATCACGGATACCGCCTAAGAATTTAACAAGACGTTCGTGTTCTTTTTTAAGTTGAACTACTTCTTTTTTAGGTAGTACTTCAAAAGTACCGTCCTCTTCCATTTTTTCGATTGCTTTCATACGAGCAACACGTTTTTGGATAGTTTCGAAGTTAGTTAAAGTACCACCTAACCAACGTTGGTTAATGTAGTAGTTACCAGAGCGCTCTGCTTCTTCTTTGATAGCTTCTTGTGCTTGTTTTTTCGTACCAACGAAAAGAACTTTACCACCATCAGCACCAACTTGGCGCATGAAGTCATAAGCTTCCTCTAATTTTTTAACTGTTTTTTGTAAGTCGATGATGTAGATACCGTTACGCTCAACGAAGATATATTTCTTCATTTTTGGGTTCCAACGGCGAGTTTGGTGACCGAAGTGTACACCAGCCTCAAGTAATTGTTTCATAGAAATTACTGACATGTTTGTTTCCTCCTAGTTTTGGTTAATTTCCTCCGCATTTATCAATTGTAACAAGCTACTCTAAATTTTAGAGCACCACTTACTACATCAAAATACGTGTGTATTGATAACACCATGTGATAATATACCACAGCTACCTAGTGTTCGCAACTATTTTATGCCCTAAACTTCAATAACAGCTCAATCTCTGTCTTGCCTTTTTGAAGCTGTTTAGCGATTGCTTCTGTTGATAATCCTTTAGCTGCTAATGCCACTGCTTGCTCCTCCACTGTCTGTGGCTTAGCAATAGGAGCTTTTACCTCTTGTTGTTGGTAAGCTTTGGCCGCCTTTGTTTTAGGCACAACCATACGCGGCTTCTCTTGTACTTTAGGTAACGTTACTTCTGTAGACTCTACAATATCTACCGTAGGCTTTTTCGTCTGCTTATGCACGACAGGTTGCGTTGGTGCCTTCGGTGTTTTTGTTAACTCCTCAATAAAGCGGTTGTTTTCTTCTTGCATCTGTATTAAATACGTACTAATTGTTGTGTCCATCTCACGCATTAAACGATTTTGTTTTTCTTCTAGTTGGTTAAAACGTGCTACTTTAAGTTGTAACAACACAATAAAGAAAAACATCAAAAGTTGCAAAATAAACAATATGACGATACTTGCAATAATCATACTAAACCCCTATCCACTAAAATCTACGAAATTCCCTTTGAATGGGTGGTGTGTATTTTTTTTCGCATCTTTTTGTTGCTGTTCTTTTTTTTGACGGTCCGCTTCATACTGCTGTCCGCCCTCGCCATCATCCTTAATTCCGTCCATCTCTTCAGAGGTATTCACAATCTTTTGCTGACGTTCAATTTCCTTCTTTAATGCTTCATTGGCATTCATTTGGTTGGCATGGTTTTGTTGCTGTGCTTGATCAAGCATTTTACCAGCATCAAATGTTTTAGGTATGGCAATTTGTAATTCTACACCTTTTAAGCTCATAGCCACCACTCCTTATAATTTCATCGCATCTTTCGTTAATAGCTCACGTAATTTAAATAATGCTTTAGAGTGAATTTGTGAAATACGTGACGTAGATAAGCCAAGCACCTTTCCAATTTCAGTTAAGGTCATCTCATCTGTATAAAATAAACTAACAACCAACTGCTCATTTTTATTGAGTTTTTCAATATGGTGTACCAGCTCACCTAGTAATTCGGTATGTACGATTTGTTGTTCTGGTGTACGAGTATGATCATCACGAATGACAAAAGCCTTACCTTCAAAGTCATCTAACTCTTGTTGCTCATTAATAGATAGTACATTCGCAAAATAATGCTCTTGTACGGTTTTATATACGTCTTCAACGGGCATATTCATTTCACGTGCAATTTCTTCAGGTGTGGCATGACGTTGTAATCGTTGTTCAAGCTGCTCAATATTAGCATCTAACTTCTTCGCCTTATCACGTGCTGAACGTGGTAGCCAATCTTCCTTACGTAGCCCATCAATAATTGCACCTCTTACGCGAAATGAGGCGTACGTATCAAACTTTAATTCGCGATTTGTATCAAATTTATTTAATGCATCAAATAAACCAAGCATTGCCAAACTTGTTAAATCATCGCGCGAAACACTCTTAGGAAGCCCAACGCTAATTCTTTGTACGTGATAGGATACTAGTGGCATATACCGCTTCACTAATAAATCTCCTGCTTGTGGATCTCGATTTCTGCCCCAACGTTGCCAAAGGATTTGTTCTTCGCGATTAGTTTGCGCCATATGATCCCGCCTTTCTAAAAATTCGTTTTATTTCTCATTGTAGCAAATTTCTCTTTAAAGTTCATGTCTCCATTACGAATTGCAAATAAAAAAGACTGCTTTTTGTACAAATTTATACAAAAAAGCAATCTTTATTTTTATGAAGCTATTTTATTTTCATCATCCATCATAGTTCGCACGGCTTTTGCGACCTCTTCTGGATTTTCTTCCGCAAACTCCTCAGCAGTTGCTGACGAAGGCATGCTAGCCTCTTCAGCTTCTTCTTCAAGTGCTTGTTCTTCCTCTGGTGTATATAATACGTAGGAAATTAAAAAGCGAATGATATATGTAACTAAAAATCCAATAACTGCTGCAATAAATGATTTAACAATAATCATTATTGGTGCTGTAGGACCCATGAAATTTAAAAAGAAGTATGTGGAAAATGCCAGTAGTGCTCCCCATAGATTATAAAATATAGATCCAAACATCATATCTCACTCACTCCCTGATTAACTGTGCGAATCATTAGCATCGCTGTGTCTGGATTAAACTCTATTGTGCGCCCACTGCTACCGCCTGTATCTTCAGCTACAATGCGCACACCATTTTTGCGGAGCGCTTGTTTTACCGCCTCAACATTACGTGGACCGATACGCATCGCATCCTGTTCAGACGAAAATTTAAACATTTGTGCACCGCCTGCAATTTTCGCTTTTAAACTAAACTTTTGTACCCCTTGCTTGGTTAATTCACCAATCATTGCATCTATACCTGTGTCTGCAAATTTAGCTACGTTGCTTGGTACTACCTTACCTAGCGTCGAGTCAGGCAACATAATATGAATTAACCCTGCAATTTTTTTTCGTTCATCATAAAGCACCACGCCCACACACGAACCTAAACCAGAGGTTCGAATGGTTTCGGGCGCTTTCGCCACATCCATTTGTGCAATCCCTACTTTAACTACCTTATTCGTGCTAAACACGCTTACGAAACCCCTAACGCATTAAATATTGCGGTAAATGAGGATGGCTCGGGCAATAAGAAAAAGTGCCCTTTCACTGATTCTGTTGGTTCGATACCTTCTTCTAAAATGGATGTGTTGATTACAATCACATGATCACTCACATGTGATAGCTCGATTAAGCCTGTGCTAATAATAGCACCAAACATATCTACACTTAACCCTGGTACAGTAGGGTAAATTTTTAAGCCTGTAAAATCCGAAAAAGCCGATAGATAAGAGCCTGATAAAATATTGCCCATCTCTTGCATAGCAGAGAGTCCAATTTCCGCCACTGGCATCTTACTAAAGCTAAACGCTTCGTCTTGAATTAAGCGTTGAATAAAACGGTCAGCCTGCTCGACAGGCAGTATAAAGAACATACTACCTTTTGCGTCCCCTTCAATGCGTAAGTAAATGCCTACTACTACATTTTCAGGACCTCCAACAAGCTCCATCATGTCATTAAAGGGTACCATTTCGACCTTTGGAACATGCATATCAATTTTTTTATTTAGCAACATCGATAGTGAAGTTGCAGCATGCGCAGCGCCAATATTACCAATTTCCTTTAATACATCTAAATGAAGTGATGTAATTTGCTTATCCATGGTATGCGTCACTGCCTCCTATTGTTGTAGCGTTACTAATACCTTCTCTAAATGAAGTAAAATTAGTAAGCGATTATCTAAGCGTGATACGCCTGAAATAAATTCTTCTTCCACCGTACCAACAACCTCTGGCTGCGGCTCAATGGATTTAGTATTAATGTCTAATACATCATTAGCAGAGTCTACAATAAAGCCAACCTCTGTATCTTTAATTGAAACAATAATAATACGTGTAGCATCTTGATTATCAGAAGCAGGTAAAGAAAATCGCTCGCGTAAATCAATAATAGGCGTTACAACACCACGTAAGTTAATAACACCTTTAACGTAGTTTGGTGTTTTTGGCACGCGTGTAATGTGCATTAAGCGCTCAATGCCTTGTACACGTGATACAGGGATAGCATATTCTTTATCCTCTAATTGAAATACAATAACTTTCATGCTCTCTTGCTCTGTAGCTGTTGACATAGTACGACACCTCTCAATCTATTATTTAATTAATGCGTTGCAATCTACAATTAATGCTACCTTACCATTACCTAAAATGGTTGCACCTGAAATCGCAAAAATATTTGTTAAGTAATCACCTAATGATTTTAAAACAATTTCTTGTTGTCCAATAAATGAATCTACCACAAGTCCTGCTAATTTCTCACCCTTACGCACAACAACAATCGAATGGAACTCGTCACTCGCTGGCGCTGTACGCGGCACTTCAAAGATTTCTTCAAGGAATACTAATGGTACAACTGTACCGCGGTAGTTAATTACCTTTTGATTATGCGCACTTAAAATCTCTTCTTTTTTGATGATAGCTGTTTCAATAATCGAAGAAAGTGGGATTGCATAAATCTCTTGCTCAATCTCAACTAACATAACCGAAATAATTGAAAGTGTTAATGGCAGTTGAATAGAGAAGATTGACCCTGAGTCTTGAATAGAATCAATAGAAATGTTACCACCTAATGACTCAATTGTTGTTTTTACAACGTCTAGCCCTACGCCACGACCTGATACATCGGAAATTTGATCAGCTGTTGAGAAGCCTGATGCTAAAATCAGTTCATTAATTTGTTTGTCGGTCATCGTCTCAGCTGTTTCTGGTGTAACTACACCTTTAGATAATGCTTTGGCAAGTACCTTTTCTTTATTAATTCCTGCTCCGTCATCCTCAATCTCAATGAAGACATGATTACCACTATGGTAAGCACGTAGTACAACTGTACCCTCAGCTGGTTTACCTTTAGCCATACGTGCCTCTGGGCTTTCAATACCATGGTCAACAGAGTTACGAATTAAGTGCACAAGTGGATCGCCAATTTCATCAATTACAGTACGATCGAGCTCGGTTTCCGCACCAATAATTTCAAGGTTGATTTTTTTATTTAATTCACGCGATAACTGACGAATCATTTTAGGGAAGCGGTTAAATACTGTTTCAACAGGTACCATGCGCATTGTTAAAATGATATTTTGTAGATCGCCCATAACGCGGCTCATACGCTCTACCGTTTCATTTAATTCATTATGATTAACCTCTGTCGAAATCGATTGCAGACGCCCTCGATCAATCACAAGCTCCTCAAATAAGTTCATTAAAATATCTAAGCGCTCGATGTTAACTCGGATTGTCTTATTACCCACAACAGCCGTTGTTTTTTGCGGCTTTTTAGCAGGCGTTTCTTCCTTCTTAGCAGGTGGCGGTACTACTACAGCAGGTGCTTCTACTACTGGTTCTGGTTCAGGCTCTTTAAATGAATCTGCAGTTAACACGGTAATATCAACCGCACCTACTTCGGATACATTCATAATTTTAGTTTGAAGGTCTTCCATAGCTGTTTGCGTTAAAAATGCAATATGGAAAGTGCTATCAAACTTTTCTTCTTCTAGTTCTTCAATAGAAGGCGATGTTTTAACAACCTCACCTTCCTTTTCAAGCACTTGGAATACCATAATAACGCGAGCTGCTTTTAGTAGGCAGTCATCACGCAACGTGATGCTAATTTCATAGGCCTTATAATCTTGTTCAAATGATTGAACAATAATAGTCTTCTCATAATCATCATAAGCTAGTGCTGTTGCTTCTACACTCTCAGTTGGTGTTGCTGGAGTTGCTGGCATTGTAACCACTTCTTCGCCTGACTCAATTTGCTTCAGTAAGGCTACCGTTGACTCTACATCTCGTTTACCATCGCCACCTGCAGCAATATCCATAACCATTTCTTCAAGGTGATCAACAGACTCAAAGACAACGTCTAATATTTCAGGTGTTACCTCGATTTTTTCATTACGAATCGCGTCTAACACATTTTCCATTTTATGCGTTAAGTTTGCTAAATCCTCAAAGCCCATTGTTGCCGACATACCTTTCAAGGTATGTGCCGAACGGAAAATTTCTCCTACGATTGCTAAATCTTCTGGGTTTTTTTCTAATACGAGTAGTTGCTCACTACACGATTGTAAATGCTCTTTACTTTCCTCAATAAACATCTCTAAATATTGATTGACATCCATACTAAAGCACCCCTTTTAAGGCAAATATTTCATGATTGTTTGTGCGATATCTTCAACAAAAACGACCTCATCAACGAGCTGCGTTTCCACCGCGGCTTTAGGCATACCATAAACGATACATGTTTCTGCTGACTCTGCTATTGCTATTGTATTACCTGTTTTTTTAAGTTCAATTAGTCCCTTAGAGCCATCTGCACCCATCCCCGTCATAATGACAGCAATTTTATCCAGCTCTTTATATTGACTCATTTCCTCATACATTACATCTACGGCTGGGCGATGCCCCGAACGTGCTGGTGTTTTATTATCCAGTCCTATGGCGTATGCTGTCCCTACCTTGTTAATACGTAGGTGATAACCACCTGGTGCAACATACGCATGCCCGTTTTGTAAAATATCGCCATGCTCTGCTTCCTTAACTGTAATCTCACTTAGCTGATTTAAGCGCTCAGCTAGTGATTTAGTAAAGCCTGCTGGCATATGTTGTACAATTACTACAGGAGCCTTCATATTTTTAGGCAATTTTGTAATAACATGTTGTAAAGCACGTGGTCCACCTGTAGACGTACCAATTAGTACAATTTTTTTACTCGCACTGCTAAAATTAGGTCGTTTAGGCTGGGCACGCTTTGGTGTGTCTATCACATGACCTGGTTGCACGCTACGTGTAACTTTAACGGATGAGTTAAATTTACTCTTTGGCACTTTTAATGCTTCTTCTACCGTTTTAACAAGCTGTTCCTTAATTTTATGCAAGTCCAAAGAAATAGTACCACTCGGTTTCGCTACAAAATCAAAAGCACCATGTTCCATAGCACTTAATGTACTTTCTGTGCCTTCTCTTGTCTTGCTCGATAACATAACAACAGGCATTGGACTGATTTTCATAATTTCTTTTAATGCATCAATACCATTCATTTCAGGCATCTCAACATCTAACGTAATAACATCTGGCTTTAGCTGCTGTACCTTCTTAATTGCATCCTTACCATTGCGTGCTGTACCCACTACTTCAATTGTAGGGTGATCAACAAAGAAATCACTTATTAGCTTTCTCATAAATGCCGAATCATCAACGATTAGCACTTTATTTTTCTTTGAGAGACTCAAAGCTAATCACGTCCTTTCGAAAAAATATTGCGTAATTTACGTAAAAATGTAGTAGGTTGTTGCGCCACTTCTATTTGTGGCTCTTCTAAAAAGCGTAGCACAATCAAGCGTAGTGCCTTAGTTACAGCGGCATTAGGGTAACTCACTGAAAATGGTACCTGTTCACGCACCGCCTGTCTGACGGCTAAATCTTCAGGCATTGTACCTAGTACCTGAATATCTTTTTCGAGGAAGCGTTGCATAGCTAGCTGCAAGCGTGAGGTCGTTTCCTCACCTTCCTGCTTGGACAGCACACGATTACAAATTAGGTAATACTGCTTAGCATCATCTTTCAGATGAATATACTTCATCATAGAATAGGCATCTGTAATAGCTGTGGGCTCTGCTGTTGTTATTACTATAACATCATCAATCGACATTAATAAGTCTAAAGACCAATTTGTGGCGCCTGCTCCCATATCAAACAGTAGGTAATCATAGTCTTTTAACAGTTCATCAAACGCTATAATTAAACGCTCAAACATGCTGTCAGTCCACTCTAGTACAGATGACATACCTGAGCCACCTGCAATATAGTCCATACCATAAGGTGCACTTAATACAACATCTTCTAATGAGCGTTCACCTTTAAGATAATCTCCGAGATTATAACTAGCACTCTCACCAATTAAAATATGAATATTTCCCATACCAATATCCATATCCATAATGACAACTTTTTTTTGCTGTTTTGCTAATTGTAGGGCAAAGTTCATACAAAAATTACTTTTTCCTACACCGCCCTTACCACTAACGATAGCCACAGCCTTACCCAACTGACCTTGCTGCTCCAATAACTTCATACGCAACGCCTCAGCTTGATCTCTCATATCGGCTCACCTTTAAATAATAAATGTAGTAATTTATCAATTGTTGCTTCTTCAATATCCTCAGGGACTTCTTGCCCATCTGTATAGTAAGCAAGACCTTTATTATATTTAAGCATTAAATTTATAATCGTGCCAATAGAATTTGTTTCATCAACCTTCGTAAAGATAAATTTTTCCACTGGAATATCTACAAATTGATCAATTACAGCAACCATATCGCTTTCTTTTGCTGTAGTCGTTAATACTAAAAATGACTCAGCATCTTCAGTAAAACCAATTAATTCTCGTAAATCCTCCACATATTTACCATCTTTGTAATTACGTCCCGCTGTATCAACAAACACTACATCAACATGTGACAAATTTGTGAGAGCATTTTGGTAGTCTTCCTCTGTGTAGGCAATTTCTACTGGCGCTTGCAATAAACCAGCGTATGTTTTTAATTGTTCGATTGCTGCAATACGATACGTATCCGTCGTAATAAAAGCAATTTTCTTTTTTTCTTGCAATACCGCACGTGCTGCCATCTTGGCAATCGTTGTAGTCTTACCCACACCTGTTGGTCCAATAACATGTACCTGTTTTTTTGTAAATGTTAAACCACCCATCGGTAAATGAGATAATGCCTGCCGAATCACATTTCCACTAATCTTCTCAAACTGCTCAACCGTTACATTTCCTTCATTTTCTAGATGCACAAAAAGCTCATCACGTATTGCTGTGATGAGCTCCTCGCCTAGCTCTTGGCGTCGTAGGTAACTAACAAATGGTTGTAGTTGCTCTGGCACAGCATCTTGTTGCTTAGTTTGCTGCTGAACCGTCTGCATCAATTTTTTTAAATCATCAATTTCCTTCTTAAGAGACTGTGATACATCGTCTTGCATCATAGCTGGTACTGTAGGCTGTACCGTTGCTTTAGGTGTTACTGGCTGTGTCATCTCGTCCACACCAGCAACTACCTCAAAACTTTTTTGTTTAATTAAGCCAAACATTTTCTTTTTTGTAATGACCTTCGTATTTAAAATTACAGCATCCTCGCCTAAATCTTCACGAATCTTCTTCATTGCTTCAGGCATTGAGGATACAATATATTTTTTCATTTTCAATTTACATTCACCACTCCAACACTTTGGATTTCTACAGCTGCATCTAATTCATTATAAGATAAAATAGGAACTTGTGGGAAATATCGTTCAGTTAATTGTCGCATATACATACGAATTGCTGGCGAACAAATAATAATCGCGTTTTGCTCCATAAAGGATACACGCTCTACTTCAGCGGCAACAGCCTCTAAAATTTGTTGTGAATCATTTGGGTCCATCGCTAAATAATTACCATGTTCCGTTTGTTGAATGCTATCAGCAATACGTTTTTCCACTGCTCCTGATACCGTAATAACTTTTAATGCCTCTTGATCCCCAACATATTGTGTGGTAATTTGTCTTGCTAATGCTTGTCTAACATACTCTGTTAATACATCTGTATCGCTTGTAAGCTTAGCGTAATCCGCTAATGTCTCGAAAATAATAGGTAAATTACGCACCGAAACATTTTCGCGTAATAAGCGCTCCAACACTTTTTGAATTTCGCCAATAGATAATGGTGTTGGTGTTAGCTCGTCTACAAGGATTGGGTATGTCTCGTGTAAATGATCGACCAGTTGCTTTGTTTCTTGACGACCTAATAATTCGTGTGCATTTGCACGAATAATTTCCGTTAAGTGTGTCGAAACAACACTTGGTGGGTCAACTACTGTATAACCAAACATTTCAGCATTTTCTTTCTCTTGCTCAGTAATCCATTTTGCTGGTAAGCCAAAGGATGGCTCAACTGTATCAATACCCTCAATAGCATCATCGTCACCAGGACTCATTGCTAAATAGTGATCAAGTAATAGCTCACCTTTTGCCATCTCATTCCCTTTGATTTTAATACGGTACTCATTTGGTTGTAATTGAATATTATCACGAATACGCACTACTGGAATGACAATACCCAACTCTAACGCCAGTTGGCGACGTATCATAACTACTCGGTCTAATAGGTCCCCACCCTGCGAAGCATCCACTAATGGGATTAAGCCATAACCAAACTCAAATTCAATTGGATCAACAGTCAAGAGATTAACCACATTCTCTGGACTCTTCATAACATCCGTAGCTTCCTCTTCTTCAATTTCAAGCATTTCTTCTGCGTCTTCAGGCTTCTTACGGTCCATCATATAAGCGCCTAAAATCAGTGAGCCGCCTACTGGAATCGTAATTAACATTGGAATTGGTGTGAATAAACCTAGTAATACAATTGTGCCCCCGGCAATATACATTAATTTAGCTTGAGCAAACAGTTGATCTGTAATATCTCCACCAAGACTACCTTTAGATGATGCACGTGTTACAACAATACCTGTCGCTGTAGATATTAAAAGAGCAGGAATCTGTGCAACAATCCCGTCACCCACTGTTAATTTAGAAAACTTCGTTGCTGCTTCTGCAAATTCTAAGTCCATTTGTACAACACCAATAATTAAACCAAATAGTAAGTTGATAATAACCATAACCATAGAGGCAATAGCATCACCCTTTACGAATTTTGTAGCACCATCCATCGCACCGTAAAAATCAGCTTCTCCTGAAACTTTTTCACGTCGCTCTCGTGCCTCACGCTCAGAAATAACACCTGCGTTTAAATCCGCATCAATACTCATTTGTTTACCTGGCATCGCATCTAATGTAAATCGTGCTGCTACCTCTGCTACACGCTCAGAACCTTTCGTAATAACAATAAACTGGATTAATACTAAAATTAAGAATACTACTAAACCTACTAAAATATTACCGCCTACTACGAAATCACCAAACGTATCAACAACTTGACCTGCATCACCGTTTGCTAAAATCGCACGAGTTGTAGATACACTCAACCCTAAGCGGAATAATGTTAATAGTAAAATGATTGAAGGGAAAATAGAAAAGTCTAACGCTTCTTTCATATTCATAGCCGTTAATAAAACCATTAATCCTAATGAAATGTTAATCACAATAAGAAAACTTAACATCCATGGAGGTAGAGGAATGATGAGCATTGCTATAATCATAATAACTGCAGCTAATACTCCTACATCGCGAAACTTCATTTTTTCCCCTCCTGCTTTAATCCTCTAAATTTTACGCTTAATGCGGTAAACATAAGCTAAAATTTCTGCTACCGCTTTAAAAAACTCATCTGGTACAGCATCACCAATTTCAACTTGGTCATACATAGCTCTAGCTAAAGGTCGATTTTCTACCATTACAATATCGTGCTCCTTAGCAATTAACTTAATTTTTTGAGCAACAAAATCTGTACCTTTAGCTACAACCTTTGGTGCATCCATCTCATCTTCATCATATTTCAATACTAGCGCATAGTGCGTGGGGTTAGTAATAACTACGTCTGCTGTCGGAATCTCGGACATCATACGACGCATAGCCATCTCACGCTGACGTTGTTTGATTTTGGATTTGATGAGTGGATCACCCTCACTATTTTTATATTCATCTTTAATATCTTGCTTAGACATTTTAAGGTTTTTTTCATAATCATATTTTTGATACGACCAATCCAAAACGGATAAACATAATAGCACTAATGAGGCCGCTATACCCATTGTACCTACTAATGTAGCTACTGTTACTAATGTCTCCTCAGGGCTTTTGAACGATAAGGCTAGTACTGCTTTAATATTTGTCCACACAATAATAGTAGTCACACTACCAATAAAAGCAATTTTTAAAACAGACTTTAATAGTTCAATAATAGCCTTAACTGAAAAAATACGTTTAAGCCCTTTAATAGGGTCCATCTTTTTTAAATCAAATTTCATCGACTCTGTCGTAAATAAAAATCCGAATTGTATGTAGTTACCTAGTAGTGCAGCAACCATTGCTACACCCATAATCGGTAAAATAATAATTGCTAACTCAAGTAGCATGCTTTTAAACAGTTGCATGGTTTCTTCTATAGTTAACTCTTGAATATGCATATTATGAAGAAAAGTTTGCTTAAAAAAAGATTGGATATTAGCTGTAAATGAACCCGCAAATGCCACTAAAAAAATAAAAACTAGCAGCATAACAATAGCACTCGTAATATCCTGACTTTTAATAACTTGACCTTTCTTCCTTGCATCTTGTCTTTTTTTAGGGGTTGCCTTTTCAGTTTTCTCACCTGCGAAAAACTGCAAATCTAAACGCAATAACATCCTAGCCACCACCTAATATAATCATTAAATCCCTCATCGCTACTATCATTATCGAAATTAGCTTAGATACAACTTCCATCATTACAGGTATCATAATCACAATAACAATAAAACTTACTGTAATTTTGATAGGAAAACCTACCACGAAAATATTAAGTTGCGGCACCGTTCTTGCTGTAATACCTAAAGCTAAATCGACTAAAAATAGGGTAGCTACTACAGGCGCTGCCATTTGGAAAGCAATCGCAAAGACTGCTGTAAACGTTGTTAACACAAAACTAATCAAACGCTCTTCGCCAAATGCTGGCCATAATTGATCCATCGGTAAAAATTGATAACTATAAAAAATACCATCCATAATTAAATGGTGTCCATTAACGGCTAGTAACAATAGTAATGCTAGCGAGTTGAAGAACTGTCCCACTAATGGGCTTTGTGCCCCAGTTTGAGGGTCAATGATATTAGCAATCGCAAACCCCATCTGAAAATCAATAAAGCTACCTGCAATTTGAATCGCCGACATAATCATAAAACCTAAGAGTCCGATAAATAAACCAACTACTGCTTCTTTTATAATTAAAAGTATGTATGTACCATCAACGATAAATGGTTCAATATCAGTCATAGTAAAATACATTAAAAACGCTAGGACAACCGCTAATGAAATCCTAACTTGTTGTGGAATCGTTCGGTAAGATAAAAAGGGTACAGTTACAAAGAATGCCGAAACCCTAACAATCATAAGTAGCAGCACCGTGAAATTAGGTAGTAATTCATTCATCTACTCACCCTATATAGCGAACTAAATTCTCAAAAATATCTTTAGCATATCCCGTTACTTGCGACAACATCCACGGTCCAAAGAACACCATACCCACAAGAACTGCTACAATTTTAGGTACAAATGCTAAGGTTTGCTCTTGAATCGATGTGGTTGCCTGAAATATACTTACTGCTAAACCTGTTATTAATGCAATCATAAGAAGCGGTCCGCTTGTAATTAGCACAACTGTAATCGCACGTTCTGCAACAGATATCACCATTTCGCCTGTCATAATGCTTCATCCCCTAAAAACTTTGTAATATTGATTTCATCACTAAATACCAACCATCGACTAATACAAATAATAAAATTTTAAATGGTAATGAAATCATTACCGGTGGTAACATCATCATACCCATCGACATTAGTGTACTCGCAACAATCATATCGATTACTAAAAACGGAATAAACACCATAAAGCCAATTTGGAAAGCCGTTTTAATTTCGCTTAACGCAAATGCTGGCACAAGCATTGTTAAAGGTATTTCTGCAACCGTTGCAGGTGGCTCTGTCATCCCGTTATAGCTCATAAATAACTCCAAATCCTTTTGCCTTGTATGCTCACTCATAAAGTCCTTAAATGGCACACTCGCCTTATCATAGGCTTCTTCTAATGCTATCTCTTCTGCAAATAGGGGCTGCAGTGCTTCTTTATTCACTTCATTAAAGGTCGGTGCCATAATGAAAAAAGTCAAAAATAATGCCAAGCCAATTATAACTTGGTTAGGCGGCATTTGTTGTGTAGCTAGTGCTGTACGCACAAAGCTAAGTATAATCACAATACGAGCAAATGAAGTCATTAAAATTAAAATGCTTGGTGCTAATGATAGTACCGTAAGTAGCAATAATAATTTTACAGAAGTGGAGACATCTGCGGGGTCAATGCCGTTACTAAATGCGGCTAACATGTATGTCATAAATCACCCTTCTCCTTTTCCTTCCATTTCTTCATTTCTGCACTACGTTCTTTCTCAATTTCTGAAATGCGTTGCTGTAATAAGTCATTAAATTCTGGCTGTTCTGTTGTGTCTTTTTTACGGAATTTCGAAAAAACTTCTTTTAATTTAATAGGTGCTGCCGCTAATACTTGTTTATCTTCATAAATTTTATACAAAGTATCAATATCCTGCTCATCTGTAATTTCTTTTAGCAATTGAACATCCTCACCTACACCAATAATGTAGATTTTTGAGCCAATTTGCAAAAGTTGTACCGACTTTTGTGCACCTACCGAGACGCCACCTAAATTTTGAACCATTTGGTTTTGCTGATAGTTTAAGTTTTTCTTATTTAAAAATTTCAGTACCGCATATAATAAAATTATGACAAATGCTAATGCTAAAATAATTTTAATAAATTCCCAAAAGGTATAACTAGGAACACCAGACACTTGAGCTTCATCCTCAAGTGCTGGTGTTTTTTTCAATACTGGTTCTTTTGCCTTATCAGGCGAAGTTTGACCAGTATTTCCCTCTATCATATCCTTCGCTGTAGGCATTTTTTCATCTGCCATAGCTGTCGGTATTATGACAACCATCATAAGCAACGCGAGTAACATTGTTCGCACAAAGTTAATTCGCATCGGCTTAACTCAACGCTTTTTGAATAGCTTCAATAACGCGGTCTGCTTGGAATGGCTTAACGATAAAGTCTTTAGCTCCAGCTTGAATCGCATCAATTACCATAGCTTGTTGTCCCATAGCTGAACACATAATAACAATTGCAGATGGGTGACTCGCTTTAATTTCTTTTAATGCTGCGATACCATCCATTTCAGGCATTGTAATATCCATTGTAACTAAATCCGGCTTTAATTCATTGTACTTCTCAACAGCTTGCATACCGTCTGCTGCTTCTCCTACTACCTCAAAACCATTTTTAGACAAGATGTCTTTGATCATCATGCGCATGAATGCTGCATCGTCAACAATTAGAATCCTTTTTGACATAATTATTTCCTCCAAATCATTTATCGTAAGTGATTAATTCGTTCTGCTTGACTTAATACATCTGTAATTCGAACACCAAAGTTCTCATCAATAACTACTACTTCCCCTGTAGCAATTAAACGACTATTGACTAAAATATCTACTGGTTCACCAGCTAATTTATCTAACTCAATAATCGATCCACCAGATAGTTCTAAAATCTCTTTTACAGAACGCTTCGTACGTCCTAACTCTACCGTAACTTGTAGTGGGATATCAAGCAACATATTTAGATTTCTATTTTCATTTTGACCTAAATTTGTTGATTCAAATGATGCAAATTGTGCAGGCTGTACATTAACAGGTGGTGCTTGTTGCATTTGTGGTTGCTGTTGATACATTGGCTGCTGGTATTGCTGTTGCATTGGATCATACATTGGTTGCTGATATTGTTGTTGCATTGGTGGTGCTTGTTGCATTTGCGGTTGCTGTTGTGGCACCGCTTGTTGCTGTTGTGGTGCAACTGGCGCAACAGGTTCTTTCTCAAGTGATGGTGCTGGCGTTGGTGCAACTGGTTCGGGTGTTGGTACAACCTCTTCCTCTTCTGCACCGCCATTTAATAATGAATCAACAATATTTTTACTAAAACGTAAAGGTAATAACTGCATAATATTAGAATCAATAAGTGTTCCTATACGTAGGCGGAAAGACACCTTAACAAGTAAGTCATCTTCTGGAATATTTTCCTCGCCCTCTTTTTTAGTAATATTCATTAAATCAATTGAAGGCGGTGAAATATCAACTTTTTTATTAAAAATAGCTGACATGGATGTAGCAGCTGAACCCATCATTTGATTCATAGCTTCTTGCACTGCGCTTAATTGAATTTCGCCAAGCTCTTCATTCGGGTTTAAACCATCGCCACCAAGCATTAAATCAGCAATAATTGCTGCATCTGATTGCTTAATCACAAGTAAGTTCATACCTAGCAGACCAATTGTATACTCAACTTGAACGGCTACATAAGGATGAGGAAACTCCTCCTCTAGTTTATTACGGTTTATCATGGATATGCTAGGTGTTGTAATATCAACTTTTTGTCCTAACAATGAAGATAGTGCTGTAGCTGAACTACCAAATGAAATATTACCAATCTCGCCAAGTGCGTCTTGCTCCATCTCATTTAAATAATCCTCTACACGAACTTCGTCATCAGCAGTAGCTTCATTTACAGGCTCTTTATCTGCTAAAGACTCCCCTCGTAATAGCGCATCAATTTCTTCTTGCGATATCATTTCATCACTCATCTTCGTCTCCCCCTTTCACTGGTTCAATAATCTGCACAGCTAATTTCTTATTTACCTTACCAGGCTGCACTGTAAATTTAGGTAAGTTGCCTACTTTTAATACAAGTGGACTATCAATTTGTTTATCTAACTGCAATACATCACCGTACTGCATCATTAAGAAGTCTTGAATTGTAATATCAGCTGTCCCTAGCTCAACGCTTACTGGTAACTCTGAACGCTTAACATTAGTTTCTAATGCTTTAATTTGCTCTGGTGACATTTCTTTTGTATTTGCTTGCATCCAATAACGTGCTGAAAGATTTGGCACAATTGGCTCTAACACAACATGCGGAATACAAATATTAATCATACCACTAGTTTCACCAATCACTGTATTCAAGGAAATTACAACTACTGTTTCATTTGGTGAAATCATCTGTAAAAACTGTGGATTTACTTCTAGTTCTACTAACATTGGGTCTATCTCTGCAATACTTTCCCATGCTTCTCGTAAATTATCAAAGGAACGTTCAAAGAGGTTTGTCATAATTTTTGTTTCAATCTCAGTTAAATTATCAACATTACTATGACTCTCCCCCATCCCTCCCATCATACGATCTAGCATAGAATAGGCAATGTTCGGATTAATTTCCATCAAAATGTTACCGTCAAGAGGCGGCACTTCAAACACATTAATTAGTGTCATATTTGGAATTGAGCGAACAAACTCTTCAAACGGTATTTGGTCAACTGATGCTACAGTAATCTGCACATATGTACGTAACTGCGCTGAGAAAAATGTTGTAATGAGTCGCGCAAAGTTTTCATGCACACGTGTTAAGCTACGAATTTGGTCTTTCGAAAAGCGTAATGCTCGTTTAAAATCGTATACTTTAACACGTTTCTCCTCATCCTCTTTTTTAATATCATCAGCTGTCATTTCACCCGTAGATATTGCGGAGAGCAACGCATCAATTTCCGATTGGGATAATACATCTCCCGCCATTTGCCCACCTCCAATTTAACTCAATAATTTATTAACTAATAATACATGAAGTAATCGATACTTCATTAATTTCACCTACACGCATAAGCTCATTTAACTGCGTTTTCAGTGTGTTTTCAAGCATTAATTTTCCCTCTTTACCTTCTAAATCCTTAGAAGACATTTCAGAGAGTTCTTTAATTAAAATATTTTTCGTTTGGAAATCACGTTGTGTTAGCTCTGCTGCCGCTTCTTCGCTTGTTGTTTGAATCTTTAATGTTAAGCGCACAAACTTTTTATCAGATAAATTCGTAGTGATTTCTTCTACATCCACTGATGCTAATAAAATATCTTCAATAGATGGTTCAATCCTTGTTTCTTTCTTTTCTTTGTCGTCACCACCGCGCATCATTAACGCTACAGTAATTACAACACCGATTAAAATAACTACTACTAGCGCAATTATTACAATCGTCATCGTCTTATTTTTCTTCATCATCTTCACCTCGTAGGTGCGGGTTTGATAATATTTGTATATTTAAATAAAAGGCTCTAACCTTTTCTCGCACCTCTTCTTCAGATTCTTTTACTAATACTGTCGATCCTGTCGTAAGTCGAATTGTCGTATCTGGAAATGATTCGACAGTTTCTATGTATAACGCATTAATTGTGAACGTTTTACCACTTAATCGTGTTACTTCGATCATTGAATTAGGGCCGGTCCATTTGAAGAGCCGGCCCGACCCTCCTTCACAATAAATTACTCCATCTATTTACTATCGTTTTAGTTAACAAGCTCTTGTAAAATCTCATCTGATGTTGTAATAATACGCGTATTGGCTTGGAAACCACGTTGCGCTACAATCATCTCTGTAAATTCTTCTGATAAGTCAACATTGGACATTTCAAGGAAACCTGATTGTACAGTACCCATACCTGCTACCGTAGCTGTTTGTGCATAGGCATTACCTGAGTTAGCCGTTGGCTGGTAATAGTTACCTCCAACTTTATTTAAACCACCAGGGTTAGGGAATTTTGACATAATTAATTGTCCTGCAAATTGTAGCTTACCATTTAAATCGACATATGTTACTTTACCATCTTGTCCAATTGACATAGATTCAGCGGTTGTAGGAATACGAATTGGTCCAATATCGCCTTCACCTGGTGCTAGGTTCTGATCCTCGTCAAATAAGTTTGCACCTTCATCACCCGAAACGTTGGGCGCGTCTTCTGATAAAATACCATCGTCTTCTTTCTCAAACACTAAAGATTCAGCTCTTACACCTACTAGATACTTACCGTCAGCATTTACTAAGTAACCGTCGTTATCCATATAAAAGTTACCTGCACGCGTATACAATATACTTGTAAATGCAGGATCTGCTGTGGTAATTGCACCTGTGTCATCACGTGCTTCACCGTTAGCATCAGCTACCATAAAGAAACCGTCGCCTTCAATCCCTAAGTCAAGTACGTTACCCGTAGATTGCATTGAACCTCCACCGTGCATCGTATCAATCGCTGCCATTTGTGCTCCTAAACCTACTTGTTTGGGGTTAACACCACCACGTGTGGCCGTTGCGCCAGAAGCACCTGATTGTGTTTGTGAAATTAAGTCCTTGAAGATAACGCGACTTTTTTTGAAACCGTGTGTGTTAACGTTAGCGATATTATTACCAATAACGTCTAACTTTGTTTGGAAATTTCGTAAACCCGAAATCCCTGAATACATGGAACGTAACATAATGTATTGTTCTCCCTTCGATTGTCGTCGCACTTGCGTCTATCAGTCAGCAAATGCTAAGGCTTCCTTAGCTTAAGAAGGTCCAGCCCTATAGCACAATTGTGCCGTCAATATTCGTGAAAATTTGTTCTCTTGCTTCCATGCGATCCATCGCTGTAATTACTGTGCTATTTTTTGCACTAATAATTAATGCCGCTTGTTCCATCAAAACGAGTGGGTTTTTAACCCCTTTTAAACTAGCTTCTTGCACCTTGTCTGACACATTATGCCACTCATTTGCAGTAATGTTAATTTGACGTTCTTGCAAGCGCTCTGAAGCATGTTTGCTCAACTTCAATTGCTTTGTACTCGCTTGCTCTAAATGAGCTGAAAACGAAGTCTTTGCAGTTTTATGAGCTGTTTTTGGTGGTAATGGTATCGTAGGTTGCAAAGGCACACGTTGTACTACCATATGTCGCAACTGCTTCACCAACCTTATTCACTAATTACAGTAAATTGATCTGCTGTAACCTTCTTATCATTATCTAAGACATATGTCATCTTGCCATCTTTATTTGATACAGAAATAACACGCGCTTCAACTTCTGTTTCGTCTTCTTTATAAGTTACCTTCTTGCCTATTAAAGCACTCGCTTGGACAAGTGGTGACTCATTGTTACTTACTGCACCATTACCTAATACACCTGAGATATTACCAGAACCAATCGTTTTACCATCAGCCAGTGTAAAAATAGCCTCACCATCTTTAAACTGTACAGACTGAATGATACCATTGCCTTCTTTGACTATGAAGTTACCTTCTTTATCCTTCTCTTCAGATAGCTCATGCCATTTCACATCTTTACCAATGAAGTTGGTATATTCCATTAACTGTGATTGCTGTTGAGATAGCAGTAGTGACTCCATTGCTTTAGTCATATTTTGCATTTGCTCTAATGAAGAAAACTGAGCCATTTGCGCAATAAACTCACGGTCATCCATTGGGTTAGTAGGGTCTTGATTTTGCAATTGAGTAATCAGTAACTTTAGAAACGCATCTTTACCTAGCATTGAATTGCCTGTTTCTTTTACAGGTGCTTTATAATTTTTTAAATATAAATCATCCGTAATTTTGCCTGACTCTAATGGCTTTGTACGTGAAACATTATTGCCGTTATGACCTACTGTTGTAACTGGCATTCATTATACCTCCTCGTTTTCTAAAAACTCCTCAAAGCTTTGTTGCTCTTTAGTATCTTTTTTGTCCTCTTGTTGTTCTTCTTGTTGACGCTTAAAAAATTGATTAAAGAAACCTTGCTGCTCACGGTTATTACGATCCGTATCTTGTAAGGTTTGACCAACATCAATACGCTCTACCTGTAAACCTTGTTGTACAAAGGCTTGTTTCAGTTGATGTAATTGATTGTCAATCATTTCACGCCCAGATGCTGTAGAAGCTAGCATACGTGCTGTTAACATACCATTTTGTTGCACTAATTCGATACGTAATGTCCCTAAATTTTCTGGGTATAATTTAATCATTAAGCGTGTAATACCTTGGTTTTGCGAAATTTGCGCCTTATTAATAATGGCTTGCATTTCCTTTAGTAGCGCCTCGGATTGTGCAGGTTGTGCCTGCGGCAAGGTTACTTGAAATGTGTTAGGTCGTGTTTGCACCGTATTTGTAGTTACAGCCTCTTGCCCAGTCGGCTTAATCTCTGATTTAGTTTGTGCTAATAAATGTTCAAATGGCAAGACTGGCTTAACCTCTGTTTCAGTTGGCTTAGTCATTGTAGTAACGAGTGACTGTAATAAGTTCGTTAACGGCTGAACTTTAGCCTCCTGCATACTAGTCAAGTCCACTTCTTTAGTAGCCACTTGTACAAACTTTAATAACTCTAAAAATTTATTGGCTTCTTTTGGGGTTACATCATGCTCACCCTGTAGCATAGTAGAAAGCTGTGCTTGAACATTGGTATCATTTGCCGCTAATAGCGTTAATAAATCCCAAGCATCACGTGCTTCTACTTCTTCACCCGTTAAAGCTTGAACAATTTGTTGTAATTGCTCCTCTTCCATGCCAAGTGCTCCTAGCAAGGCTGGCAAATCTTGCAGTAAATCCTCTACTGCTACAAGTTGTTCATCAATTAGTAGTAGCCCATCAACTTGCTCAATACCTAATAAATCAAGCAATTCTTTTAGTGAGGTTGTCTCTAAAACTGCTGGCACTTCATCTTGTATTGTCTCGTTAACTTGTTGATTTGCTACTGGATTTTGATTAATGGCTTTATTAAACATAGTGCCAAAAGAGTCATTTTTAGTTGCTGCCTTCGGAATTTCTAGTGCATCAGGTTTTTTCACCTGCACCATTTGCATAAGTTGGACATTCACTTGATTTTTTCACCTCCTTTACTGCTTAGCTAATAGCTCAGTATATTTCGCAGCTTGCTCAGGTGTCATCTTCTCAAATATTTTAGCAAGTGTATCTGTTTTTAATCCTGCTAAAATACGTAAGGCTTCAGCATCACTTAATTTAACAATTGCTGGTGCAGCAGCCTTGGCTGACATTTTTTCATAAGTAGCTACAATTTCACTGTGCTCACTCTTAGTATCGTCTTTTTCGCGCTTAACTTTCTCTAATTCAAAAGTTATTTTCTCTTGTTCAGCTAAAAGTTTTTCATTAGACTCTTCAGCTGTTTTTAATTGGGCTTGAATTTCAGCGATTTGCGCTTCTTTTTCAGCAATGACGCCTTGTAACTCTAATACTTTTTCGTCATTATTAACTGCCTGCTCTTTTGTTTTTTCCTTTTGTGAAGTTACAAAGGGGATGTCCATATCTTTTAAGTTAAAGACATTAACATTTAGTAACTGTGTCACCACTAACAACACAGCTATAATAAAAGTTAAAGGTACAATGAAAAACAAAAATAACTTTTTAAAGAAGCCACTCTTCTTTTTTGGTTCAAGCTCAGGTGTTGACTGTTGTTCTTTAGCCATAGTGTCACCTATTTCCCTTTTTGTTATACGTTTGTAAAGAAACTTCATCTAAAAAATTCATTTCAATGCGACTTTGTTCTTCCTTAAAGCGTTCGTGATCTTTTTCGCGCATTTTTTCGAACTTACGCACTTCAAGGTTTTTCTCTAGCAATTTTTCTTCATACCATTGCATTTTGGCACGCGCTTGTATTACTTTTTGTTGCGCATCTGCAATCGTTTTTTCGAGACTATCAATAAAACGTGCGTAATGATGCACCTCATCAATAGATGCGCCAATCTTTAAACGCTCTTGTTGATAATCAATTAGGTCTTCTTTTTTCTTTAGTAAGTCGTATAGCTTAGTAGCCACATCTTCAAATGCTTTAGTCGCATCTTTATAGGCCATTTCCGTTTCGTTTTTTTCCTGCTCACGAATCGTTAATATTTGTTGAAAACGATAGTTGTACATTAGCGACCACCATTAGCAGATAAATTAATAAGTTCATTAACACTATCCTCTAATGAAATCTTATCCATAAATCCTTGTTTTAAATAGGAGGTAATAAGTGGTTCATAATGAATAGCCTCATCAATATCATGTGATGTACCGCGTTTATACGCACCAATATTAATTAAGTCCTCTGATTTATCGTAAGTGTAATACAAGTTACGTAGTCTCTCGGCTGCTGCACGATGTTCTGGTGTAGCGATATGGTTCATTAATCGGCTGACACTCTTTAGCACATTAATGGCAGGGTACTGCCCTTTATTGGCTAATGTTCGGTCTAACACAATATGCCCATCTAAAATACCACGCACTGTATCTGCAATTGGCTCATTCATATCATCACCATCAACTAATACAGTATAAAACGCTGTAATTGTACCTTGTAAATTTGTTCCTGTCCGCTCAAGTAGCTTTGGCAAAATAGCAAATACTGAAGGTGTATAACCACGCGTAGCTGGTGGCTCACCAACGGCTAACCCAACTTCACGTTGCGCCATAGCAACACGTGTTACAGAGTCCATCATTAGCATGACATTTAAACCTTGGTCTCGAAAATACTCAGCGATTGCTGTAGCTGTAAATGCACCCTTGATACGCATTAAAGCGGGCTGATCAGAGGTTGCTGCAACAACAATCGAACGGCTCAAGCCTTCTGGGCCTAAATCACGCTCAATAAACTCACGTACCTCACGTCCACGCTCACCAATTAAAGCAATGACATTTAAGTCAGCTTTTGTATTACGTGCAATCATACCAAGCAAGGTACTTTTACCAACACCAGAGCCTGCAAAAATACCAATACGTTGACCACTACCTACTGTTAACATACCGTCTATTGCTTTAACGCCTACTTCTAAACGTTCATCAATAGGAGGTCGTGTTAATGGGTTAGGAGGGTCCTGTTCTGTCGGTACGGTAGGTAATCCACTTGGTAACAGTGTGCCATCAATAGGGTTACCCATCGAATCTAGCACTTTACCAATAAGTTCTGAACCAACTTTAATCTCTAATGGCGCACGTGTACCCTCCACTAAACAGCCTGTGGAAATTTCACGAAGTGAAGTATAAGGCATGAGTACTACTATCTCATCTTTAAAACCTACAACCTCCGCTAAAATAATCTGGTCCCCGTCGCGCACAGTAGGTACATGAATTTTACACACATCACCAATGGAGCTTTCTGGTCCTTGTGACTCAATCATTAAGCCTACAACACGTGTTACCCGACCGTATTTCTTGAAGGTTGGTAATGTAGTAATTTGCTCTAATAAATCAGCAGCTTTCATTGCCCTCACTCCTTACGATTTAGTAACTCAAATAGCTTACTACGCAACTCACTTAATTGCTCATCAATCGTCACCACGATACGTCCATGGTTTGTCTCGATGTAACATTCCGTATCTCCTAACTCCTCAATAACAAATAACAACAATGGTACGTCTGGAGGGAATATCTCTGCTAATTCATCGCGCTTTGCTGTTAGCACTTCATAATATGTAGGTGCTACGTAAATTTTAATTTCTTTCATTTCACGTGCCTCTTTTAGCGCACGTTCCACGACAGGTACAAAAAGTTCCTTGTTGTGCTCAAGACTTGTACCAATAATATGTTCCGCAGCTTGCATAGCTAGTGCTAAAATCACTTGTTCTTGAGAAGCAAGGTAAGCCTGTGCATTTTCTGCTGCTTGTTGCACAATATAGTTAGCTTGCTCAAGGTCTGCATGCAGCGCTGCCTCTGCTTTTTGTGCGCCTTCTTCATACCCTTGTGCAAAGCCCTCTTCATACGCTTGATTTACATGCTGTGGACGCTCGTCCTCCCAAGCCTGTCGCAATTGCTCAACTTCATCAAGCAATTGCGTACGTTCTTCGGTAAAGGCTTGTTGCTCGGCATCTAGCGTCGCACGTGCCTCTGCTAATAATGTATCTCGCTCACGGTGCACATCAGCTACCGTCAGTGTTACGCCCTCTCCCATTTCAGGTAAGGCTTCTTCTTCAAATATACGTTGAATCTTGATTTCTCGAACGTCTTCCTCTTTTGGCTGAACATGAAAAGAACGAATAATCCTAGACAATGACGTCATCGCCTCCACCGCGTGCAATGATAATCTCACCCGCGTCTTCTAAGCGTCGGATTGTACCAACGATACGTGTTTGCGCCTCTTCAACATCTCGCAGTCGTACAGGTCCCATAATCTCCATTTCTTCTCTAAATGTTTCTGCCATACGCTGTGACATATTGCTGAATAAAATATCTTTAACTTCCTCACTTGATACTTTAAGTGACAATAGTAAGTCTTCATTTTCGCAATCACGAATCACACGCTGAATTGAACGGTTGTCGAGTGTAACGATATCTTCGAATACAAACATACGCTTTTTAATTTCTTCAGCAAGTTCTGGATCTTGAATTTCAAGCGCATCGAGAATGGTTTTTTCGGTTTGACGATCTACACCATTTAATACTTCTACTACTGCATCTACGCCACCTGTTTCCGTGTAATCTTGCGTAACAGTTGATGAGAGCTTACGTTCAAGAACCGATTCGATTTCACTGATAACTTCTGGCGATGTTGAGTCCATTAATGCAATACGTTTAGCAATATCTGCTTGTACTTCTTGTGGAAGTGAAGACAAAATAACACCCGCTTGCTCTGGCTCTAAATAAGACAAAATTAATGCAATCGTTTGAGGATGCTCATTTTGTATAAAGTTAAAAATTTGTGATGGATCAGCACGTCGTGCGAAGTCAAATGGACGCACTTGTAATGACGATGTTAAACGATTAATAATCGTTTGTGCTTGTTCCTCACCAAGTGCTTTTTCAAGCACTGTTTTGGCATAGCCAATACCACCTTGCGATATATAGTCTTGCGCAAGAGCAATATTATGAAACTCTTCTATAATTTCTTCTTTTACACCTGGTTCAACACGCTTAACACTAGAGATTTCTAATGTTAAGCGCTCAATTTCTTCTTCGTCCAGGTGTTTATATACAGCGGCAGACACTTCAGGTCCCATTGAAATCAAAAGGAGCGCTGCTTTTTGTCTACCTGTTAATTCTTTATCTTTAGTCTTAGACACAAAGGAAACCTCCTAGTTACTCGTCTGCAATCCAGCTTCGCAGTAATTTCGCAAAGTCTTCAGGTTTTTCTTTCGCCATTTTTTCAAGTTGTTTACGGCGTAATGTTGCTTCTGTTTCCACTTCTTCACTTAAATCATCTACAACAAGATCCTCTTGTTCTTCAAGGATTAGCTCTTCTTCTTCCTGTTGTGCTTTTTTACGTGATCGTAAAATGAAGAATACAAGTAATAAAATAACAGCTAGTAAAATACCGCCTACTACCCAAGCCCACCAAGGAATAATTGGCTTCTCGTTTTCAGCAAACTCTACTTTACCTTGCATTTCTTGCACGGTTAATGTCACTTTGTCTTGAAGTGCTTCCTCTGTTAGTTCCCCAGCTGCTGCCTTATCTAAAGACGTACGCACAACAGTTGCTAAAATCGCTTCGATGTCATCACGTACTTGAGGCTCTAATGAATTAGCATCATCAGGTGTTGGTGGCTCTACAATTACTTGAATGCCTAGGTCACGAATACGGTAAGGCGCTTGCTCGATATCGCGACGAATGCGATTAACATCATTGTTAATCGTCTCTTCAATACGCTCATACTCACCGTCACCAAAAGCACCTTCTTGGTAATTGGTAAAGTTATCTGTTGGTTGACCTGCTTCAGGCGTACCTGTTGCATTAGCACCTGTTCCCGTATAGTTTTCTGTAATACGTTGAACACTTACTTTTAGGCCTTCCATATTTTCTTCATCCACAGGCTCAACATATTCACCTGTTTCATTTACTTTATTAAAGTCAATATCTGAAGTAACAACAACTGCTACTTTTTCTGGTCCCATTAACGTACCCAACATCGCATGCACGCGATTTTGTAAATCTGTTTCGATTTTTTTCTTTGTATCTAGCTGTGTTGCGATTAAATCACCACCACCTGCTTTAGGTGTAATCGAAAAATCCTCTAAGTACTGGTTAGTAATACGAATATTTTCAGGCTTTAAATTAGGTACACTTTTTTCTACAATGCGGTACATTGTAGCAATTTGCTCATCAGAAAACTGTTGTCCAGGCGCTGTATTTAACGTAATAGCAGCCTGTGCCTCGTTACTTTCTAATGCAGGCTTAACAAAAACATCTTGCTTTGGCAAGCTCAGCATTACATTGGCACCCTTGACACCATCAAATACCATTAATAAATTACGCAACTCATTTTGCGTAGCTGCTAATTTTTTTACTTGGAACTCATTATCTGTAACACCAAAGCCTGTATTACCAATCGAGTCATAGCTAATTAGCCCTGTTTGCGGGTAACCCTCTGCTGCTAATTGTACTAATAATTGATCCACCTGTTCTTGTGGCACAAGAATAGATGTGCCGCCAGCGCCAATCTCATATGGTGTAGCCTGTGCATCTAGGGCTTCCTTAATACCACCGATTTCTGCTGTAGATAGATCTTTATAAAGCGGTACGAAATTTGTTCTTGTAGCGTAAAAGGTAATGATGGCGGCTAATAAAATCACACTAACTACCCCGCCGATCATAACACCCTTTTGCCGCTTACTACGACTTTGCCAAAAGGCTTTCGCGTCGTCTTTTATTTTAGTTAGTCGTTCATCCATTACGAATCCTCCGGTTATAGTGAATGCTCCAACATTGAATAACTCGCGATAACCGTGTAATTAGACACTCATACGCATTATTTCTTGGTAGGCTTCTATCACTTTATTACGAACTTCAATTGTTGCATTTAATGTTACACTCGCTTTTTGCGACGCTATCATTACGTCATGTAACTCTACGTTGCCACCATTGATTAATTTACTAGTCATTTTATCTGATGTTATTTGTTGATCATTTACTTTGGCGATAGCATCTTTTAATGATGCCGCAAAGTTTTGTTGAGCCGCTTCGGGCGTAGTATGTAGTGTAGGCTTAGTAGGCTGCGTTATTGCAGATGGTGCCATTATTGATACCGCATTTATTGGCATATGTACTCACTCTCCTTTTACTTTCCGATTTCTAATGCTTTAGATAACATATTTTTATTGGCATTAAATACTGTAACATTTGCCTCATACGAACGTGTGGCAGACATTAAATCAACCATCTCTTTTAATGGATCCACATTCGTCATTTGCACATAGCCGTCTGCATTAGCATCAGGGTGAGTTGGATTATAAAGTAATTTAAACGGTGTTTCAGTATCTTCTTTAATACGAGAGACCTTTACACCATTACCTTCTGCCCCTTTAATTTGCTTGCCCATTGCCCCATTTAAAAATGTAGAAAACTTTCCTTCTGCAGAAGACATTGTCACAGTTTTTCTGCGATATGGCTCCCATTCGCCATTAACTTGTTTAGCTCTTGTTGTATCCACATTAGCCATATTGGAAGAAATAACATCCATTCTAAGGCGCTGTGCTGTTAAGGCTGAGGCAGTTGTGTTCATGCCATGGAAAATCGTCATCTTTACTTACCTCCCTTAATTACCGTATTCAATGTCCGAAATTTACCATTTAAGCGTTCAATTAATGCATTGTTGTAAATTACGTTTTCAGCTAGCTCTGCTTGTTGCTTGTCCATATCAACACCATTACCATTGGCACGATAGCGTAGGTTAGTATAGCTATACACACCTGGCGTGCTTTTATTAAAAGTAAAGTCGAAATGACGCGCATCCGTACGATTGGCATGCATAACAGCTTGCTGTTGTTGCGCTAGCATACGCTTAAAGCTAACATCTTTTGCCTTGTAATTTGGCGTATCCACGTTAGCAATATTTTGAGCAATTACCTTTTGCTTAGTCGAAGCGTACGTTAAACCGCTTTCTAGCGAACGTATTGTGCCTCCAAATAAATTCATACTTTCACCTCAATCATCACTATTACAGTTTCCAGTCGATTATACACAGTATACTCTAATTGTAATTAAGTTATGCGGTAGTGTCTATTAGTCATTTTTCTTATCATTTAGGTTTTTATGACTACTTTTAGGTGTTTTTCCTTATATACAACTGAATTTTTACCTTTACTATGATTATAAATATACGAGGTTTCTTTCAATAATCTCACTTTTACCGCCATTCTCCACAATTATGTATTTTTACTCATAGCCTTACTTCCCAACATAATGAGACTAAAGTTTTATTTTAGGTAAATTGATTATTTTATTCATAATTTCGTCAAAAACACAGGTTTTTACGAAAAAATAGATTCCATACAACTGTATGGAATCTACATTTTAGTGAAATTACTTCATTTTCACTTCTGCAAGTGCAGCAAGGAATTTATCATTAAGCACTTTAATATACGTACCCTTCATACCTAGTGAACGCGACTCAATTACACCAGCGCTCTCTAATTTACGTAAAGCATTAACGATTACTGAGCGAGTAATACCTACACGGTCAGCGATTTTAGAGGCAACAAGCAAGCCTTCTGTACCATCTAGTTCTTCGAAAATATGGTCAATTGCTTCTAGTTCACTGAATGATAATGAGTTAATTGCCATTTGTACAACAGCTTTACTACGCGCTTCTTCTTCGATTTCTTCCGCTTTTTCACGTAAGATTTCCATGCCTACTACAGTAGCACCGTACTCAGCTAAGATTAAATCTTCGTCGTCAAATTTTTCGAATAGGCGTGCTAAAATTAATGTACCTAGACGCTCGCCCCCACCAATGATAGGAACGATTGTTGTTAAACCATTTGCAAATAATTCACGGTTTTCAATTGGGAATGCAGAGTGCACATTATCAATATCTAAGTTTGAAGACGTCTCTGTAATATTGAATAGGTTTTGTGTGTATTGTTCAGGGAATTGACGTTCCTCAAACATTTTTTTCATACGTTCGTTTTCAATTTGGTGATGAATTGAAATGCCAAGTAGTTTACCTCTACGGCTTACGATATAAACGTTACTGTCAATTGTATCACCTAGTATATCTGCCATTTCTTTAAAATTAACTGGCTTACCTGCCGATGCTTGTAACATTGAGTTAATTGTACGTGTTTTTGCTAATAAATCCATTTGTATATTTCCTCCTAAATTAGTAATTCGCTATTTTCTTAATATTCTAAAGGTTTTTTCAAATAAGCGAAACTAATTCCTCTTAAAATTATAAAATAAATTGAGATAAATCTTTATTTCCAACGATTTCACCGAGTTTTTCGTCTACATAAACTGGTGTGATTTCAATATGTGCTGGTGCAATCTCCGAAGCCTCAAAAGAAACTTCTTCTAGTAAACGCTCTAAAATAGTGTGTAAACGGCGTGCACCAATATTATCTGTCTCTTGGTTTACTTCCATAGCAATTTCTGCAATGCGTTCAACAGCCGCGTCAGTAAACTCTATTGTTACGCCCTCTGTTGCTAGCAGCGCTTTATATTGTGTTGTTAAAGATTGATCTGGTTCTTGTAAAATACGAACAAAATCTTCCTTCGTTAATTTATCCAGCTCTACACGAATTGGTAAACGCCCTTGTAATTCAGGAATTAAATCAGATGGCTTTGACATATGGAAAGCACCTGCACCAATAAATAGCATATAATCTGTTTTTACGGGACCGTACTTCGTTGTGATTGTTGAGCCTTCAATGATTGGTAAAATATCACGTTGTACACCTTCTCGCGACACATCTGCTGATGAGCCACCATTTGAGCGACTTGCAATTTTATCAATCTCATCAATGAAAATAATACCGCTTTGTTCAGCACGCGTTACAGCTTCTTGTGTTAGTTCATCGCTATCAATAAGCTTTGCTGCCTCTTCCTGCGTTAACACACGGCGTGCATCACGTACTTTAAGACGACGCTTTTTCGTTTGCTTAGGCATTAATCCTGACAGCATGTCTTGCATACCTGGATTGTTGTTCATGCCAGCACCCTGTAAAGCATCAAACATCGCCATATTTTGTTCTTCTACTTTAATTGTAACCATTTCTTCTTCTAACTTACCTGCTTGCAAATCAATAGCTAGCTGTGCGCGTTTTGAACGAATTACAGTATCATCACCGTCTTCTTCGTCTGCTTGCTCAGTTTGCCCACCAAATAGCATCTCAAATGGATTTTGTGTAGGTTGTTTGCGCTTCTGAGTAGGTGCAAGTAGTTTGACCAGTCGTTCATTAGCTAACTGCTCAGCTTGCTCTTGAACGCCTTGCATAAGCTCTTCCTTAACTAAACGATGTGAAGCTTCTACTAAGTCACGTACCATTGACTCAACATCACGACCTACATAACCTACCTCAGTAAACTTTGTCGCCTCGACCTTGATAAAGGGTGCATTTGTTAACTTAGCAATACGGCGAGCAATCTCTGTTTTACCCACACCTGTAGGTCCAATCATTAAAATGTTTTTAGGTACAACTTCCGCTTGTAATGCCTCAGAAAGTTGCGTACGACGATAGCGGTTGCGTAGCGCAATAGCTACAGCACGTTTAGCATCGTTTTGACCTACAATGTGACGACTTAATTGCTCAGTAATCTGTCTTGGAGTTAAATTATTTTTCGCCATTTTATAACGCCTCCACAATAATTTGATGGTTCGTAAACACGCAAATATCAGCCGCTGTCGTAAGTGCCGCCTCTGCAATTTCTTTCGCTGTAAGATTGTCGCCAGCGTACTTTTTCAATGCACGACCTGCTGATAAAGCATAGTTACCACCTGAGCCAATTGCTAAAATTCCATCATCCGGCTCAATAACCTCACCCGTACCTGATACTAATAATAAAGTTGATTCGTCCATTACAAGCAACATCGCTTCAAGCTGTCGCAACATTTTATCGCCACGCCATTGCTTCGCTACTTCTACAGACGCACGCTGTAAATTACCGTTATATTCATTAAGTTTAGCCTCAAACATTTCAAATAAAGTAAATGCATCTGCTACAGAGCCTGCGAAGCCCGCAAGCACCTTGCCGTTAAACAGACGTCTGACCTTACGAGCGGTATGCTTCATAACTACCGCGTTCCCTAATGTCACTTGTCCATCGCCAGCCATGGCACATTTACCATTATGATGAATGGCAAAAATCGTAGTTGCATGAATTTGTCCCATCATGATACCTCCAATTTACGCTCTTGGATGAGCGTTCATATATGTTTTACGTAAATGCTCTGTTGTAACATGCGTATAGATTTGCGTGGAGGATAAACTACTGTGCCCAAGTAATTCTTGAACGGTTCGTAAATCTGCACCGTTGTTAACGAGGTGCGTCGCAAATGTATGACGCAACATATGAGGATGAATTTTACTATGCAGAGCTGCTCGCTTCATAATATCCGTTAAAATATAGCGCACGCCCCTGTCTGTAATAGGTGCACCGCGCATATTTACGAAGACTTGTTGATGCGCTGTATTTTTCATTAAGCGCACGCGTCCTTGTGTAGTATAACGCTCAAGAGCATTTGCAGCATATTGTCCAAAGGGTACTATACGTTGCTTACGTCCTTTGCCCATCACACGAATAATACTGTAAGTGAAATCAATATCCTGTAGAGTTAGCGCTGTTAGTTCACTAACACGAATCCCTGTAGCATACAATAGCTCAAGCATTGCTAAGTCTCGCTGTTCCTTAGGAGTGTTACCTTGCACCGCTTCAAATAGCTGTGCTAGCTCTTGTTCATAAAAAAATTGCGGCAAGCGCTGTTGTTTTTTAGGATGATATAACAGGTGAAACGCACTGTCATCAATGGCGTATGTTTTATTTAAAAACCGAAAAAACGAACGTATTGCTGAAATGCGACGCGACACTGTCGTACGCGCTAACTGTTTATCATAAAGCTGTGTAACATATAGCCTTGCAACAGGATACGTAACATCTGTCAATTGTGTGACAGCTTCAGTTTGTAGGAAAACAAAGAAGTCCTGCAAGTCTGCCTGGTACTCCGAAATGGTGTGTGGAGAGAAGTTTTTTTCGACCGTAATATATAAAACAAATTGCTCCATTGCTTGCTCCGTTGAAATCTTCACAACAAATTTCACCACCACAAATTGTTTTATTGCCACATCTTTTGAAACACACAAGGAAACTCTATACCTATTGGGCAAATTGTGCAAGTAAAAAGATAATTTCGTCAATCTTTAATTGAAATTGCGTATAAATTATGTCCAAAGTTTAGCCAACCACAAGAAAAGCTACGTAATCTATAGCGATTACGTAGCCCCCTTTATATTCATTTAAATCGTTGTTGACGCTTTAAAGTTTTTTAGTGCTTCAAGTGCGCGTGTAGCATGTAGCTCAGCGCGCTCTGGTTTTGAACGACGACCTGGTGGTAAATCTGGGAAGATGCCAAAGTTCACGTTCATTGGTTGGAAGTTTTTCGCTTGCGCCTCTGTAATATAACGCGCCATGCTACCTAGTGCTGTTTCACTTGGGAAAACAATCAGCTCCTCACCTTTTACCAGTCGAGCTGCGTTAATGCCTGCAACAAGTCCACTCCCAGCGGACTCCACATAACCTTCAACACCTGTCATTTGACCTGCTAGGAAGATGTGTTTATGCTCACGCATTTGGTAGGTCTTCTCTAAAACCTCTGGTGAGTTAACAAATGTATTACGATGCATTACACCATAACGTACAATCTCTACATTTTCAAGACCCGGAATCATTTGTACGATTTCTTTTTGTGGTCCCCATTTTAAATGTGTTTGGAAACCAACGATGTTATATAGCGTACCTGCTGCATCATCTTGACGTAACTGCACAACAGCATATGGACGCTTGCCTGTTTTTGGATCCTCAAGACCTACTGGTTTCATAGGACCAAATAACATTGTTTTTTCGCCACGTGTTGCCATTACTTCAATTGGCATACAGCCTTCAAAGTAAATCTCTTTTTCGAACTCTTTCAGTGGGACAACCTCTGCCGCAATTAACGCGTCGCGGAATGCCATAAACTCTTCTTTATTCATTGGGCAGTTAAGGTAAGCCGCTTCACCTTTATCATAACGCGATTTTAAATAGACTTTGTCCATATCAATGCTGTCTTTTTCGATGATTGGTGCTGCTGCATCGTAAAAATACAAATAATCTTGACCTGTTAATGCTTGGATTTCTTTTGCTAAAGCCTCTGATGTTAAAGGGCCTGTCGCAATAATCGTCACACCCTCAGGGATTGATGTAACTTCTTCGTTAATTACCTCAACAAGTGGGTGGTTTTTAACTGCTTCTGTTACGTAGCCCGCAAACTCATGTCGGTCAACTGCTAAAGCGCCACCTGCAGGTACTGCACACTTATCTGCAGCTTGCATAATTACTGAGCTCATACCACGCATTTCTTCTTTCAATACACCTACTGCATTCGTTAAACCGTTTGCACGTAGGGAGTTAGAGCACACAAGCTCTGCGAATTTATCCGTATGATGCGCTGGCGTTTGTTTTACAGGGCGCATTTCGTACAGGCGAACCTGTACCCCACGCTCTGCTAATTGCCATGCTGCCTCTGAGCCTGCTAAACCTGCCCCAATTACATTTACTACTTGTGTCATTTTCTCTACCGCGCTTTCTTTATTGTACGGGTGCTTCTTCGTAGTCACACTCATCATTCGTACATTTAATTTGAATACCTTTTTTCAATTTCTTCTCAACTAACAACGACTCACACTTTGGACATGGTCGTGCAATTGGTTTATCCCAAGAGACAAACTCACACTCTGGGTATTGATTACAGCCATAGAAAATACGGCGGGTTTTACTTTTACGCTCAACGATTTCACCAGTCTCGCAATCTGGGCACTTCACACCAATAAGCTTTACAATCGCTTTTGTATTGCGGCATTCTGGGAAGTTAGAACACGCCATAAACTTGCCATAGCGCCCAAGTTTATAAACCATTGGCGAGCCACATTTCTCGCAGTCTTCACCAGCTGGCTCATCCTTAATAACAACTTTCTCCATCTCTGCATCCGCATGCTGAACGTGTTTTTCGAAGTCTTGATAAAACGCATCAATAACATCTACCCACTTGCGATTACCTTCCTCAACTTCATCAAGGTCACGCTCCATTTGAGCAGTAAACTCAATGTTTAAAATATCAGGGAAGAACTCTAATACTAATTGGTGCACAATCTCACCAAGTTCGGTTGGGATGAAACGCTTTGCATCTAGTGTCACATAGCCACGTCGTTGAATAGTATCAAGTGTTGGCGCATAAGTTGATGGGCGACCTATACCTAACTCTTCCATCGTTTTTACTAAACGTGCTTCTGAGAAGCGTGGTGGTGGTTGTGTAAAGTGTTGCTTTGGCTCAATTTCTGTTGCCTTTACAACATCACCCTCTGCCATATCAGGTAAATACGTTGATTTTTCTTCTTTTTGGTCATCAGAACCTTCAATATATACTTTCATGAAACCTGGGAATTTAACCTGTGATCCATTTGCACGGAACACCACGTCACCTTGCTGTAAATCTACAGATACTGTATCTAATACAGCGGGTGCCATTTGGCTCGCAATAAAGCGCTCCCAAATTAAGCGATATAAACGTAGTTGATCACGACTTAGCACCGTTTTTAATGTTTCTGGTGCACGCATTGTACTCGTTGGACGAATCGCCTCATGCGCATCTTGTGAGTTAGTAGCTTTTTTTGTTTGACGCTCTGTTGTCGCAATAAACTCTTCACCGTATTTGTCATTAATATAGGCTACTGCTTCTGTCTTCGCTGTTTCAGATACACGCGTTGAGTCTGTACGCATATAGGTGATTAAACCAACAATGCCTTCTTTTTTACCAAGGTCAATACCTTCATAAAGCTGTTGTGCTAGCATCATTGTTTTTTTAGCACGGAAGTTTAACTTACGCGCTGCCTCTTGTTGTAAAGAAGACGTTGTAAATGATGGCGCTGCATTACGTTTACGTTCTTTCTTCGTTACACTTTGAACAGTAAAGTCGTCACCTTTTAATTGTTTAAGAATAGCCTGTACTTGTGCCTCATTCGTTAGCTTAACCTTTTCTTCGGCTGTACCATAGTACAATGCGTCAAATGATTTTGCCCCTTTTGCGAATGCCGCATCAATTGTCCAGTACTCTTCAGGAATGAATTGTTTGATTTCATTTTCACGGTCAATAATTAAACGTAAAGCTACTGACTGTACGCGTCCAGCAGACAATCCCTTTTTAACTTTTTTCCATAAAATCGGACTAATATTGTAGCCAACAAGACGATCAAGCATACGACGCGCTTGTTGAGCATCAACTAAATCCATATTAATTGGTCGAGGATGCTTAAATGATTCTAAAATGGCATCTTTAGTGATTTCGTTAAATACCACACGACAATCTGACTCAATATCAATATTAAGCGCTGTCGCTAAGTGCCAAGCAATCGCTTCCCCTTCTCTGTCGGGGTCAGCCGCGAGATAAATTTTCTTAGCTTTTTTGGCCGCTGTTTTTAATTCTTGTAAAACAGGCCCTTTACCACGAATGGTAATATATTTTGGCGTGTAGTTGTTTTCAGTGTCAATGCCCATTTGGCTTCGTGGTAAGTCACGCACATGCCCTACCGACGCTTTTACTTTATACTTTTTACCTAAATAACGTTCAATTGTTTTTGCTTTTGCGGGTGATTCCACAATTACTAAATAATCTGCCATTTATTTTTCCCCCTTAGTTAGAGGCTTACTATTACTGCTTTTTTAAGTTCACCTGTTGCAAAATGTATAACACATTTCATTTTATTGCAACTCATTTTCTATTTTTCCTTGTAATGCTTCGATAATTTGTTGGCTGTTTAACAGCGGTATTGCACCTTCCATTAACAAGAAATTTGTACCCGTAGAAAGCGGAGAGTCAATAGGTCCAGGCACTACAAAAACATCCTTCCCTTCATCTAAAGCAAACTCTGTTGTAATTAGCGTGCCACTTTTTTTGGCAGCTTCTGTTACAACTAACGCTTGCGATAGTCCGCTAACTATTCGATTACGCATAGGAAAATGGTGGCGTGCAGGTTTCACATAAGGCGCATACTCGGTAAGTAGTAAGTGCTGTTCAATTAGTTGTTGCGCTAATTGTTCATTGTGCCTCGGGTACATATGATAAAACCCACTCCCCAAAACTGCAATGGTTTGCCCTCCAAATTGCATAGTTAAACGATGCGCTATTGTATCTGCACCCAATGCTAACCCACTAATAATAGTAATTTTTTGCGCACATAACTCAGGTAAAATTTGCTGTAATACGCGACTTGTATAAGAACTAGCTTTCCTTGAACCAATAACAGCAATTGCAGGATTTTTTAGCAACTCTACATTACCTTTAGCATACAAAACAGCTGGTGCGTCATAAATCGAAAGTAACGATTTCGGGTAATTTTCGTCATAAAAAGGAATGGGGACAATCGCATTTTCTGCATAATAGCTTTGCATATCAACTTTATAAAGCTGTTTAAATTGCGTTAGGATGGCGCTTGCGCGTTGCGGGGTAATCCGTAGGGTTTGGGTAAGTTGGTTAACTTGAAGCGTGTCTAGGCGCTCTAATTGATTAGCTTGTATAAGCGCCGCTACAGCCTTAGCTGTTAGTGGTGTAATGTAATGAAGTGCAAGCAAGGCTTGCGTAGTTTTATCCATAATACTTCCTCCTCTAGAAAGTACCGTAAAACAAAAGAAAAGGCACAGCACATGGCTGTACCTTTTATATTAATGGGTTTTACACTTTTCGTATAGCCCTTTTTCTTTTAACACTTTAATTAGCGTTTCGCCAATAACTGATGGTGTTTCAGCAACTTCAATTCCCGCAGCGTTCATCGCTTTGATTTTTTCTTTCGCTGTACCTTTACCACCTGCAATAATAGCACCAGCATGTCCCATACGTTTACCAGGAGGTGCTGTTTGTCCGCCAATAAATCCTACAACTGGCTTAGTCATGTTTGCTTTAATCCACTCAGCTGCTTCTTCCTCTGCTGTACCACCGATTTCACCAATCATTACTACTGCATACGTATCTTCATCTTCATTAAATGCTTGTAGTGCATCAATAAAGTTTGTACCGTTTACAGGGTCACCACCGATACCAACTGCAGTCGTTTGGCCGATGCCTTCTTGTGTTAATTGATGTACAGCCTCATACGTTAATGTACCCGAACGAGAGATAACACCAACATGACCTTTTGTATGAATATAGCCTGGCATAATACCAATTTTACACTCATCTGCCGTAATAACTCCTGGGCAGTTAGGTCCTACTAGGCGTGTCTTCTTATCTTCCATATAACGCTTTACCTTTACCATATCTAGTACTGGGATATGCTCTGTGATACAAATTGTCATATCAAGCTCTGCATCCACAGCCTCTAAAATTGCATCTGCTGCAAATGGTGCTGGTACATAAATTACAGATACCGTAGCGCCTGTTGCTTTAACGGCATCTTCAACTGTATTGAATACTGGAACGCCCTCAATTTCAAGACCGCCCTTACCTGGTGTTACACCCGCTACAATTTTCGTGCCATAATCAATCATTTGGCGCGTATGGAATAGCGCTGTTTCACCCGTAATACCTTGTACAATTACTTTTGTGTCTTTATTAATAAAAACAGCCATCCTAAGAATCCCCCTTAATTACCCTACTAATTTGACGATCTTTTGCGCGCCATCTGCCATTGAATCTGCCGCTACAATGTTTAAGCCTGATTCATTTAGCATTTTTTTACCGATTTCTACGTTCGTACCTTCAAGGCGAACGACTAGTGGTACTTCTAAGCCGATTTCTTTGGCTGCTGTTACAACACCTGCCGCAATAATATCGCACTTCATAATACCGCCAAAGATGTTAACGAAAATCCCCTTAACGTTTTCATCTGATAAAATAATTTTAAATGCTTCTGTTACTTTTTCAGCTGTAGCACCGCCCCCAACGTCTAGGAAGTTTGCCGGTGTTCCGCCGTAATAGCTAATTGTATCCATTGTTGCCATAGCTAGCCCTGCGCCATTTACCATACAGCCAATATTGCCGTGTAGTGAAATATAGCTTAGGTCATGTTTAGATGCCTCTACTTCTTTTGGATCTTCCTCGTTGAAGTCACGTAACTCTACGATATTTTTATGACGATATAAAGCGTTATCATCAAAGTTAAACTTCGCATCTAACGCAATTACTTCGCCGTCTCCTGTAATCGCTAGTGGGTTGACTTCAACTGTCGAAGCATCCGTATCAACAAATGCGTCGTATAAACGCATCATTAGTTTTGCTGCGCTACCTACAAGTTTTGTAGGGATATTCATATTGAAAGCCATGCGTCGCGCTTGGAATGCTGTTAAACCTAATACAGGGTCAACAACTTCATGGAAAATCTTTTCTGGTGTTGCTGCTGCAACCTCCTCAATATCCATACCGCCCTCTTCAGAGCCCATTAATGTTACTCGTGATGTAGCACGGTCCACGACTAAGCTTAAATAATATTCCTTTTGAATATCAGAACCTTGTTCGATATATAGGCGCTTAACCTCTTTACCCTCAGGTCCCGTTTGATGCGTTACTAAAATTTTACCTAGTAATTCCTTTGCATAAGAACGAACTTCCTCAAGCGTTTTTGCGATTTTAACGCCGCCTGCTTTACCGCGTCCACCTGCGTGGATTTGTGCCTTCACTACAGTTACGTCAGCGTTTAATTCTTTAGCTACCTTCACCGCTTCATCAGGTGAAAAGGCAACGTTACCTTTTGGTACGGCTACACCGTACTTGCGCAAAATTTCTTTCGCTTGATATTCATGGATATTCATATTCCATCCTCCCATCAGACAATTGCATGATTCTACTCACAACTTCTATTCTATACAAAGATTCTGATAATGTCTATAATCCTCTTTTATGTTTATTTTACAATCTTTTATGCACAAATATCATCGAATAAGTAATTTGATAATTCTGATAAGTAGCAAATAATGTTCTTTTAGGATGATATTTTCTTTTATAGTACAGATTATTCTCGGCGCGTTAATTTATGCTCCTTATCTACACGGTAAATAAAGGCAAAGACCTCGGCTACAGCTTGGTACAGCTCTTCAGGTATAGATTCATTTAGATCGAGTTGCCCTAAAAGTTCGACAAGACTTGGATCCTCGTGGACGGGAATGCTATGCTCTGCGGCTTTAGCTAAAATATTATCCGCAATTTTTCCTTTCCCCTTTGCAACAACCTTAGGACCTGCACTCTCTCCTGGGACGTAAGTTAAGGCAATAGCTTCTTTACGCTTATGATTTTCTGTACTCATACGAGATAGTCAACTCCTGTCGTTGGTGATTGTGGCTGTTTTAGTACACGCTTTTTAGGTGCGTTTTGCTCCTCAAAAGTTTTAACTGTTACGGCAGATAATTGATAATCTTTTTTCGCTAAGCCTTCTTTTAATAGCGCTTGGAACGGTATAGTAAGCGATTTTAACACAGGATTGTCATTAAATAAGTTCACTGTTACGACACGATTTTGCACTTGCATATCAATCATCGTCTCTTGTAGAGAGTCCATTTGTAAATAAAATAAAATTCGTGCAAATGCTGCGTCAATTTTCCCATCTTCCTTCATACGCCCACTCCATTGCAAAGTTGCATCTGTACGCTTACCAAAAAACTCTAGCGGCACTTGCATAGTTAACTGTTGCTGTGGTCCATTCTCTCCAGATAATAATTGCATACCGTTCATACGAGATAATAACATTTCGCTCGCTTGGCGCATTTCAGGTGATACAGGTTGCTCTAGCATCGCTTGTAATTGGGGCTTAATCATTTGAGCAATCGCTTGTGTGTCTGCCGCTCTTTGAGTAAGCATGGCCTCATAACTCACGCCTAGCCCACGCATTACATGCTTCATGGCATGTTCCATAGCTTTACTATCTACTGCGGCTGCTACTTGTGCCTCGGCTGTGGTCATTAGATTTTGCACAATAGGTGCCTGCGGCTTTGCGAGTTGCTCCGTGAGTTGCTGTAGCAGTTGTGCTTGCTGAGGCGCTGTAAGACCTGGACGTAGCAAAGATAGGAGTTGCTCTTTTGCTCCTTGGTCTTGCCCAAAAATTTGTTGTTCCGCATTAGCACTAAAGGCACGCAATAATTGGTGTTGCAACTCTTTGCCAAAGGATTGAATGGTTTGTGGTGTGGCTGGCAATTGTTGAAATCGTTCTACTAACTGCGTTAAAGCTTGTTTATTTTCTGTAGTTAAGCTCGACTGAGTCGCTACCCATGCCTTAACATCATTAGCTACTGCCTGTGCTGTGCTAGGCGTTGCTTGCATTACCTGTTGTACGATTGTAGAAGGCTGACCTTGCTGTGTATTTGGTGCAATATTTTGCATTGTAGCATTTGGTTGTACAGCTCCTGCCTGCTTCAGCACCTGTAGCGCTTGTAATTTATCCGCTACAGAGGATGCTGGGTTTTGCAAAGTTTGCACTAACTTAGCTAACATCACACCTCCTGTTTCTGCACCAAAAGGTTTAGCTAATTGATTGATTTGTGAAAGCAATGATTGACGCAAATCAGCCGGTAGACCAGTGTCTGTCTGTAGTAGGTTTGCTACTTGTTGTAACGCACTTGTCATCCCACTCGTTTTTTGCCCATTCATTAACGCTTGAAATACTTCGTTAGTAAAAGGCATTTTCAACTCTACCATTTTCGTTAATGCCGTTAATGCCTGTTGCTTATCAGCCCCATCTAAATTTTTTATCCACGCTTCAGCTTGTACAAGTTGCTCTTTAGAAATAGGCACTTGTTCCTTCATAAAATGTGCCATAACCTTTTGCATGTCTGCCGTTTTTGGCACATTCATAGTATCGAGTAGCTGATTCATTTGCTGGCTTTGCGACATTTGCGGTCCCATCGGTCCTGTTACTACTTTAAGCTCTGTTTGCGGTGTAGTGCCTGTCACTTGAAAGAAGTGTGCGTCACCAGCTTTAAGTGGCACTTCAAGCTTAGCTATCATTTTATGTCCACCAATTTGTACTTCTGCCATTTGATCAGGAAATAGTTGTTTAATTGTGCCATGAAATACTTGTCCTTGTCGAAGCGCTAGAGGTTGTTGCTGTGCTTGGATTGCTTGATTGCCCCCTACCGCTTGAAATGACATATTCATTTTAGCCAACCTCCTTGTACCATTGATTTAATTGGTTCAAATGACGTGCGATGCTCTGCCGTTACACCATGCTTAGCTAACGCCTCTAAATGCTGTGGTGTACCATAACCTGCATGTTGTTCAAAACCATAGGCTGGGTATTTTTCGGCTAATTCGTCCATATAAGCATCACGTGCAGTCTTAGCTAAAATAGAAGCTGCTGCGATGCTCAAACTTTTAGCATCGCCCTTAATGATATTTTCTTGTGGAAGGGCAATCGCAACCGTCATCGCATCTAACAATACCCCATCAGGCTGCACAGTTAGTAAACCTACACTACGTGCCATAGAACGCTTTGTCGCCTCATAAATATTAATTTTATCAATCACCTGTACAGGTTGAAAATGAATAGCATATGCCACAGCATTCGCTTTAATGACAGCAGCATAATTTGCTCGTTGTTCTTTTGTTAATTGTTTAGAGTCGTTGATGCCTTCAAATGCACTACAATCTGTCGGTAATACTACTGCAGCTGTTACGACAGGACCTGCAAGTGGCCCGCGCCCCGCCTCATCTACACCTGCTAGAACTGCACCGTATTTTGCACGGTAACTATCATCAAAAGCTACTCGCTCTAAATGTGCCTGATGTGCCTCTTGTATTTTTGTTAAGCGACTATAAAATTGCTTTAATGCCTTTTGTACGCCTGCACGCTCATCAGTAGCTAGCTCCGTTATCCACGCTTGCTCTGTTGTCGCTTCTTTTAATGCTTGTGTAATTTCTTTTACTGTTTTCATAATTACGCCCCTCAATCTTTATTCGTATGCCTATTATCGGTTATTTTATCGTTTTCTAAAAGAAAAACCTCTCTAATCCGATACATTACTTGAGGTGAGAGGAATGGAAATTGCACAAATCGCCAATCGCATCGTCAATGACGCTATCGCTGAACAACGCAAACATTACGAACAAGCGCAAAAGCCACAAGACGACGGTCCCAAAATCACAGTATTTGAGGATGGCTTTGAACGTGTGTATCTAGTAAAACCAAATGGTGTACGCGTGCTATTGTCACAAAAACTAATCTTTTGGCTACGTGTAGAACAAGAAAGTAAAAAGCACGACGACAAGGAACGATTAACCAATGGCGAAATTAAGCAAATGCATAGCGAACGTAGCAAAACGCTAATGCAACAGTTAAATGCACATGCCCCTGTTTTTTTCGCACATAAAAAGGACTAGCCGCGATTAGCTAGTCCTTTTTGTTATTCTTGGATCATTTCGTCAACAAAATCAAATGTTAAACGACCAAAATTTAAACCACGTACATCACGAACAACAATCTCCGCAACTTGGTCATAGTCAATCTCTCCGCCTTGTCCAAATACGCGGCGTAACTTGCCGATATGGTCAAATGTATCGACTAAATCTTCATGCAGTACACTAAAGCCGTAACGATCTTGCAAACGGTTTGGGTAGCGCTCAGCTAAAAACTTAAGCCCATATACTGCAACGTCTTCTAAATTAGTTACCGTATCCTTAATCGCTCCTGTAAGTGCAAGCTTATAACCAATTTCTTGGTCTTCAAACTTCGGCCATAAAATCCCTGGTGTATCAAGTAGCTCAATGTCTTTGCCTACTTTAATCCATTGCTGTGCTTTTGTAACACCTGGCATATTACCTGTCTTCGCTAAATTCTTTTTCGCTAAACGGTTAATTAAAGTCGATTTACCAACGTTCGGAATCCCAACAATCATCGCACGGATAGCACGTGGCTTCATGCCTTTTTGGCGCATACGTTCAAATTTTTCAGCCAAGATTTCTTGTGCAGCTTTTGTTACTTTTTGTAGCCCTTTACCTTCTAATGAGTTAATAGCTACTGCTCGTTGGCCTGTACCTTCAAAATGAGCTACCCACTTCTGTGTCTCATGCTCATCTGCCATGTCAGCCTTATTTAAAATGATGAGACGTGGCTTTTGATGAATAATGCTATCTAACATAGGGTTGCGTGAAGAAAGCGGTAGACGCGCGTCTACAAGCTCAAACATAATATCAACTAATTTTAATTTTTCCGTTACTTGGCGGCGGGCTTTCGCCATATGCCCTGGAAACCATTGTATTGTCATCTATTCTTCTATCCTTTCTCATAAAAAAAGGAAGCTACACGCTTCCCGTTTTTATTTTACCTTACCAATTTGTTTAAATGGCCAAAAGACGATGCTTGTTTGACCGATTACTTTTTCGTTAGCTACGGGCCCGATATGGCGGCTATCCGTACTACCTCGGCGGTTATCACCCATTACAAAAATTTGGTCATCTGGTACACGCTCAATAATAAAGTCCTCAGTTAATGTACCATCGAGTAGCATAGCTTTCTTTTCGTCTAAGTATGGCTCGTCAAGTGGCTCGTCATTAATGTATAGCTGATCATCACGGTACTCCACTTTGTCACCAGGTAAACCAATAATACGTTTAATATAGTTTTTACCAGCTGGTGCATGGAACACTACGATTTCAAAGCGATCTGGCCCACCAATGGTATAACCAATTTTATTGACGATCATACGGTCACGGTCTTGCAGTGTTGGCGTCATCGACTCTCCGTCCACCACAATCGGTGTGAATAAAAAATACTTCACAAGCGCTGCTACTGCAAATGCAATCAGCAATGCTTTCGTCCATTCCCAAAATTCATTCTTTGGGGCTACTTCTTTTTCAGCCATTTATGCCACTCCTTTACTACTCTACATTGTAGTAGAATTATAATATCTATGACAAGCAAAAAGAAAAGGAGTTCGCACGCGAACTCCTTTTTCGTGTTGATTATCGAATTTCTTTAATACGTGCTGCTTTACCACGTAATTTACGTAGGTAGTAAAGTTTAGCGCGACGTACTTTACCGCGACGAGTAACTTCTAATTGAGCGATTTTTGGTGTGTGTACAGGGAATGTACGTTCAACACCTACACCGTAAGAAATTTTACGAACTGTGAAAGTTTCGCTAATTCCGCCACCGCGACGTTTGATTACAACACCTTCGTACATTTGGATACGTTCACGAGTACCCTCTACTACTTTAACGTGTACTTTGACTGTGTCACCAGCACGGAAAGTAGGTAGGTCTGTGCGAAGTTGTTCTTTAGTGATTTCTGTAATAATGTTTGTCATTATTTTCTCTCCTTATAACAGACGCTCTTACAATACTGAATTGCAGCGGAACATCGTAATCCGGCACTTCTACAAAGAAGTACAAAATGAATAATACCACAAATTTGTCAGCTTAACAAGCGCAATGTTATTTTTTTAATGTTGCTAAGTAAGCGCGTTGTTCTGCTGTAAGTGGATAGTTTTCTAGTAAATCGGGACGGCGTAAAAACGTACGTTTTAGCGATTGCTGTTCACGCCATTTCTCAATATTTGCATGGTGACCTGATAATAAAATGTCAGGCACCTTCATGCCACGAAAGTCTGCAGGACGCGTATAGTGAGGGTGCTCAAGCAACCCAGTAGAGAACGAATCATTGACATGAGACGCCTCCTGTCCTAACACACCTGGTAGCAAACGTACGACACTATCAACAATTGTCATAGCGCCAATTTCGCCGCCTGTTAGCACATAGTCGCCAATTGAAATTTCGTCCGTAACTAAATATTCACGGATACGCTCATCATAACCTTCATAATGCCCGCATAGTAAAATCAATTCTTCTTCTTGCGCAAACTCCTCAGCCTTCTTTTGCGTGTAGCGCTCTCCTTGTGGGCATAGCAGCACAACGCGTGGCTTACGTCCCTCTGAGAGCTTCTCTACCGCCTCAAACATTGGCTCAGGCTTTAATACCATACCTGCACTACCACCATAAGGGTAATCATCTACCTGACGATGCTTATCATATGCAAACTCACGAATATCTGTGACATCTAATGTTACGGCACCTTTTTCCTGCGCTTTTTTTAGAATCGAAGAACCAAACACACCCGTAAACATATCTGGAAACAAACTAAGCACATGAATATTCATTTATAAAAGTCCTTCCATTACATGAATTGTAATTTTTTTATCCTCAATATTAATATCTTGTACGATGTCCTCAATGTATGGGATGTAATGCTCTTTTTTAGCGCCCTTAACTACCCAAACATCATTCGCACCTGTTTGCAAAATATCTTTAATTTCACCGATTACTTCGCCGTCTTCTGCGACAACGGTACATCCGATGATTTCATGGAAGTAAAATTCGTTTTCTTCTAACACGTCTTCTTCCATTTGGTCTTTCGTAATTTTTAATAGACCTTCTTTAAATGGCACGACATCATTCATATTATGCATGCCTTCAAATGTTAATAAAATAAAGTTTTTGTGACGACGTACCGATGCAATCGTTACCCACGTTGGTTTTTTATCGTCCTTTTTAAATGCACCTAGACGATTACCTACATAAAAACGCTCATCTTCAAAATCTGTCGTTGATAAAATACGAACCTCACCGCGCACACCATGTGTATTTACAATGCGCCCTACATTAAACCATTCCATGTATTCACCTCTTTTTATAAATAAAAAGAGAGGAACTTTTGCAAGCTCCTCCCTTTTCTAATCCACTATGTCGACGTAAGTCTTCTTATGGTGACTGCCTGCTGCTGAATAAACAATTGTACGAATTGCCTTTGCAACGCGCCCCTGCTTGCCTATGACTTTCCCTCGATCCTCTGGATGAACAAAAAGTTTATAAACAACCCGATTATCTGATTCGTCCGCAGTAATGCGTACTTGCTCAGGGAAATCGACTAACGGTAAAACGATTGTTTCAATCAGCTGCTTCAAAGACGTCACCTCCGATTATTTGCTGAATTTTTGGTTATGGAATTTTTCCATGATGCCTTCATCTGAGAACAGGTTACGAACTGTATCAGATGGTTTTGCACCGTTAGCTAACCATTTAAGAGCTTTCTCTTCATCGATTTTAAGTGTAGCTGGTTGAGTAAGTGGGTTGTAAGTACCTACTGTTTCGATTTGACGACCGTCGCGTGGCGCGCGAGCGTCTGCTACTACGATACGATAGAAAGGAGATTTTTTAGCTCCCATACGTTTTAAACGAATTTTAACTGCCATTTTCTTTGCACCTCCGAATAAGTTTCACACAAGATAGTATATTATCAATGTTTGGTTTGTTTGTAAAGTGTTTTTTCTTAACACACTACTTTTTTTACTTAAATAACGAATCTAGACCAGGCATTTTCATCTTTTTCTTACCTTTACCAGAAGCCATGCCCGTCATTTGTTTCATCATCTTTTTCATTTCCTCAAACTGCTTTAACAGGCGATTAATTTCTTGGATTGGTCGACCTGAACCGCGCGAGATACGCTTTTTACGGCTTGAGTTAATGATATCAGGGTTTGTTTTCTCTGCAGGTGTCATCGAGTAAATAATCGCCTCTAGGTGCGCCATTTGCTTGTCATCTACCTTAGCATTCTCCAAACCTTTGATTTTGTTTGCCCCAGGAATCATTTTTAAAATTTCATCGAGAGGGCCCATCTTCTTAACTTGTTGCAGTTGTTCGATAAAGTCATCAAATGTAAAACTTTGCGTTTTAAATTTTTCTTCTAGCTCTTTGGCCTTATCTTCATCAACTTGTGCTTGCGCTTTTTCAATTAATGAAAGCATATCACCCATACCTAAAATACGAGATGCCATGCGTTCAGGATGGAATGGCTCTAAAGCGTCCATCTTTTCGCCCATACCAACAAATTTAATTGGCTTTTGTGTTACAGAACGAATCGATAACGCCGCACCACCGCGCGTGTCACCATCAAGCTTCGTTAATACAACGCCTGTAATGCCCAGTGCATCATTGAAACTATTTGCTACATTGACTGCATCTTGACCTGTCATTGCATCAACAACTAAAAAGATTTCGTCAGGCTCTTTAATCGCACGAATGTCTTTTAACTCTTGCATTAACGTTTCGTCAATATGTAAACGACCCGCCGTATCAATAATCACAACATCATAGTGCTCTTCTTTTGCCTGTTCGATTGCCTTTTCAGCAATTTCTACGGGTGATACGTCCGTGCCCATCGAAAACACTGGTAAAGATAGTTGCTTACCTAATGTCTCAAGCTGTTGAACAGCTGCTGGACGATAGACGTCGGCAGCTACAAGTAATGGTTTACGATTGTATTTTTTACGTAACACATTAGCTAGCTTACCCGTAGTTGTTGTTTTACCTGCCCCTTGCAAACCAACCATCATAATAACGGTTGGTGGTTTAGGGTTAAATTTAATTGGGCTTTGTTCGCCGCCCATTAAAGTTGTAAGCTCGTCTTGTACAATTTTAATAACTTGTTGACCAGGTGTTAGGCTCTTCATAACGTCTGCGCCTACTGCACGTTCGCTGACAGCCTTAACAAATTGCTTTACAACTTGTAAGTTAACATCGGCCTCAATTAAAGCAAAGCGTACCTCACGCATCATCGCTTTAACGTCTTGCTCTGTTACCTTACCTTTACCTTTGATTTTTTGGATCGTTTCCTGGAGTCGTTCCGATAATCCTTCAAACGCCACTTAAGTCGCCTCCTAATCCCATTCCTTTAACTGTTCGACGAGCTGTTTTTGCTCCTCGTTATTACCGTTTTGTTCGATACTCGTTAGTAAATGCTGCAAAATATGCTTACGCTTTTCGAATTTTTCAAATAGGCAAAGCTTTTCTTCGTAGCCTTCAAGCATTTTTTCTGTACGTTTTATATTATCATATACAGCTTGTCGTGATACACCGTATGAATCCGCGATTTCGCCAAGTGAATGGTCATCCAAATAGTACAGCTCCATATAGCTACGCTGTTTATCCGTTAACAATGCTTGATAAAAATCGAAAAGAAAATTCATGCGCGTTGTTTTTTCAAGTAGCATCACATTTCTCTCCTGTCGTTAATCTACTGTATCATATCGAACGACACGCTTTGCTGTCAAGGTAATCTACTTGATTATGCCTCGTCTTCGCTATTTTCTAGTTCGCGCTCTAAACCTTCCGCAAATAAGCCATATACATAACGCTCTGCATCAAATGGCTGTAAATCATCCATCTTCTCACCAAGCCCTACAAATTTCACAGGAATATGGAGCTTATTACGAATTGCTAATACAATACCGCCTTTAGCTGTGCCATCAAGTTTTGTTAATACAATACCCGTAACATCCGTTACTTCTTTAAATGTTTGCGCCTGTACAAGCGCGTTTTGACCTGTTGTTGCGTCTAATGCTAATAATACCTCATGTGGCGCATTAGGCACTTCTCGCGAAATAACACGATGTACTTTTTCAAGCTCATTCATTAAATTAACTTTATTTTGTAGGCGTCCTGCTGTATCGCAGATTAATACATCCACATTGCGTTTTTTAGCCGCTTGGATTGCGTCAAACATTACAGCAGCTGGATCTGAGCCTTCTGATTGTTTAACAACCTCACAACCAACGCGGTCTCCCCATACTTGTAACTGGTCAATTGCACCAGCACGGAAAGTATCACCTGCAGCTAACATAACGGTTTTACCTTCTTTTTGTAGACGGTGCGCGAGTTTACCAATAGTTGTTGTTTTACCTACACCATTTACACCAACAAATAAAATAACCGTTAACTCACCTTTAGGTTGAATGTTTAATTCAATAGAATCTGCTTCACCTTGTTCATAAATCTCAACAAGTTTTTCTGAAATAATAGCTTGGATACCCTCAGTATCTTTAATATTTTGACGTTGTACTTCGAAACGTAATTTGTCCATTAACTCCATTACGGTTTCAAAACCAACATCCGCCTGTAATAACACATCCTCTAATTCCTCAAAGAAGTCTTCATCCACTTTACGGTAACGCGCTACAAGGTCATTTACTTTTGAAGTAAACGTGTCGCGTGTTTTCGCTAATCCCGCTTTGAATTTTGCTGTAATTGACCATGCTGATGGCTTTTGCTCTGTCTCTTCAGCTTCTTCTTCCTCTACCTCTTCTTCGACAGGTTGCTCCTCTGCTACCTCCTCAATTGGTGGTGCAGCTATAGGCTCCTCTGCAAGTGTTGCCTCCATTACTTCGACCGTTTCCTCAATATCCTCTGGTGACGGTTCTGGCAAGGTAGTAGCTTCTTCCTCTGCTTGCTCTGCAAGTAGTTCGTCCTTCTTTTCTTCTTCGGGATTGCCCATTAATTTATCTTTCAAGCGCTTAAAAAAACTCATTATTGTCGCTCCTCTTCATCTTGTTCTAATTTCACAGACACAAGTTTAGATACGCCCGACTCCTGCATTGTAATACCATACAGAACATCAGCACCTTCCATTGTGCCTTTACGGTGTGTAATCACAATAAATTGTGTATCACCACTAAGTTTACGCAGGTACTCTGCATAACGCGTTACATTGGCTTCATCTAGCGCAGCCTCAACTTCATCGAGCACACAAAATGGCACAGGTCGCGTTTTTAAAATAGCAAATAATAGTGCAATAGCAACTAGCGCACGTTCCCCACCCGAAAGTAGTGAAAGACTTTGCAATTTTTTACCTGGTGGCTGGGCAACAATCTCAATACCTGTTTCTAGTAAATTGGTTGGATCAATTAATACCAAATCAGCATTACCACCACCAAATAACTCACGAAATGCACTATGGAAATGTGTTCGGATTTCTTCAAAGGTTGTTTTAAAGCGCACTGTCATTTCACTATCCATTTCGCAAATGGCTTCATTCAATGTTTGTTGCGCCTCTACTAAATCATTACGTTGTTCCTGTAAGAAAGTATAACGCTCCATCACCTGTTCATATTCTGCAATAGCATCTACATTAACAGTGCCAAGTTCTTCAATCGATTGTTTTAATAATTTGACACGACGTCGTGCCTGCTCAATATCAATTGTTAACTTCGGTACATCTTGCTGTGAGCGTAAATCCCACTCATATTGCTCCCATAGCTGCTCTTCAATATACGTAATGCGACTATGCGCACGCTCAATTTTTAGCGCAATATCATGAAGTTGCTCAACATAACCTTGATGTTGCATGCGCAATTGTTGTAGCGTTACTTCCTTATCCTGCAACGTCACACGATTTGTTGCACGTGCTTCTCGTAATGTTTGCAAGCGTTGTTCGTTTTCCTGCTTCGCTGTTTGCCACGCAGTAATTTTTTGTGTTAGTACCTCAGGTGAATCTTGCTCACCTTGCTCTTTAGTAAACCAAGTAATGTCTTCAGCAATGGATGCTAACTCCGCTTTTGCTTGTTCAAGTGCTAGCTCATAGCCTGCAATGGCTTCGCCTGCTTGAGCTCGTTTTTCCTTGCTAACTGCAAGCTTTGGACGTAGATCATCTAGTTGAGCACGTAATGTATCACGCTCAAGCTCACTTTTCTCTTTGAGATTCGTTAAGCTTTGTACCTGCTCATCAATTTGCGTCAGTTCTTGTGTTAATGCGGTTACACGTGCTGTTGCTTGCTCATACTGTGCTGTTAGCTGAGCAATTTGCTCTGTAGCATCTGTACGCTCTGTCGCTACTACTGACACACGTGCTTCTAGATGTTTTTTATCATTTTCTAGTGCTGTTACCTGCGCTGCACTTGCATGAGCTTGTTGTTGCGTGCTCTCTATGTCTTCACGTAATTGTACAAGCTGTTGTTGCTGTGTTTGCAACATTACCTTACCTTGCTGTACATCAGCTTCAGCTGTCGTAATTTGAGCATTAATTTGCGTCAGCTTGCTCGCTAAATCATCTAACTCTAATTTACGTGAAAACACATTAGATTGACGCTGTGCGGCACCACCTGTTAAAGAACCACCCGCATTTACAACATCCCCTTCAAGCGTCACTACGCGGTAACGGAAGCCTGCTAAACGAGCAATTGCTGTTGCACCTTGCAAATCCTGCGCCACAATTACACTACCTAGTAAGTTATCTACAATAGCCTCATACTGTTGGTCTGCACTAACAAGCGCGGACGCAGTATTAATAAAGGCTGGATGACTTGCTACTTCTTGTAAGATGTGACTTTGGATAAGGCGTGGCTTAATAACGGTACGTGGTAAAAATGTCGCACGTCCTTCTTTTTTACGTTTTAAATATTGAATTGCATACTGGGCAGCTTTTTCATCCGTAGTAATAATATGCTGACTTGAAGCACCTAATGCTGTTTCGATAGCCTGTGTATATTGCTTTGGCACATGTAATAGCTCCGCTACTGCACCGTCAATACCTTGCAATTGATTGCTCGCTCTTGCTTGTAATACCGCACGTACACCTTGATAGAAGCCAGAAAAATCCGCTGCTAACTCTTCAAGTGTATCTTTGCGCGCTTTTAAACGATGCTGATGCTGATACGCCTCATAAAGCATCGCTTGTTTTTTCTCAAACGCATTTTTTTGTTTATCCACTTGTTGTGTTTGTTGCTTTAACTGCTGACGCAAATGCCCTAATTTATCATGTAACGTGGCATTGCGTTGTGTAAGCTCACTAAACTGTTGCTGTAATGTGCGCAATTGCTCACTCGCCTCATCATTTTGAGTGCTCACACGTGATGTCATTGCTTGTTGACGTGCCATTTGTTGCTCAATATGCTTCATATCATTTTTGACAGTAACCTGCTCATTCATGAGGTCAATGTAGCGATTGCGTTGTTGCTCAATCTCTTTATCAATCTCTTTAGCAGAGCGCTGTAGTACATGTTCATATTGCTTCACTTGTTGTTCTTGTTCTTTTACTTGTGTTTGTAGCGTGGCAAAGTGCGTGCGCTCCTGTTGTTGTTTTTCTGTTAATGCATTAATTTTGGTAGCTTGGTGTGCTTTTGCCGCTTCAAGTTGTGCTAAACGTTGCGCCTTATTTTGCGCCTTTTCCGCACTAACAGCTTGATAGCCTGTTAAACGCTCCACCTCTGTACTTGCCTCTAATAAGCTCGCATTTGTGGCCTCGTATTGTTGATCAAGCGTTTGACGCTCACTCATTAGCGTTTGCACAAGTACCTCTAACTCCGCTACCTGCTTAGCAAAGTGTTGCTCTTGTTCTTTATATTGTTGCTCTGTTGCTTGGTGCGCCTGCATCGCTGTTAACTGCGCTGTCGCATCTGCTACCATTACGGCAATATCATAATCTCGGACATCTGCCGTCATTTGTAAATAATCCCGTGCCTTAGAAGCTTGTTGCTCTAAGGGGGCTAAACGGTCGCTTAGCTCGTGTAAAATATCTAACACTCGCAAAAGATTTTCGTCCGCTTCAAATAATTTATGCTCTGCCTTCTTTTTTCGTAGCTTATATTTTAAAACCCCCGCAGCCTCTTCAAAGATGGCGCGACGGTCTTGGGGACGGCTATTTAAAATTTCATCTACTCGCCCTTGCGAAATAATCGAAAAGGCTTCTTTTCCTAAACCTGAATCCATAAATAAGTCGGTAATATCTTTTAAACGACAAGCTTGATTATTAAGTAAATACTCGCTTTCGCCTGAACGATGAACACGACGCGTTACACTCACCTCGTTATAAGGCAATTTAACACGCTCATCACTATTATCTAAAACGAGGGTTACCTCTGCGACATTAACCGCACGGTGTGCATCACTACCAGAGAAAATAATATCCTCCATTTTTGCACCACGCAGCGATTTAGCTGACTGCTCACCGAGCACCCAGCGTATCGCATCTGTAACATTACTTTTACCACTACCGTTAGGACCTACAACCGCTGTTAATCCAGGTACAAAATCAATACTCGTACGCTTAGCAAATGATTTAAAACCGACCATGTCTAAGCGCTTTAAATACATTTAAGCCTCTCCTTGCTGTTCTTTAATCACAACCATGGCACATTGTGCTGCTTGTTGCTCGGCTTCTTTTTTCGATTTACCTCGTCCGACACCTAGCTCCTGTCCATTTAACAGGACACTTGATACAAACGTACGATTATGCGCTGGTCCACGCTCATCAATAATCTCATAATTTAACAAACCACTGCTAGATTGTTGTACCATCTCTTGAAGCTGACTTTTAAAGTCCATCGCATGCGAAAATGCACCGACATCCACCTTAGGAAAGACGACACGTGCTAAAAACTGCACAACTGTATCTAAATCTTGATCTAAATATAATGCACCGATGAATGCTTCAAATACGTCTGCAAGTAACGCAGGACGCTCACGACCACCTGTTAGCTCCTCACCTTTACCGAGCAATACATAATGACCGAAATTTAATTCATTGGCGAAAATAACTAATGAAGGTTCACATACAATTGAAGCACGTAACTTCGTTAATTCTCCCTCGCTCATAGCAGGGTATTTTTCAAATAAATATTTTGATACGGATAGCTCTAACACCGCATCTCCTAAAAATTCTAGACGTTCGTTATCTGTAAATAATTTACGTCGATGCTCATTCACATAAGACGAATGTGTAAAAGCTTGGTATAGTAAAGCTTTATTTTGAAACGAGATGCTTAACTTCTCTTGCAATACATCAAATTGCGCGCGCGCTTTCTCTGGGATGACACCTGGCTTCTGTGCCGTACCTCTTCTTTTATTTATCATACACATTCTACCTTTCTGCTCAGTTTCTAACGTTAAGTGTACCTTTTCTAAGGTAATTGTGCAAAAGTATTTCGCCTTTTTACAACTTGGTTAACGCATCACTTTTTCATACAAAAGAGGCACGCTCGATCGAACGCGTCGATGCGAGGTGCCTCGTAAGACTTTATTAGCCTAATTTGCTTTCGATGTATGTTACCGCAGAACCTACTGTTGTAATTTTTTCTGCATCCTCGTCAGAGATTTCCATCTCAAACTCGTCCTCAAGTTCCATTACTAGTTCTACTACGTCTAAAGAGTCAGCACCTAAATCTTCACGGAATGAAGCCTCTGGTGTTACTTTGTTCTCTTCAACGTCTAAACGGTCAACGATTACTTTTGTTACGCGCTCTAATACTGTAGTCAAATCAGTCACCTCCCCTCAAATGAGTATAATAAATTTTACACAATTTTAACAGCTTACATTACATTACCATGCCACCATCAATATGCAAGGTTTGACCTGTCATATAATTAGCACCTTCTGATGCTAAAAATGCTACTACGTTAGCGACGTCTTCTGGCTGTCCAAGTTTCGCCAGCGGGATTTGTGTTAACATCGCATCCTTAACATCTTGTGGTAACTCCTCTGTCATATCAGTTGCAATAAAGCCAGGGGCTACAGCGTTCACTAAAATATTACGTGCCGCAAGCTCTTTTGCTGTCGTTTTTGTTAAACCGATAACACCTGCTTTAGCTGCTACGTAATTTGCCTGACCTGCATTACCTGCAACACCTACAATCGAAGCAACATTAATAATACGTCCTGCGCGTTGTTTCATCATTTGGCGTGCTACAGCTTTTGTACATAAAAATACGCCTTTTAGGTTCGTATCCATTACGCTATCCCACTCGTCTTCCTTCATACGCATTAACAAATTATCGCGTGTAATACCTGCATTGTTAACTAAAATATCAATTGAACCGAAAGCATCCATTGCAGCACCCATTAAAGCTTTTACTTCATCTGCATCTGCCACGTTAGCTTGCACAGCAATTGCCTGTTGTCCAAGCGCTTTTATTTCTGCTACAACTTCCTCAGCTTTTGCTTGTGAGCCACTATAGTTAACGACAACATTGGCGCCGTCTTGTGCTAACTTTAATGCAATCGCACGACCAATACCGCGTGATGCACCTGTTACTACTGCTGTTTTTGTCATTATGCCCACTCCTTTGCCGCTTCTACTACTGCTTGTAAACTCGCTTCATCATACACGCAGTATGTTGTTACAGAACGGTCTACTTTTTTCACTAAACCTGATAATACTTTTCCAGGCCCGCACTCAATAAAAGTATCAACACCCAAATCAAGCATTTTACGTACACTTTCTTCCCAGCGTACAGGGCTATAAACTTGCGCGACAAGCTCTTGTTGCACATCACTCACCGCTACAACATCTGCTGTCACATTACCAATCAGCGGCACAGCTCCTTCTGTTAATGGCAATTGTGCAAGTACCGCATCTAGTTTTTCTGCTGCTGGTGTCATTAACGACGAGTGGAAAGGTCCACTCACTACTAATGGAATCGCACGCTTTGCGCCTTCCTCTTTAGCTAAAACACAAGCCTTATCCACACCAGCTTTAGTACCAGAAATCACAATTTGTCCTGGGCAATTTAAGTTAGCAAGTTGCACTGTATTACCTTGTTTAGTAATGCGCTCTGTCACACTTGTTAACTTGTCAGCATCCATACCTAAAATGGCTGCCATTGCTCCCTCACCTGCTGGTACGGCTTCTTCCATAAATAAGCCGCGCTTATGTACAGCAACAACCGCATCTGTAAATTGCATAACACCTGACGCAACAAGTGCGCTATATTCTCCTAATGAGTGCCCTGCAACATAGTGAGGTGCAATACCAGCTTGCTTTAAGCGCTCTGCTACCATAACACCTGTTGTTAGTAATGCAGGCTGTGCATTATACGTTAATGTTAGCTCTTCTTGAGGTCCTTCAAGCATTAACTTAGCTAAATCATAATTTAGCGCCGTGTTTGCTGCCTCATAAATTGCTTTACTATCTTCATGCTCCGCTACAAATTGCTGCCCCATCCCGACAGTTTGTGAGCCTTGCCCCGGAAAAATAAATGCGATTGTTGCCATTATAAAAAACCCCTTTAGTTTGATTTTGCAATCGTTTGTTGAATTGTAGATGTTACATCATACTCCACCATTTCTTTAGCTTGACGTAACGCGCTAAAAATTGCTTTTGCGTTTGACGAGCCATGCGCTTTAATAACAGGTGCTTTTAAACCAAATAGCGCTGCACCACCATACTCGGTATAATCCATTTTAGTTTTAATACCGCGTAAGCCGTCCTTGGCTAACACAGCACCTAACTTAGCTTTAGTAGAAGACGTGAAGGCTTCTTTTAGCATCGTAAACATAGTTACAGCTGTACCCTCAACAGACTTTAACACCATATTGCCAGTAAAGCCGTCTGTAACAACCACATCTGCTACACCGTTTAATAACTCACGTGACTCCACATTGCCCTCAAAGTTAAGTGCTTCTTGTTGAATCAACGGAAATGCTGCCTTAGTTAGCTCATTGCCTTTTTGTTCCTCTGTACCAATATTTAATAGCCCAACGCGTGGTGTAGCTAGTTTACGCACCTTTTGTGCATAGACATTGCCCATCACTGCATACTGCGCTAAATGCTCTGGTTTTGGGTCAGCATTTGCACCTAAATCTAGCATTAAAAAGCCCTTACCATCAATTGTAGGAAGCGTTGTCGCTAATGCAGGTCGTGCAATACCATCAATACGCCCTACTTGAAATAGCCCACCTGCCATTAATGCACCCGTATTCCCCGCTGACAAGCAAGCCTCCGCTTGCCCTTCTTTTACAGCTTGTAAAATACGCGCCATTGAAGAATCTTTTTTACGGCGTACAGCACGTGCCGCGTCATCCGTTGCCTCAACAACCTCCGAACACTCTACAATTTGGATTCGTTCATGTGTCTTTAAATATGGTTGCATCACTTGTTGCTGTCCATATAAATGAATGGTTAACTCAGGAAACGCCTCTAGTGCTTGGTATACACCCTCAATTACGGCTTGTGGTGCATTATCTCCACCCATGCCATCTACTGCAATAATCATTGATTTTCACCTCTTGTACGATACATTTCAAATTCGCCTTTAAAGACATTTTTATTGTCCACAGTGGATGTCACCGTTACATAGGTGCGATTTTTTTCGCTATCCTGTCTTGTGACCACTGCTTTAGTTATTACGCGGTCGCCTGCACGCACAGGTTTTGTGAAAATAATTTCAGCGCGTACGGTTAATGCCAGTTCATCATCAATTACAGCCACAGCTAATGAGTTAGCTTGCGCAAATAAATGATGTCCTCGTGCAATGCCATTACGCTGAAATACGTGCTCCTCGCCCACATCAAAAATAGATAACGCTCGTTTATCAAGCTCAATATCGATAATTTCGCCGATTACTTCGTCAAGTGGTAAAGACTTCACTTCATTCTCATATGTTTTTGCAGCGACATCTTTAATACGTTCACGTAATTCGGGTATTGCTAACTCCATTCGATCTAAACGAATCGTCTGCACACTCACATCAAAATGTGCGGCTAACTGCTCGTCTGTAATGAATGGATTGTCAGTAATCGTTTCTACTAACAATTGCTGACGTTCTTTCTTTGGTTTTCTCACGTCAACTGCCACCTTCTTTTATCAGATATTAGCACTTGGTACTAACATCAGTATAATAATTCATAAATTAGATTGCAAGCGATTTTTTAATCGAAGCGCTCACCATCTGCTACTCCACTAGTTTTTAGCATATGTTGTAGCCCCTCATACATTGGATCATGCCAAAAGTTTGGCTCATGCAAAAGTGCAACCGCATCTTGTCTTGCTACATCTAAAATACGATAGTCTTGAATAAGATCTGCCATTTTAAATTCTGGCAAACCACTTTGTTTACGCCCAAAGAAATCCCCTGGGCCACGTAACTCTAAATCTTTTTCAGCTAATACAAAGCCATTATTAGTCTCTGTCATAGCCGTCATACGTTCCTTACCTTCATCCGTTTTAGGGTCAGCCAACAAAACACAATAGGATTGATGTTCACCACGTCCCACACGCCCACGTAATTGATGGAGTTGCGCTAAACCAAAGCGCTCAGCATCTGTAATCATCATAAACGTTGCATTAGGTACGTTAACCCCAACTTCCACTACCGTTGTAGAAACTAATACATGGATGCGCCCCTCAGAAAAATCACGCATCACGCGCTCCTTATCATCCGCATGCAATCTACCATGCATTAAGCCCACCGTAAACTTGCCATCATAAACTGTCGTTAGTTGCTCATATAACTCTACGGCGTTTTGTACATCCAACTTGTCCGATTCCTCAATTAATGGACAAATGGCATACGCTTGACGCCCAGCTTGCAATTCACGCTCCAGTCGTTCAAAAATAGATGGCAGCTGCTCTGGTCGTAGCCAGTGTGTTTCAATCACTTTGCGTCCTGCTGGCATTTCATCAATTGACGACACGTCCATTTCGCCAAATGCTGTAATGGCTAAAGTACGAGGTATCGGTGTGGCTGTCATAAACAACACATCAGGGTTTTCGCCCTTATCGCGCAATACCCTACGCTGTGCTACACCAAAACGGTGCTGCTCATCTGTAATCACCAGCCCAAGATTAGTAAATTGCACATCAGGCTGAATGAGCGCATGTGTACCAATAATAATATCTATGTCACCACTCGCCAAATGTGCGAGTATTTCGCGTCGCGCCTTCGTCTTTGTCGAACCTGACAATAGCGCTAAGCGTACACCAAAAGGTGCTAACCACTCAGCAAGCGATGCGCCGTGCTGTTCAGCTAAAATTTCAGTTGGGGCCATAAGTGCACCTTGATAACCAGCCGTAACAGCCGCATATAAGGCTAGCGCTGCTACTACCGTTTTACCTGAACCAACATCTCCTTGTAGTAAGCGGTTCATACGACGCATCGATTTAATATCTCGAAATATTTCATTTACTACGCGCTTTTGTGCATTCGTTAGCTCATAAGGTAGGCTCGCAATAAAAGCTTTTACCTTAGCTAAGTCATAGGCAATAGCTGTGCCTGCCTCCTGCTCTAAACGCAACTGGCGTAATGCCTGCATACGAAGTTGAAAATGTAATAGCTCCTCATAAGCAAAGCGACGTCGTGCCTGCATAGCATGTGCCGCGCTCGTTGGAAAATGTACAGCATACAAAGCATCTACAATCGGTAGTAATCGATACTTTTCACGTAATGTGTTAGGTAAGCTATCAACAATCTCATCCTTATACGTTTCGAGCGCTGTTTGAATAAAGGTCGCAAATCGTTTTTTAGTAACCTTGCCGCGCAGTGCGTATACAGGCTCAAAATCAAGTTGCTCGGTCTTTGGACCAAAATCAATTTTAGTTGCACTAATACTTTGGCGACCTTTATCCCACTTACCTGTAATCGTAACAATGTCACCAACATGTAATTTGTTTTTTAAATAGGCTTGGTTAAAAAACACAGCCTTCACTAAATAACGACCCGCTAAAATTTGCACCTGTAAGCGATTTTTTCGCCCAGTATAAAAAACGGTAGGCTCACTCTCAACGCGCGCTTCTACCGTTACTTTTTCATTATGTGGTGTTTCAGCTAAATCTTTTAAACGTACATCCTCATGCCTTGCAGGAAAGGTGAAAAGTAAATCCTCAATTGTCTCGATACCGAGCGTGTTAAGGTTTTCTGCCGTTTCCTTGCCGACACCTTTTATGACGGTTATGGATTGTTGAATGCCTTCACTCACCTTGCGTAACAGCTCCTCCAAATATTTTTGCAGCTAATGCGCGACCTGTTGGTGTTGCCGCTAGCCCTCCGCGAGCCGTTTCTTTTAAATTTGGACTCATAGACTGCCCAATACGGAACATAGCACCAATAACCTCGTCACAAGGAATACGGCTTGTAATGCCTGCTAGTGCCATATCAGCGGCTACAATTGCATTAGCTGCCCCCATTGCATTACGTTTAACACATGGCACTTCGACTAAACCTGCCACAGGGTCACATACTAAGCCTAGCATGTTTTTCATAGTAATCGCAAAGCCTTCTGCACATTGTTGTGGCGTACCGCCTGCCATTTCAACAACACCTGCTGCTGCCATTGCTGCTGCAGAGCCAACCTCAGCTTGACAACCGCCCTCAGCTCCTGAAATCGAGGCATTATTAGCTACAACAAAGCCAAAAGCACCCGTAGTAAATAAATAATCAATCATTTGATCTTCTGTAGGTTGTAATTTTTGTTTAACAGCAAATAGCACACCTGGCACTACGCCTGCTGAGCCTGCTGTTGGTGTAGCACAAATTGTGCCCATTGCTGCGTTTACCTCATTCGTTGCTACTGCCTTACTCACTGCATCAAGCAACATATCTCCCGCTAAACCTTTACCGCTAGCGATATACTTTTGCATGAGTACGGCATCGCCTCCTGTTAAACCTGTTACAGATTGCACGCCTTTTAACCCACGCTCAACTGCAGCCTCCATCACAGCGAGGTTATTTTTCATTTGGGCACGAATATCATCAATTGAACGCCCAATAATCGTTGCCTCTTGCTCTTGCATTAATGCTGCGATACTTTTTTGTTCAAGCTCGGCGCGTTCTACAAGCTCTCTAACGTTGTGAAATAATACATCCATCTCTAGCGCCTCCTACGTATTAATTTTTGATACTTTATTAATATTTGGAATTAAGGATATTTGCTGTAGCACTTTATCCTCAATATTTTGGTCAACTTCAATTACCATCAGTGCCGTTAACCCTCGTTCAATACGTGATACTTCCATATGACCAATATTTACGCTATGCATAGCTAAACAGTTAGCCACATTCGCAATGCAACCCGCACGGTCATCATGCACAACTAAAATAGCTGGCATGCCGCCTGTTAAGCGTAGCTTAAAGCCGTTCACTTCACTTACCTCAATTTTACCGCCGCCAATGGAAATCCCAACAACAGACATTTCGCCCTCGTCGTCTTCCATCACAATACGCGCCGTATTAGGGTGCTCTGTATGTGCCGTCTCAGGAATAAACTCAAACGCTAATCCCTGCGCCTCTGCATCAGCAAACGATGTTTTAATGCGCTCATCATATGTGTCATAGTCAAGTAGACCACCAATAATAGCAACGTCTGTGCCATGCCCCTTATACGTTTCGGCAAACGAGCCAAACAAATGGATGGCTACGCGCTTTGGTTGACGACCAAATAAATCACGTGCCACCCGACCAATACGTGCGGCGCCTGCTGTATGCGATGATGACGGACCAATCATAACAGGCCCAATAATATCAAACACGGATGTAAATTTCATCTTGCACCCTCCTTCATTTACGTTGCCATTATTTTATCACGAAACAAATAAAATAAGAACTTTTGTGCATATTGTCGAAATTTTGCGGTTATGGTACAAATAATAGACAGGTTATAGAGGAGGTTAGCTTATGAAGGAAGAACTTTATTTAGTAGATATGTATCGTGATGATTACTACCCCAATTTTTTGGTGGATCGCATTAAAAACTATTTGCAAACAGCTGAGCAAGTAATGCAACATCACAGCGAGGATTTAGTACGTGTACAACAAGCCCTTGATGTGGCTGTTAGTAGTATCAACGATTTGGCTGAGACATTTTACGCGCATAATAGTGAAATTGAAACGGTGGCACGTGAGGACATTGCGGAGACTGTAATGACGATGCTTGATCACTATACAATTACACTAGACATTGAGGAAGCATTGCGTGAGCGTGATTGGTAAAAAAAGAAGCGGTGACATGACGTCACCGCTTCTTACTATTATTCTACTGAAATGATGAATGGGTACAGTGCCTGTTTACCGTTAAACAGCTCTACCTCAACATCTTCATTTAATGATTCAATAAACGTTGCTAACTCAGCAGCTTGTTGCTCTGTTGCGTCCTCACCGAAAATAATCGTTACAATTTCTGAATCCTCATCCACAAGCTGCGTTGCTACAGTTTGTGCCGCCTCTGCCATTGTTTTCGTTGAAGCAATAATTTTACCTTCCGCTAATGCCATAAAGTCATTCTTATGGATTTCGACACCGTCAATTGATGTATCGCGCACTGCAAAAGTAACTTGACCTGTTTTCACATCTGCAAAAGCCTCTGTCATCGTTGCTTGGTTGTCTTCAACACTTGCCTCTGGGTTAAACGCTAAAATTGCCGCCATCCCTTGAGGAATTGTTTTAGTTGTGACAACTGCCGCTTCAATATCAAGTAACTCTACTGCCTGCTCTGCTGCCATAACAATATTTTTATTGTTTGGTAAAATTAGCACGCGCTCTGCGTTAATTTCTTTTACCGCTTTTACAATGTCCTCTGTTGAAGGGTTCATTGTTTGACCGCCCTCAATAACATAAGAAGCGCCTATGCTGCGTAATAACGTAGCTACACCCTCACCCATCGCAATTGTTACAATCGCATAGGGATGTGTTTCTTTCTTCGTAGCGGGTTGCTCCTCGTTAACAATTGCTGAGTGTTGCTCACGCATATTATCAACTTTAATTTTAATAAGGCTACCGTATTTTTGACCAATTGTCATAACGTTACCTGGTGTTTCGGTATGCACATGCACTTTAGCTACCTCATCATCTGAAATAACTAATAATGAATCACCAAGCTCTGCTAATGCATTACGGAAATCATCTTCGTTAAACGGCTCTTTATCGTCCTCAAAGCGCACCATAATTTCTGTACAATAACCAAAGACAATATCATCTGTGCTCATAAAATCTTGTACACGGTGATGCTCTGCACTAATTAAATCATTTAATGTTGCATCGTTTTTCTCTGGTAATGCCTCACCTTTAAGTGATGCTAAAAAGCCCTCATACACAAATAAAAGACCTTGACCACCACTATCAACCACACCAACCTCTTTTAATACAGGTAATAAATCTGGTGTGCTATCTAACGCAATTTTAGCCTCTTTTGTGAAGCCTTCCATTAACGCAATAATATCTGTCTCTGTTTCAGCAAGTTGCATACCCTTTTCAGCTGCGACACGTGCTACTGTTAGGATTGTGCCTTCTACCGGCTTCATTACAGCTTTATATGCTGTATCTACGCCTGCTTGGAAAGCTTGTGCAAATTGTTTTGCATCGATTTTTTCTAGTGATTCAATTGATTTACCAAATCCACGGAACAATTGCGATAAAATAACGCCCGAGTTACCACGCGCGCCCATTAACAATCCCTTAGATAAGGCTTGTGCTGTTTTACCGATATGCTCACTTGCCTGCGTCTCGGTTTCTTTTGCTCCTGAGGTCATTGATAAATTCATGTTAGTACCTGTATCACCGTCTGGCACAGGGAACACGTTTAAAGAATCTACGTAGTTTGCATTTTGATATAAATGATGCGCTCCCATTTGCACCATTTCGGCAAACTTTACTCCGTCTAAAAACTGCATTAGTAAAAGTTCCTCCTTATACGTTCATAACACGCACGCCTTGCACATAAATGTTTACTGCTTTTACGTCCATGCCTAATGTTTTATTTACTGTGTATTTTACTTTAGATTGTACTTGATAAGCTACTTCAGAAATTTTTGTGCCGTAGCTCACGATAATATACATGTCAATATGTAAGCCATCTTCTTGCGGGCGTACAATAACACCTTTTGCAAAATTCTCTTTTCGTAAAATATCTGTTAAGCCATCTCTAATTTGATGCTTAGATGCCATCCCTACGATACCGTAACATTCAATTGCTGCGCCTCCTACGATTTGCGCGGCAACATCGTTCGAAATATCAATTTGGCCAAATTCGCTTTTAAGTTCGATTGACATAACAATGCCTCCTTGACTCATTTTCACTAAAATCTATTGTACCATTTTCATTTTGCTTTAAGCAATATAACACGTCACACCATTATTCGCGATAGTTTGCTGTCACAATTTTATGGTGTAAAGGCTTTTTTCTTGAAAGGTTGTGTAAAATGTCTTGCACTGATTTTAACTGTATGTTAAATTATTATGGTATGTGAAATATCGAACTGAAAACTTTTCAGCATTTGACAGTAAGGAGGGAACACAACATGCCAAAACAATGTGTCATTACTGGACGTCGCGCGCGTACTGGTAACAACCGTTCGCACGCTCTTAACGCTAACAAACGTACTTGGGGTGCCAACCTTCAAAAAGTTCGTATCTTAGTTGACGGTAAACCGAAACGTGTATGGGTTTCTGCTCGTGCATTAAAATCAGGTAAAGTAGAGCGCGTTTAATAAACGCTTATAAAAAAGACGTAGCGATTAATCGCTGCGTCTTTTTTCGTTGTACAAAAAAATGAGCTGCTTATATGCAGCTCATTTTTATTATGGCGTATAGTAAATCGGCGCGCCTGGTCCTAAATCAATACCTAGAAGCATCCAAATAATTAATGTAATTGTCCAGAATAATAGGAAGAACATTGAATACGGGAACATAACCGAGATTAATGTACCAATCCCCATCTTCTTATCATACTTCTGAGCAAAGGCAATAACCATCGCAAAATACGTCATTAACGGCGAAATAATATTGGTTGATGAGTCAGCAACACGGTAAGCCATTTGTGTAAGCTCTGGCGAATAACCAAGTCGCATCATAATTGGCACAAAAACAGGTGCCATGATTGCCCACTTAGCTGAAGCACTACCAATAAATAAGTTAATAAATGCCGCAATTAAAATAAAGAGAATAAGTAACGGGATACCCGTTAAGCTAATACTTTGTAAAAATTCTGCGCCGTAAACACCAAGTACTAAACCTAAGTTTGATGTTGTAAAGTACGCTACAAATTGTGCGATAACAAATGATAGTACAATAAACATACCCATTGAAGACATCGTATCTGCCATCATTTTAGCTACATCTTTATCACTACGAATCGTTTTTGTAACCATACCATAAACAATACCTGGGACAAGGAATAAAATCGCTAAGATTGGCACTAATCCATCTTTCATAAATGGTGACTTAACAATTGGCATCTCACCTTCTACACCACGTAACGGTGCACCTGGTAGTAACACAAGTAATGCAAACAGTACTGATGCAACAAGTGCGGCTACAAATGCCCATACAATACCTTTAATTTCTGCACGTGTTAGTTTATCCATTGTTTCCGTATGTTTACCTTGATACTCACCTAAACGAGGTTCTACGATACGTTCTGTTACCCAAGCACCTACGAATGTTAAAACAAGTACAGATGCTGCAATGAAGTAATAGTTCATTGCAATCGTCATATTTGCTGCGTAAGCTGGGTCAATGATCTCAGCTGACATAATCGTAAACTCACCAAGTAATGCATCAGTACCAGATAATAATAAGTTGGCACTAAAACCACCTGATACCCCAGCAAATGCCGCAGTTAAACCAGCGATTGGGTGACGCCCTAAAGCTAGGAATAAAATCGCACCTAGTGGTGGCAATACAACATAACCTGCATCTGAAGCTACAGATGACATAATCCCTGCAAATACTAAACCTAATGTAATGAAACGTTTTGGCACTGACATGACAAAGCCACGTAAAATTGCGCTAATTAAGCCTGAACCTTCAGCTACACCAATACCAAGCATTGTTACAAGTACAACACCTAATGGCTTAAAGCCTGTAAAGTTTGGTACTAAATTTGTAAAGATATAATGAATACCCTCGCCATTTAGTAAGTTAACAACCTCAACATTTTCTCCTGGTTTACCTGGGTGCTCAACTGAAATGCCCAGCCAAGATACCACTGCTGATAAAACTAACACACCAACTGCTAATAAAAAGAATAGTGTGACAGGGTGAGGTAAACGGTTACCCGTCTTCTCAATTACATTGAGGAATTTCTGGAAAAACCCCTTTTTCTCTGCCTCCATGAATGGCCTCCTTAAAATACTTCAACACATTGTCGAATTTTATCATCATCCAATATAGCATGATATTTCACCTATCGTAATAACATTATCTATTCCAAAAATGCTTATTATTCGTAATTTTTGCGCTTTATCTCATAATTTTGTATGTTTTTACCTTTTTACAACCTAAAAATTTTCAGTTAACCCATTAAACTTATAAAAAAACGCTTTCTCAGCTATAGTTTGAGAAAGCGAAATTTTTTATTTAAATTCAAATTTTCTGTATAAAATTAAACCGAATAGTGTGCTAATGAATGAAATACTAGCAAGCACAAAGTAAAAAGTTTGCCCACTTACAGCGTCATAAAGCACGCCTCCCGCGTATGAGGCTATAATGCCCGACAGACCAAAGAACAATAAAGCTAAAATGGTTTGCCCGGTTGCACGCCACTCTACTGGTACAATGCGATACAAATATTGAATAGCTGCTGTGTAAAAAATCGGGAAAGTTAGCATTTGTAACACCTGAACAAACGCTAATATTTGTGGATCTGTAACAAAGGCTGATACAAAAAAACGTACAAAAAAGAAAAATGCAGCAAAGGTAATTGTCAATAGCTCCTTGCCTTTACGTAACCACCAAAAGCTTAAGGCAAAAACTATAATCTCACTGCCTGCCGCAAAGAAAAATGCCTGACCAACTTGCTCTGTAGAGCCACCTAATGCACGGATGTGTACGCCTAAAAAAGTATCATTCATACGTGCTGGCACTGAACTCATAAAGACAAGTAGTAAAAAGAGTACTGTCTTTTTATCCTTAAAAAAGGTAGTAAGTGCACCTAGTGTTACTGGTGATGAGGACGCTGCTACATTGGGCATTGTTGTCATAATGGCAATACCTAACACACCAAGTACCACAAAAAATATGGCAATACTACTCATGCCAAACCAATTCATAACATAACCTGCCGCAAGTGAGGCTAAAGCATAACCAAGCGCTCCGTATGTACGAATGGCACCGTAACTAATTTTTGCACGCTCTGCAATAGTGAAATTTAAACTCTCTGTTAGGGGGTCTATAGCCATTAAAAAGAAATAAACGCCCATGGAAAATGCCACCAACATACCAAATTGCTCAGCTGTAAATAATAAATAACCTAGGATTGTCGCAAGCGTTAGTAATACAAGCAATACGTTACGCATCGCTTTTGTTTTATCACTAATCATGCCCCAAAGTGGTTGCGTAACAATCGTCACAAAACCACCTGTTCCGACGATAAAACCAATTTGCTTAGTAGTTAACCCCTGCTCGCTTAAAAATACAGGTAAAAATGGAATGAACAACGCTAACATACCGAAGTAAACAAGGTTGAATCCTTTTAATCGTTGATGTGCTTGCATCGCTTAATCCTCACTCATAATCATCATAATTGTATTTTCTTCAAAAGAAATCGTTGCCGCTTCACCTATAAACTCATTACTTGTAAATAAACCACATGTTAGTGGCATTGGCTCATTTGTTGTCTCGTATTTTAGGCCACGGATTGTCACACTGCTCACATCACCACCATACGCAAAAAATGAAACATAAGCGAGGGCACTCTTATTCAGCTTTGTAGTGCCTGGCAATAAGAAACGGATGTGGTTACGTCTACTGGCAATTTGCCATGTGATATGTGGATAATCTTGTTGTAACTCATAAATTTTACGCAACACTGCTTCGTAATGATCTAACCGCCCTCCTGTCACGCCTGTCACAATGACCTCAGTTGGCGTTAAGGCAAGCGCCCGTTGTAAAGCTAGATTGGTATCCGTATCATCCTTCTCTGCAGGATAGCGCTCAATCTCAGCGTTTGTTTGCTGTAATTGTTGCCACTCCTCAGCTGTAACAGAATCAAAATCACCAATCATAATCGCTGGTGTGATGCCCTGCGCTATGCAATAAAGAGAACCTCGGTCTGCGCCGATGACCACAGTCTCTTTATTGACATAAGAAAGGAGGTCACACAGTTCTTCAACTGGACCTCCTGCACAAATTATAACACGCGTCATGCTAACGCAAGCTCTCCAGCTTTGCGAATGGCTTGTAAAGCTTCGGCGCGGTCTTCCTTATTGTAAATGGCTGAGCCTGCTACAAATACAGTAGCTCCTGCTTCTGCACAAGGAATGATTGTTTCTTCGTTAATGCCCCCATCAATTTCAATTTCAATTGATAGCTGACGTTCTTTAATAATTTTTGAGAGTGCGGCTACTTTAGGCACAACAGAATGAATAAATTTCTGTCCACCAAAACCAGGGTTAACCGTCATAAATAGCACCATATCAATATCCTCTAGCACATGCTGAATTGACTCGATTGGTGTATGTGGATTTAATACCACGCCTGGCTTAACACCAAATGAACGGATTAATTGAATCGTACGGTGTAAATGCGGGCATGCCTCTACATGCACCGTAATATACGCTGCGCCTGCTTTAGCAAACTGCTCAATATATTGGTCTGGGTTTTCAATCATTAAATGTACATCCAGTGGTAAGTCCGTATGTGGGCGAATCGCATCCATAGCGATTGAACCAAATGAAATATTTGGTACAAAGTGACCGTCCATTACGTCAACGTGAATTAAATCAGCGCCTGCGCGTTCAACGTCCTTTACCTCTTCAACTAATTTACCAAAATCGGCTGCTAAAATAGATGGTGCAATTTTAATCATGTTAGTACCTCGGCTTTCTATCCATAATTTCTTGTAAAATTTGTTCGTAATGCTTAAAGCGGTAATCTGCAATGTCGCCTGCTTCAACAGCGGCCTTAACGGCACACTTTGGCTCTTGCTTATGCAAACAACCTCTAAACTTACAATGCTCCGCATACTTAGCTAAATCCGGGAAGCACTGCGTGAGCTCCTCACGCTCAATTGTATCAAAATCAAATGAGCTAAAGCCAGGTGTATCTGCTAATAATCCACCTGCTACCTCAATTAATTCTACATGACGTGTCGTATGCTTACCGCGCCCTAAGCTATGTGAGATTTCGCCTGTTTTTAATTGGAGTTGTGGCAATAATGTATTGAGTAATGTTGATTTACCTACACCTGATTGCCCTGCTAATACCGTTGTTTTACCAACCAATATTGGCGTTAACTTTTCCATTAAGGTTGGCTCATCAATATATGCTGTGACTACTTTATATCCAATATCCTCATAAGCTTGTACATACGCTGCGATTTGCTCACGCTCTGACGCTGTTAGCAAATCCATTTTAGTTAAGCAAATAATAGGTTCAACATGATACGACTCTAAAACTACTAAAAAACGGTCTAATAACCCTGTATTAAAATCTGGTTCTTTTACAGAGAATACGAGTAATGCTTGGTCAACATTAGCAATAGGTGGTCGTACTAATTCATTTTGACGTGGTAGAATGGCTTCAATAGCGCCATCTGACCCCGCTGTTTCATTGCTATACTCTACAAAATCACCGACTAAAGGTGACTCACCGCGGTTACGAAATATCCCGCGTCCTCGACACTGCACTAATTGCTCACCATCAAATACATAGTAGTAGCCGCTTAATGCTTTACGGATTTGTCCTTCTGCCATTAAAACCCTCCTTAAATATCGTCGTACGCGATTGTTTCTTCGGCAATGACTTTGCCTTCGCTAATAATACGGAAGCTGGCTTTTTGCCCTTGCTCGACTTCCATACGCACTCGGTATTTTGTTGGTGCATTAATTTCGAGTGTTTCGAGTGGGTCTGCCATTGTATGCCCTTTATCTTGTACATAAATTAATACTTTACGCTTTGGCTGTGGCACTTTTGGCTTGTCTTCCTTATCAGCCTCATCCTCACCTTCAACGTCTTCTTGCTCTTGTGGCTCTTCTACTTCATAAGGGATATCTACCGTTTGAATATAGGTTTTTGTAGGTTTTGCAGCTGGACCTTTAGAAAGCGTTACACTAATTGTTGATCCTTTAGCTAAGCTTGAGCCACTTTGTGGTGATTGTCGAATTACATTACCCTTTTGCACACTGTCAGAGTGTTCTTCTCCACCTATGTGGATTTTCAAGCCAGAAGACTGCGCATAATTTTCGAGTGCAGCATTATTATAGCCAGTTAAATCTGCTACTGTAATGCTATCCTGCCCTTTGCTAACGGTTAATACAAGATCTGTATCTTTAATCGTAACTTCTTTACCAGGCATTGGGTCCTGCGTAATAATAACACCTGCTACAACCGTATCATCGTATTCTTCTTCAATACGTACGCTCTTAAAGTTTTCTTTATCAATACTTTTCTTTAATTGCTCATACTTGCGCCCTGTATAATCTGGCATTTCAGTTAATGCCTCGCCCTTACTAATAATCAAATCAATATCTGCATTCTTCATCCGAAGTGTGCCTGATTTTGGTGATGTCTCAATAATTTTGCCTTCCTCGATGTCACTATCATGACGCTCTACAGTATCACCTACTAAAAAGCCTGCCTCCTCAATCATTTTCGTGGCATCATCCACACTTAAACCTGTCACATCTGGTACAGGTGACTTTTTAGGTTGAAAGGTATCAGAAAATAATAACGCTGCAATTAATGGCACAGCAACAGCTATAAATAAACCAATAATAATAAAGCGCCAACGCTTACGATTATGTGATGGCTCCTCATCTTTTACAGGTGGTGTTGCATCAAGCTCTACTGTTTTGCTCAAGTCTGTCGTTTTATTTAAAGGAACGTCCTTAATGACAGGCATAGCTTTTGTCTCGTCGTCATCAATTGCGACACGAAATGGCGCTTCGTTTTCACGAGCAGGCGATAATACTGTTGTTAAATCCTCATGCATAGCTTCAACAGAAGCATAGCGATTAAAAGGATCTTTCGCTGTCGCACGTAGTACTACGTTTTCTAAACTTTGCGGGATGCTTGCATCTATCGCACGTACAGAAGGTGTTTCGCTTTGTAAATGCATTAAGGCAATAGATACTGCAGATTCTCCTGAAAAGGGTAACTCCCCTGTCAACAGCTCATATAGTACGATACCTAACGCATAAATATCAGACTTATGGGTAGCACCACTACCTCGTGCCTGTTCTGGTGATAAATAATGCACAGTGCCTAATACAGAGTTTGTTTGCGTTAAGGCAGTTGCTGATAGCGTCATTGCAATCCCAAAGTCTGTTATTTTGACATCGCCATTTTCGTCCATCAAAATGTTTTGAGGTTTAATATCACGATGTATAATTTCATTGTCATGTGCATGTGCAATAGCTGATGTTAATTGCTTCATAATATAAACTGAGCGCGCGGGAGAAATTGGTGCGTACTCTTGGATATACTGCTTTAACGTTTTGCCCTTTACATACTCCATTACAATATAATGCAGGTTGCCCTCGTCTCCAACATCGTATACATCAACAATATTGGGGTGCGTTAAGCTCGTTGCTGACAGTGCCTCTCGTTGGAAGCGGCGCTGTAGTTCGTCTTGGTCAGAAAAATCATAGCGCATTACCTTAATGGCAACATCGCGGTTTAAAATAATGTCATGTGCTAAATACACATTCGACATCCCGCCACCGCCAATCATTTTAATGATTTTATAGCGGTCATTAATTCGTTTACCTTCTAACATATCAGCCCTCCCCTTCCTTCATTAGAAGCACGAGGGAAATGTTATCCTCGCCACCGCTTTCATTAGCAAGCTGTACTAATTGCTTACCTTTATCCTCAAGCGAAATCGCAGCAAAAATAACAGCGCCCATTGCACGCATCGTTACCTTATTACTTAGTCCGTCTGAACAAACAAGCACATAAGAGTGCTTTGTTAATGTAATTTCATAAATATCTGGCTCTACACGAATATCCGTGCCTAGCGCTTTTAATATGACATTTTTCTTTGGGTGGTTTTTCGCTTCTTCTACACTAATCTCGCCGCTCTCCACAAGTGCATTTACATACGAATGGTCCTTCGTAATTTGCTTTACCTTGTTATCATAAAAATGATAGACACGGCTATCGCCAACATGCGCAATTAAGCAATGTAAGTCATCAATCAGCACTAAAATAAGCGTTGTACCCATGCCGCTACAATCAGGATTATTGCTTGCATAACGGTATAACGTCTTATTTAATTTTTTTACAGTTTCGAGTAGCCATTCTTTCTTTTTATCACTCGTTGCAAAGCTTTTGGGTTTTGCTTGTAAAAATAACTCACGCGCTTCTTCTGCTGCCATTTGGCTGGCCACATCACCTGCATTATGACCGCCCATACCGTCAGCAACTAGCGCCATCTGAAGACCATCCTCACGTGTTACAAATGCGGCACGGTCTTCGTTAATTGAACGCTTGCGTCCAATATCACTTTCGACTGTGTATTTCACGTTGTCACCTCGTCTCTTCTTCTCGCTCTTTCGCACGTAATTGTCCGCACGCAGCATCAATATCAGAACCTTGCTCTCTACGAATGGTTACGTTGATACCATTGTTCTTTAATGTTTTTTCGAAAGCAAAAATTTTGCTGCGAGATGTACGAATATAATCACGTTCTGGTACGTAGTTTACAGGAATTAAGTTAACATGACATTTAATCCCTTTTATTAACGCTGCTAACTCTTCTGCTACCTCTACAGAATCATTTTCACCAGACATTAAACCATACTCAAAACTAACGCGTCGACCAGTTTTTTTCGTATAGTAACGAACAGCTTCCATAAGTTCGTCTAACTTATAAGCACGTGCAATAGGCATTAATTTTTGACGTGCCTCTTGATTTGGTGCGTGTAGCGATACCGCAAAGTTAATTTGTAATTGCTCGTCCGCAAACTGATAAATTTTAGGCACAATCCCTGATGTTGATACTGTAATATGACGCGCACCAATATTTAACCCTTTATCATGATTGACTACTTTTAAGAAGTTCATCATCGCATCATAATTATCAAACGGCTCACCAATACCCATAATTACGATATGTGATACACGCTCGCCTAATTCATCTAATGATTGTTGTACTTTTACAACTTGCTCTACAATTTCACCTGCTAATAGGTGACGCTTTAATCCACCAAGCGTTGATGCACAGAATGTACATCCAATACGGCAACCCACCTGTGTTGTTACACATACCGAGTTACCATACTCATGGCGCATTAATACGGTTTCGATAGCATAGCCATCTTGCAATTCAAATAAAAACTTAATCGTACCATCTTTAGATTCTTGCTGGATGATAGTTTTTAATGTAGTTAGCACAAAATTGGCTTCCAATTTATCACGTAAGCCTTTTGATAGGTTAGACATATCTTCAAATGTTTTCACGCGTTTAATGTATAACCATTCAAAAATTTGTGCTGCACGAAACGCTTTTTCCCCGTTAGCTTTTAACCAGTCTTGTAATTGCTCTGGTTGGAATGAGTAAATTGATTCTTTTAAGTTTGGCTTTTCCTTTTTAGTGCGTGCTGGTTTTTCTGCAATATCTTCAACTAAATCATCAATACGTTCATTTAATTCACTTAATGTTTTTTCTTCCATTATAAACCTCTTCTTTAATTCAAATTTTCACTAGGCTTGTTTACGAAATGCTGCTACGAAGAAGCCATCACTTCCAAAATCTTGCGGGAATACTTGTAACATACCGTCTTGTTGCTTAGCATCAAGTGCAGCAGGTAGATTTTGTAATGGTGTAGATTGCATCTTCTTCACATCTTGTAAAAATTGTGCAACCGTACCTTCATTCTCCGTTTTATCTACAGTACATGTACTATAAATTAATAGACCGCCTGGCTTTAGTAAGCGAGTTGCTGCTTTTAATAAGCTCAACTGAATTGCCTGTAGGCTCTCAAGATCTTCTTCTCGCTTTGTATATTTAATATCTGGTTTACGGCGCATTACGCCTAAACCACTACAAGGTGCATCTACAAGTACCGCGTCAAATGACTCCAACGCTAAATACTCAGGTGCCTTACGTCCATCAAGTGGTGCTGTGTCTACACTCTCTAAACCAAGACGCGCTGTATTTTGGTCAATCAGCTCTAATTTATGTGGATGTAAATCTAAAGCTAAAATAGAACCTTCATCGTTCATTTTTTCAGCTAAATGTGTTGTTTTACCACCAGGTGCTGCACACATATCTAATACGCGCCAATCTGGTTGTGGATTCATAACAGTTGCTGGGAGCATAGAGCTCTCATCCTGAATTGTCATTAAACCATCAGCAAATGCTTTTGTACGCGCTGCTTGTCCACCAGTAATGTGTAAGCATTCAGCAAGTAAAGTACTTTGCTCTACTTTAATACCTTCTGCCGTTAAACTAGCTACTACCTCTGCTACTGTTGCTTTGGTTGTATTAACACGTACTGTTTGCACAGGAGGCACGTTGTTTTCTTCAAGCATAGCTTGTGTTGTTGCCATACCATATGCTTCTACCCAGCGCTGTACTAACCAATCAGGGTGACTTGTTGCAATCGCTAAGCGTTCAATTGGATCAGTAATTTCGTCCGTTGAACGTACACCTTGACGTAAAATCGAACGTAAAATACCATTCACTGTTGAGGCAATCCCTTTATGTCCACGACGCTTCGCAATTTCTACTGCTTCGTTAACAGCCGCATGCGGAGGAATACGTGTTAGGTAGTGCATTTGATAAAGTGATAGGCGCAGTAACCAGCGTACCCAGTGATCAATCTTGCCACGGATAAATGGTGCTAAATAATAATCTAATGTCATTTTATGTTGCAATGTGCCGTATGTCATCTCTGTCAGTAACGCACGGTCCTTTGGCTCGATTTTATGACGTTTAATTGTTTCATGTAAAAGTAAGTTACTATACGCTTGATTTTTATCTACCGCAAGTAAAATTGATAATGACGCATCACGTACATTACCGTCCCAAATTACTACACTTTTTTTGCTCATTCGAAGCGGTCCCCAATCTGTAATTTCGCGCCAACACCATTAAGGTAATCCTCTGCTGACATACGCTTTTTGCCCGAAGGCTGTAAATCATAAACGGCTACACTGCCCTCAGTAGCTGCGATTTCAAAATAATCTTTATGAATCGCGACAACCTCACCTGGTGTACCGCTTGTTGTTGCAGGCTGTGCCCACCAAATCTTAATCGTAGCACCATCTAATGTAGTATAAGCTGTCGGCCAAGGATGAAGCCCACGCACTTGGTTATACACCTCAGTTGCTGTTTTTGACCAGTCAATACGTTCTTGCTCGCGTGAAATATTGCTAGCAAATGTCACTTGGGTTTCGTCTTGTACGATGCGTTCATTTGTCCCTGCAATAATGCTTGGTAATGTAGCTTGTAATAAGTCACGACCTACAATAGATAGCTTATCAAACATAGCGCCCGTGTGATCATCCGCCTCAATAGCAATCGCTTGCTGCGCAATAATATCACCTGCATCTAGTTTCTCTGCCATATACATAATCGTTACGCCTGTTTCCTTCTCTCCATCAATAATTGCTTGATGAATCGGTGCGCCACCACGATATTTTGGTAATAGCGAGGCATGCACATTAATACAGCCTAAACGCGGAGTATCTAATAACGCCTTCGGTAAAATCTGGCCAAATGCTGCCGTTACGACTAAGTCAGCTTGTAAATCAATAATTTGTTGTAGCTCTGCTGAGCCGCGTAATTTTTCGGGCTGGATAACAGGTAAGCCTAAAGCAACTGCCTCTGCCTTAACGGGTGGAGGTGTTAGCACACGCTTGCGCCCTACAGGACGATCCGGCTGTGTAACAACGGCTTTAATATCATAGCCCTGCTCATGAAGCATACGTAAAATCGGCGCCGAAAAAGCTGGCGTACCCATAAATACGATGGAAATCATGCTTCTTCCTCCATTTCCTCATACATCGCTTCGATTTCTTCATCCGAATAAACGCGTGTAATTTTATCATTAAATAACACGCCATCTAAATGGTCAATTTCGTGCAAAATTGCGCGTGCATCAAAGCCACCCGCTTCTAGCTCATAAATTTGTCCTTCGCGGTCTGCCGCTTCGATACGTACATATGTCGGGCGCTCCACATCACCAAATAAGCCTGGGAAGCTTAAGCAACCTTCCATGCCAACTTCTGCACCGTCTGTTTCGAGTACAGTTGGGTTAATCATCTCTAAAATATCACGTTCGTCACCAATTTCAACAATTGCTACACGAAGACCTACATCAATTTGTGGTGCGGCAATGCCAACACCATCATACTCAACCATTGTGTCATATAAATCATCAAGTAATGCGATGAGTTTTTCATCAATTACTGTTACTTCTTCAGTTTTTGTTGTAAGCACAGTTGCTGGGTGCTTTACTACTTCTTTAATTGTCATTATTAGCCTCTTTTCTATATCATTGACGGGTCTAAATCTACCGTCAACTGTACGCCTTGTTTTTGCCAGTCTGCTCGGTACATGGCAATTAAACGATGTAATACAGGAATTAAATTTGGTTCAATTTTATATTTTATCAAACATTGGTAACGATATCTATTTTGCACACGACTAATCGCAGATGCAGTCGGCCCAATAATCCGAATACGCGGTAATTGCTCACGTAACCAATTGGTCGCAAGTTGTGCATAATGCCCTGCCTGCAGTACATCCTCGTGAGATACTTGCACCAGTGCAATATAAAAATACGGTGGGTAACCAGCGCGTCTGCGGTGTGTCATTTCTTGCTCATAAAAAGGTAAATAATCCTGCTGTTGAGCTAACTCAATAGCATAATGCGTTGGGGTATACGTTTGTACGACTACGCGCCCTTCTTTATCATGACGGCCTGCACGCCCACTTACTTGAGTTAACAACTGAAACGTTTTTTCAGATGCGCGAAAATCAGGTAAATGTAGTGATGTATCTGCACTCAATACACCTACTACCGTAATATTAGGAAAATCTAGCCCTTTCGCAATCATTTGTGTGCCCAGCAAAATATCGGCCTCACCACAACCAAACGCACTTAAAATTTCTTCGTGTGCGCCTTTTTTACGCGTTGTATCGACATCCATACGTAAAACGCGTGCTGTAGGGAAATGCTTTTGCAGTTCTTCCTCTACTTTTTGTGTCCCTGTACCAAAATACCGTATGCGCTCACTTGCGCATTGCGGGCAAGTTGTAGGAACCGCCTCCTCATAGCCACAATAATGACAGCGCAATCGCTCTTGACTACGATGATAAGTTAATGAAATATCGCAGTTTTGGCATTGCACTACTGTACCACAATCTCGGCACATCACAAATGATGAATAGCCTCGGCGATTTAAAAACAATACAATTTGCTCTTTCCGGGCTAAGCTCGCTGTCATTTCAGTAAGTAAGCTACGTGAGAACATGGACCGATTACCACTACGCAACTCATCCCGCATATCAACAACCTCAACTGCAGGCAGACTTTGTTGCATAGCACGCTCACTCAATGTTAACAAAGTGTAAACGCCCTTCACTGCACGTGCATAAGATTCAAGAGCAGGTGTCGCACTACCTAATATCACAGGGCATTGATGCATGTGACTACGCCAAATGGCTACATCTCGCGTATGGTAACGCGGTGTATCTTCCTGTTTATAGCTCGCTTCATGCTCTTCGTCTAAAATAATAATGCCGAGATTAGTAAATGGCGCAAATATCGCTGAGCGCGCACCTACAACTACCTGTACCTCTTGTTGCTGTATTTTACGCCACTCATCAAATTTTTCGCCACTAGAAAGCCCACTATGCATCACGGCTACACGGTCACCAAAGCGGCCACGAAAACGCTCTGTCATTTGCGGTGTTAATGCAATTTCTGGTACTAGCATAATAGCTTGTTGCCCCTCGGCTAGTACTTGGTCGATTTTTTGTAAATAAATCTCCGTCTTGCCGCTGCCTGTTATGCCGTGTAATAAATACGTATGAGCTTCATGTAGTACAATTCGATCCTTAGCTTGTTGTTGTTCAGTTGTGAGTGTGAGTGCTGTTGTTTTATCAACAGCTGTAGCAAATGGGTCACGGTAAATCTCTTGCTGTGTAAAACTTGCTGCTCCCGCTTTAATCACCTCTTGAAGGACCGCCGTAGATGCCGGAATATCACTAGGTAAAAATTGCTGTTCACTATGTGCTGCTAGCCATTGCAAAAGCTCATGTTGCTTTTTGGCACGCGTACTTGTTACTGTTTGGGCCGCTTCAATTTGTTCGAGATTGCCGACAGTTACATAACGTACTTGCTTTGCTTTACCTCGCTGACTCACTTTAGTCGTTATGCGTAAGTGTCCATTGCGTACGCCTTGTTTTACTTCAGCTAATAAATTTGCTTGTTCAGCCACTTTATAGCTCATACGCCCTTGCTTCATATTAGTTGCAAGCTCCATACTAAGCTCCTCGATGGGTATAAGTGTCTCAATCATTTTTTCGTATTTGGCACGTAATGCTGATGGTAGCATTGCCTGCAGGGCATCAATTTCAAAACAAATGGTTTCGTGCTTAAGCCACGCCGCAAGTTGTAATAACTCAGGTGTTAGCACAGGCTCAATATCTAATAGCTCTGTAATAGCCTTTAGCTTACCTGTTGGTACGTCGGTTTCTTCTGTAAGTGCAATAACAAAGCCAAGCACTGGTCGTCTACCAAAAGGGACCTTTACCCGACTACCAATTTCAATAATGCCTTGCCATTTTGCAGGTATAATATAATCAAAAGGACGGTCAACATGATACGTTGGTACATCTACAATTACTTTTGCAAACATTACTGCGTACCTTCTTGTAGGCGTGCTAAAATACGTTTGGCTCCGTCTAAATTTTTGACCATAATGGCAAACGGTAAAACAATATCCTCGGCAACATCTGCACTAATAACAATGCCTGACGGATTAGTATCTTGCCATGCTAGTACATATGGTACTAACGCTTCTTTTGTTTTAATAACTTCCTTTATTAACTCGTGAGGAAGTGCTAGTGGCTCACTTGTTACAATAGTTAACGGTTGCTTAGCCTGTGCAAAATACGTAGCAATCGTTTGTCCTAATAAACTGTTTTGCCCTGCTACTACTAATACATGTGCGACAGGCTTTGTAGCAAAATGTGCCTGCACAAGTGCTGTGATTTTTTCTGGCTCCTCTAAACGTCCCTTGCCAACATAGCCACAAGCTAAATAACCTTCGGATGGCTCAATAAAGCGATAGCCATCTTGATGAAGTTGCTCAATATTGCGTAATACAGCTGGGTGATCATACATGTGAACGTTCATGGCAGGAGCTATCCAAACGGGAGCGGTTGTTGCGAGTAGCGTGGTTGTGACCATATCATCTGCAATACCATGTGCTAGCTTTGCCAACACATTAGCGGTTGCTGGTGCTACAAGCACAAGGTCTGCCCAATCTGCTAAATCAATATGTGCAATTACACGTGAATCTTTTTCGTCAAAGGTATCATAAAAAACATCGTTTTTAGACATTACTTGAAAGCTTAAAGGTTGTACAAATTGTCGTGCAGAAGCGGTCATAATCACTTTTACATTACAGCCTGCCTGCGTTAATTTACTTGTAAGTGCTACAGCTTTATAAACAGCAATGCCTCCTGTTACACAAAGTAATACATTTTTACTCGCCATTTTTCATGCCTCCTTAAACAATAAGCTCCCAAAGAGTATTCTTCGGGAGCTGTATTATCCTAGATTAAATTTCGTCTTCGTAAATTGCTGATGCATCTTGTTCTTTTTGTGTAAGTGCGCCGACACTAACTTCTTCTAGTGCCTTACCTACAAATTTGTGTGAACGGTACGTGTCTAATTGCTCTGTACCCTCATACTCTTGCATTTGGCGTGCACGTTTAGATGCAAGACTTACTAAAGAGTATTTTGAATCGATTTTGGTTTTTAATTTATCAACTGATGGATATAACATACGTTATTATTCCCCTTTCAACATAGCGATATAGCGCTTTTCGACGCGTTCGCGGCGGCAATGCTCTGCCTTAATAATAGCATTAATACGGTCACATGCGTTATGAACTTCATCATTTTCTACAACATAATCGTATAAACTCATCATTTCTACTTCTTCTCTAGCTTTTGCCACACGACGTGCAATAACGTCTGCCGGCTCTGTGCCACGACCCTCTAAACGGTCTTGCAGTGCTGTAATGCTTGGTGGCGCTAAGAAAATAAATAAGGCATGAGGCGCCTTTTCACGAATTTGGGCAGCACCTTGTACTTCGATTTCTAAAAATACGTCACGTCCTGCATCTAACGTTTCATTGACATAAGCAAGTGGTGTGCCGTAATAGTTACTAACAAACTCTGCATGCTCAAGTAAGCCACCTTGTTCGATTAGTGCTTCAAACTCCTCACGTGTTTTAAAGAAATAATCCACACCATCTTCTTCACCCTCACGTGGTAAACGTGTTGTTGCTGAAATCGAATACTCATAATTCGTATTTGGTTGTGAAAACAATTCCTTACGTACTGTACCTTTACCAACGCCTGACGGACCTGATAATACAATAAGTAAGCCGCGTTCTTTACTCATTTTCATTCTCCTTTATATATGGCAATCATTTTACTCTATATTTTGTACTTGTTCACGCATTTTCTCTAAAATTGTTTTAGCTTGCACAACAGCTACTGATACGACTGTTGATTGATTTTTAGAGCCAATGGTATTAATTTCACGGTGCATCTCTTGCATAATAAAGTCTAGCTTACGCCCAATAGCTTGCTCGCTCTCTAGCGTTTTAGCAAATTGTACAAAGTGACTTTGTAAGCGGTCAAGCTCCTCTGCAATATCCACACGCTCTGCATAAATCGCAACCTCTGCAATGGTGCGCTCTTCCACATCAATTTGTCCTGCTACACTTTGCAAACGTTCAAGCAAACGTGTACGGTATTTTTCGACTGCTTGCGGAGCCAATGCTGTAATTGTGGCAACTTCATCTGCTAGTGCTTGTTGTTGCTCAACGAGTACTTGCTTGAGCATTGCACCCTCTGCCTCGCGCATGGCAAGCAAAGCATCCATGGCTTCTAGTAATGCTTGATGCACAGCTTCATTTACTTGCTGTGTAGGTAAATCTTTTTGTTGCACAAGTGCGCCCTCTAATGAAAACAACTCACTCATTTGCCACTGCTCTGCTAGTGGTGCAAGCTTAGCTACATCTTGACGCGCAGCAGCATAGGCCTCAATTAGCGCTGTATTTACTGCAATCGTTTGTGCTGCCTGCTCAAGCTCTTTCACATTTACGGTAACATCTACCTTACCGCGTGCTAATTTTGTAGAAATTGTTTTTTTCGTCAGCACTTCTGCTTCCATCCATTCCTTGGGGAAGCGGCTATGTACTTCTAAAAAACGGTGGTTGACTGAACGCATTTCTACAGTTAGTTGAAATGCCTTGGTTGTTGTGACACCTCTGCCAAAACCCGTCATGCTACGTACCAAGCTCGTCACATCCTTCATGCGTATACTGTCGTACATTATACCATAGGCTCATGTTTTTTCGCAGTAGCTCCGTTACGAAAAAGGGAATAGTCGTGTTAAGATAGTACAAGACTACACAATAACAAACGAGAGAGTGAATTACTATGGCATTTGACGGATTATTTACACGCGCCATGACAACCGAGCTTCAGCAACTTGTCACAGGACGCATTACAAAAGTTCACCAACCTAACGCACAAGAAATTGTTTTACACATTCGTGCTAATGGAGCTAACCATAAATTACTATTATCCGTTCACTCGTCGTACGCCCGCGTACAGTTAACGGAACATACTATTGATAACCCAGCCGAACCGCCAATGTTTTGCATGTTTTTACGTAAGCACATTGAAGGTGGCTTTATTAATGCCATTAAACAAGTAGGCAGTGACCGTATAATGATTATGGAAATTCACAGCACAAACGAAATTGGTGACGCTACTGTACGTGAGCTTCATGCCGAAATTATGGGCCGCCACAGTAATATTTTATTAGTAGACCCTAGCAAAAACCAAATTATCGAGGCACTTAAACACCTATCACCTTTAATGAACCGCCACCGCACTATCATGCCAGGACAACCCTTTATTGCACCACCTGCACAGGATAAGGTAGATCCATTTTCAGGCGATGATAACTTTTTTACTGAGCCGCGCACAGCTAAAGACATCGTTTCGCACTTCGCTGGCTTTAGCCCACTCCACGCAGAAGAAGTGCTTGCTCGTGGCACAGCAAGCTTTAATGACTTTGTTCAAGCCTTTACGCAAGGCGGTGAGCAACCAACCTATGCTGAGATTGGCAATAAGGTAGTGTTCTCACCTAACCGTCTCACACATATCGCAAATACGAGTAGTTTCAAAAGTAATAGCGCACTACTTGATCGTGTATTTTTTGCACGTGCAGAGCGCGACCGCGTTAAACAACAAGCTGGCGATTTAGAGCGCTGGCTACAAAATGAAATTAGTAAGCTCCAACTAAAAATGAAAAAGCTCACAAAAGATTTTGAGCGCGCTTCACGCCTTGAGACTTTTCAATTATACGGGGAGCTATTAATGGCTAATATTTATACATTTGAACGTGGTGTTAATGAAGTAACTGTAACTAACTATTATACGGACGAACCTGTGACCATCACAGTTGATCCACGTAAATCACCTGTTGATAACGCGCAAAGTTACTTTACAAAATATAACAAAGCTAAAAATGCATTAGTGATGGTACAAGAGCAACTAGATAAAACAACTGAAGACATTAGCTATTTCGAAATGCTCATGCAACAAGTACAGCAAGCTTCGCCAACTGACATTGAGGAAATTCGTGAGGAACTAGCGGAGCAAGGCTTTTTAAAACGTCGCATTCTCAAAAAGAAAAAGAAACCAACACAAGCAAAACCCGAGAAATTTGTGTCTTCAAGTGGCATTGCCATTTCTGTTGGTAAAAATAATAAACAAAACGACGCACTCACTTTTAAAATCGCTAAACGTACTGACACATGGTTACACACTAAAGACATCCCTGGCTCACATGTGGTCATCCATAGCGACGAGCCTGATGAGCAAACGATTATGGAAGCTGCAACACTTGCAGGTTATTTCAGTAAAGCACGCGAGTCTTCTTCAATCCCTGTGGATTACACGCAAATCAAACATGTAAAAAAACCAAGTGGTGCAAAGCCAGGTTTTGTTATTTATTTCGAACAAAAAACAGTTTACGTAACCCCAGACGAAGCATTAGTTATGCAATTAAAAAAATGAGGAGTGCGCATAATGCGCCTCCTCATTTTATTTTTTGCGCGCTTGCGCCCACTCTGTTACTAAACTCTCTGTGCCATAAACGAAATGTTCCTCGTCCACCTCATAATACGTTGCGCTATCTGGTACTTCTGTATGTTCATACGGAATACGCTGACGACGCTTTTCTGATAGTGGGTCTGGTAAAGGAATCGCAGACAGTAATGATTTTGTATAAGGATGCACAGGGTGATGATAAATATCATCTGCACGCCCAATTTCTAAAATCTTACCACGATACATTACCGCAATACGGTCACTGATGTACTTAACCATAGATAAATCATGGGCAATAAATAAATATGTCAGCCCACGCTCTTTTTGCAGTTCTTTTAACAAGTTAACAACCTGCGCTTGAATCGAAACATCTAACGCTGAAATGGGCTCATCCGCAATAATAAAACTTGGGTCTAGGCTTAGCGCACGCGCGATACCAATACGTTGTCGCTGCCCCCCTGAAAACTCATGCGCATAGCGATTGGCGTGCTCACGGTTTAACCCCACAGCCTCAAGTAGCTCATAAATTTTCATTTGACGTTCTTTTTTATTTTTGTGTAAGCCATGAATCGTAAAACCTTCTGCAATAATTTCGCCCGCTGTCATACGCGGATTTAAACTTGCGTAAGGGTCTTGGAAAATCATCTGCATCTCACGGTTGAAGGCTTTTACTTCTTCCTTCGACTTTTTACCATGCACATCTTGACCTTTAAAGATAATTTCGCCATCTGTAATATCATATAAACGAATAATTGAGCGCCCTGTTGTTGACTTACCACAACCCGACTCACCTACAAGTCCTAGCGTTTCACCTTTATATACATCAAAGCTAATACCATCAACTGCTTTAATTGGACTACTTGGCGAACCGAAGTGCTGCTTTAAATTTTTAATTTCTAAAATCTTTTCTTTAGTCATTGTATTGCGCCTCCTTCTCTGCAAAGGTACGAATACGTTTTGCTACGATCTCTGGCATTGCAACATCTGGTGCGTCCGGATGTAATAACCATGTTTTAGCAAAGTGCGTGTCACTCACTTGGAACATTGGCGGCTCTTGCTCATAATCAATTGCCATCGCAAATTCATTACGCGCTGCAAAAGCATCACCCTTTGGCGGGTGTGTTAAATCTGGCGGTGAACCTGGGATTGTATGCAGTAATTCTTCTGCATCATTATCTAAATCTGGCATTGAGCCAAGTAAGCCCCATGTGTATGGATGCTTTGGATTATAAAAAATATCATTTACTGTGCCGTACTCTACAATTTGCCCAGCATACATTACTGCAACGCGGTCAGCAACATTCGCTACTACACCTAAGTCATGGGTAATAAAAATAATAGATGTTTTAGAAGTTTTCTGAATTTCTTTCATTAACTCTAAAATCTGCGCCTGGATTGTTACATCTAGCGCTGTCGTTGGCTCATCCGCAATTAATAACTTTGGATCAGCGGCTAAAGCAATCGCAATAACGATACGCTGACGCATACCACCTGAAAACTCATGTGGATATTGATTGTAGCGCTTCTCAGGGAAAGGTATACCTACCTGATCAATTAATTGAATTGCTTTTTGCTTAGCCTCACTGCGTGGCATTGAACGGTGTTGTAAAATCACCTCTGTAATTTGACGCCCAACTTTCATTGTAGGATTAAGACTTGTCATTGGGTCTTGGAATATCATTGCGATATCATTACCGCGAATTTTTGTCATTTGCTTCTCTGTTAATTTCACTAAATCTTTACCATCAAATAAAATTTCACCTGAAGCATAAATACCTGGTGGCTGCGGAATCAATTTCATTAAAGCATTACTTGTAACACTTTTACCTGAACCCGATTCACCAACAATCGCTAATGTTTCACCCTCATATAACTCAAAGTTCACACCGCGAACCGCCTGTACTAAGCCTGCGTAAGTTTTAAAATTAATACGTAAATCTTTTACTTCTACTACTTTTTTTCGTGTTTCCATGATTCAGCCACCTCCTTACTTACGTAGTTTTGGATCTAATGCATCGCGTAAGCCATCACCAATAGCATTAAACGCAAAAATTGTTAACGAAATAAATACCGCTGGGAAAATTAAACGCCATGGATAATCAGCAATTGCCTTGTTACCATCTGACGCCATCGTTCCCCATGAGGCACGAGGTGCTGGTACACCTAAACCTAAATAACTTAAAAATGACTCGGTAAAAATCGCCGAAGGAATTGTTAATGTCATTGTTACTAAAATAGCACCTAATGCGTTAGGGATTAAATGCTTCATAATTAAATGCCCTGTGCTTGCACCTAATGTGCGTGCAGCAAGTACATACTCTTGATTTTTAATGGATAATACTTCACCACGTACAATACGTGCCATGTTAATCCAACCCGTAATTGACAGTGCAATAATCATTGGCACAATACCTGGTTGCATAACAACTAATAATACGATTACAACTAACAGGTAAGGTACAGCTGTTAACACGTCTGCGATACGCATCATAATATTATCAACACGTCCACCTGCTAAACCTGACACACTACCCCATAGCACACCAATAACTAAATCAATCAGTGCTGCTGTAATACCAATAAATAATGAAATACGAGCGCCTGCCCAAATACGAACAAAAATATCTCGCCCTAAGTCATCCGTACCAAACCAAAACTGCGCGCTTGGTGGTGAGTTATACACACCTAATTGGTCACTATATTTATATTGCGACAACATTGGTACAACAATTGCCATCGCAATAATAATTGCTAAAATTATTAAACCTGCAATCGCCATTTTATTATGAGAGAAGCGAATAAATACTTCTTTCCAAAAGGATACAGATTTTTTTGCTAATTTATCAGAAGCCTCGTCGTTGACGCCGACTACTTTAAATAAATCCTTATCAATCGGTTGTTGCGTCATTATTTTTTCGCTCCTTTCAACTTAATTCGCGGATCAATGATGCTGTATAAAATATCTACAAGGAATACCGCAAATAAAAGTATGATTGAATAGAACACAGTCGTCCCCATAATTACCGTATAATCTCGGTTTGTAATACTTTGTACGAAGTGTTTACCCAATCCTGGCACGGCGAAAATTTGCTCAACAATAAAACTACCTGTTACTACGCCAGCTGTTAACGGACCTAAATACGTTACTACTGGTAATAATGCGTTACGCAAAGTATGACGGAAAACAACTGTCCATTTGCCTAACCCTTTTGCTCGAGCCATCTTCACATAGTCACTGCTATTTTGCTCAAGCATACTTGAGCGTGTTAGCTTGGCAATAAAGCCCGCATGTGTGAAAGCGATTGCAAGTGCCGGCAGCACACTATAAATAAAACCATTCCACCCTGCCGTCGGGAAAATATCTAACTTATAAGCTAAGAAGTACTGCATTAACCCAGCCAAAATAAAGGATGGGACGGAAATACCGAGCACTGCTATGGACGTAGCCAAATAATCTGGGAATTTATTATGATAGAGCGCGGATATGACACCTATTAGCACACCAAAACCTATAGCTAACAGCATTGCCTCTAGACCTAAGGTTAAAGAAACAGGGAAACTTTCCGCAATCATATCATTAGTAGAACGCGCTTTATACTTCATTGATTCACCGAAATTAAAAGTGGCCGTATCGATTAAATAATCTTTGTATTGGATATACCAAGGGTTATTTAAGCCATACGTTTCGTTTAACTTTTCCTCAATTTGAGGAGGGAAATTACGTTCATTTGCAAATGGACTACCTGGTGCTAAACGCATTAAGAAAAACGTGACCGTTACGATGACGAAAAGCGCGAGAAGTATATACATCAGCCTTTTCAAAATATAGTTAATCACTTTGGACTCCTCCTTCTATTTGCCCTCTGACAAATATATGCTTTCGCATTAATAGAAAAAAGAGCTACCTCAAAACCGAAGTATCAGCTATGAGGCAGCCCTTCGCTGTTGTGAAATTATTTCACGTCAACATTTTTAAGTTGGAAGTTACCTAAAATGTCAGGTTCCATGCCACTTACTTTATCTTGTACTACTGATGGATCTGTGTAGTAGTAGATAGGTGCAACAGGGAATTCTGTCATTGCAATTTTTTCTGCTTCTTTTAAGATTTCAATACGTTTTTCAGTATCTACTTCTTTGTTTGAAGCTTCCATTAACTCTTTGTATTTAGGATTTTCCCAGCCTGTATCATTGTTGCCGTTTTCAGCAGTTGCATACATTTCTAAGAATGTGTAAGCATCGTTGTAGTCAGCAATCCAACCCATACGACCTACTTGGTATTCACCCATGTTTACTTTCTCTAAATAAACTTGCCATTCAGAGTTATCTAATGTTGTGTTAATACCTAAGTTTTTGCTCCAGCTCTCTTGGATGTATTGTGCTACTGATGCGTGAGCCTCACTTGTGTTGTAAGAAATAGCAATTGTTAAATCTGATGCTTTAGCAATACCAAGCTCTTTAAGTCCTGCTTCAAGTGCTTTTTTTGCTTCTTCAATATCATTGTCTTTAAAGTAACCACGGTCTTCTTCAAAACCTTTGATTACTGTTGGTACCATACCTAATGCTGGTGTTTGATCAGCTTTTAATACGTTGTCAATTAAACCTTGACGGTCCATTGCTAAAGTTAGAGCACGACGAATATTTTCGTTAGCCACTACTTTGTCTTTTGTATTTAGTTTGTACCAATAAACGCCTGCTTTATCAGCAATGTTTAATTTATCTTCTGAACGGAATGCATCCATAGAATCTAGTGCTACCGTTTGGAATGGTGAACCTAAGAAGTCAATTTCACCTTTTTTGAACATTGTTACTGCTGTTGATTCGCCTTCTACCATGCCGATGTTAACTTTTTCAAGTTTCACTGTATCAGCATCCCAGTAATCTTCGTTTTTCTCTAATGTGATTGAAGCATTATGTTTCCACTCTGCTAATTTAAATGGTCCGTTTGTTACGAAGTCTTCACCAGCATCTGTGTACCAGTTTTCATTCGCTTCAACTACTTTTTGATTAAGTGGTGCATATGTTTTAAACGCTGTAAGCTCTAAGAAATACGCTGTTGGGTTTTCTAAAGTTACAACTAATGTTTTTTCATCTTTAACTTCAATACCTAAATCATCTGCAGAGCCTTTAGTGTTGTTGTACGCTTCAGCACCTTTAATTGGATAAAGTAGTGATGCATATTCAGACATATTGTCTGGGTTTAATGCCCACTCCCATGAGTATGCAAAGTCGCCAGCTACTACTGGGTCGCCATTACTCCATTTAGCATCACGTAATTTAAATGTATACGTTAAGCCATCTTCACTTACTTCCCAATCCTCTGCCATTGCTTTTTGAGGTACTGTATCTTTGTCTAAACGTGTAAGACCTTCAAATACCTCATTTAATACTGCACCTGATGTTGTATCAGTAGCAAGTTGTGGATGTAATGACGGTGGTTCTGAGGCAACTACTAAATTAAGTTCTTTTTTACCCGAACCTTCTTTACCATCGCCATTAGAATCTTTTTTGTCATCAGTAGCCTTATCGCCACCAAAGCCACATGCTGCTAGCACTAACGAGAACGCTGCAAGTAATGCTAATAAGAAAAACTTTTTGTTCTTATTCATGTGAAATCCCCCTAATGTTTTATAAGCCCGAAATCTAAGCTCTAATCAAATATACCAAAAATTACGACATTGAAAAGCAAAAATATTTAATTTTCTATTTATTAAACTATTCACAAAAGATTAAACAATAAATTATATTTCAATACATTAATAGGCTAAAGTGCCTTTTTATCATTTTTTTGATATTAAATTTACTTTTATCGTTGTTAACTAGACTTATGTATGAACAAACGTTTTTTCTCTTTATTTTCTGATTTTTCTGCACTAATAGCTTTATCTTGTAAAATAATTCTTTATACCTAATCTCGTTTTTTACATTATTATGTAAGTAAACCATATAAATAGTATTGCCTACTATTATAAATCCCTTATCCTCCTTCTTATTCCATGTGCTTTTTTTGGATTTTAAGGCTATTTTTATTATAGTAATAAACAAATAAAGAGCTATCCTGCATAGGACAGCTCTTTATGTTTTATTTCACTGGTGTATCAGCAACAAGTTCAATTTCATGTAATTTTGTTGCATCAATATAGTCAATGTTGTAGTTTTTAACACGTTTATTGACTGGCACAATTTCTGTACGGAAGTACGTAGGAATTGTTGTTGCTTGATCAGCCATATATTCTTGCCATGTACGGAAAGCTTTTGCACGGTAATCAGCATCCATTGCTTCCTTAGAATCAATATCAGCTAACATTTTTGTTAAGTCATCCGTTACAATGCGTGCAAAGTTAAACTCTGCATCTTTACCATACAAGCCTGCTGGCGATGGATTAGTACCTGTGCCCCACGCTGCCATAAACATATCAATCTCTGGGTCATCTGCTTTTACTTTATCATAGAAGCTTTGGAATTCAATTAAGCGACCTGTTGTTAATTGTACATCTAAACCAACATCTTTCCAGTTTTGACGATAGTACTCAACAATCGCCTCATCTGTATCAGAACCTGACATTGAAGCTAAATTAATCGTAAATGGTTTTCCGTCTTTATCTTCACGGATACCGTCACCATCCACGTCTTTATAACCCGCTTCTTCTAATAAGGTTTTTGCTTTTTCTGCATCATACGTAATACCTTCTAATGAATCATCATAAAATGATGCAAATACTGGTGGGATTAATGAGTTACCACGCACACGTAAGCCTTGGTAAAACTCTTTTGTTACAGATTCAATATCCATAGCATAGCCAATTGCTTGACGTAAATCTTTGTCGTTCATTTTTGCATTTTCATCTGTAACATTTAATTTAGCTTCCTTATCATACTTACCTAGTTTAAATGATAGGTATGAGTAAGCTAACTCTGGTCGACCTAATAAATCAATATTTTTTAAATCTTTTACGTTATCATATTGTGTTGCTGGGAATGAATCCACAATATCAAACTTACCTGATTTAATAGCTGTTGCTGCTGAAGATGATGGTACCGTTTGTAATACAATTTTGTCTAACTTCGGTTCACCTCTCCAGTAATGTTCGTTTTTAGTAAACTGTACTGACTCACCTGGTACGATTTTTTCAAATTTAAATGCGCCTAATGTTACCGGATTTTTGCGTACAGCATCTGATGCTAATAAATCTGCTACTGCAATGCTTTCTAGTTGATGCTTTGGTGCTGCGTAGCCCCATAAACCATCGCCGCCACTATAAATAGCTGGTGATAATTTTTTAAATGAAATTTCTAACGTTGTGTCATCTACTTTTTTAAGTCCTGAAATTGTGTCAGCCTTACCATCATGGAACTCTTCAACGCCAACGATATTTCGGAAGTCACCGTCATAACGAACACCTGGGTAATCTTTGTCTGCAATAATTTCATAAGGATAAATTAAATCTTCAATTTTAAGTGGCTCACCATCCGATCATTTTACATCTTTACGGATTGTAATAGTTGCTTTGTTGTTATCAGCATCCACTTCTAATTTACCGATACCTTCATCTGTAATTAAAAAGTCTTCTCCTGTATCAAATAATGAGTTTGTTGCAAATCCCATTACTGTTGAATCATAAGCGTCATCATATAACTCCCAAGAGAACACGCCTTGGAATGGTGAGTCTGTTACCATACCATATTGTAGTGTACCACCCTTAACTGCTTCGCCGTCATTCTCAATCTTCATGGGAAGCACCGCTGATGCGTCCTTGCTGTCTTCTTTCTCTGTGCTGTCATCCTTCTTGCCAGTGTCTTTGCTGCTATCTGTACCACCACCACTACATGCTGCTAGTGCTAGTAGGGCTGCAAAGAGTAGAGCTAATAGTGATAAACTTCTCTTCTTCATTATAATTCCTCCCTTATCCTAATCTTTGTCTTGCGTCAGCCGCACGTCGAAGCGCTTGACCGACATAATTTATACCAAGCATCATAATTAAAATGAATAATGATGCGGGCAACCATACCCACCACTTACCTGCAAGTACTACAGGGTTTGTAGCATAACTTACTAATGTACCTAAGCTTGGCACTGAAGGTGGTAAACCAAATCCTAAGAAGGATAGCCCTGTTTCAATACCAACATTACCTGCAAAGCTTAGTGTTAGCTCAACAATTAAAATCGAGCTTAAGTTAGGCAAAATACCTTTAAACATAATGGCTAAATCACTTGTACCCATTGTTTTAGAAGCATTAACATAATCACGCTTTGCCTCAGACAACACCTTACTACGAATAAGTCGTGCAGTGCTGACCCAGCCAAAAATACTAATTACTAGTATTAAATGTAAGGCTGTATATTTAGGAATAATTGTAATCATTACGATAATAATCATTAGCGTTGGTAATGTCATAAAGAAATCAATTACTCGCATAATAATATTATCAATAAATCCGCCATAATAGGCTGCAGCTAGGCCAATCATAATCCCTAAAACTGAGGTAATGACAGTAACTGAGATAGCAATGAAAATAGAGTTTTTAGCCCCTATAATTAGTTGCATCAAAATATCTCGCCCTGCTTCATCCGCTCCTAATACATAGCCGTTAACTCCTGGCTCTGCATAACGTTGTAGCAGTTTCACCTTCATTACTTCATCAATATCAATAAAAAAGTAGCTCGCAATATAAACACCCACAATTAAAGCAGTAATAAAGATGAATGAAAACATTGCAATTTTATCTTTTTTAAACTCTCGTAACACAACTTTCAATCCTGTTGGTGGTACACTTTCTGCTAGTACTTCTTGTTGCTTTTCCTGTTCCATAGCGTCTTCACTCCTTCTTTATTAGTCAATGCGAATGCGTGGGTCTACGATACTCATAATGATGTCGGACAATAGACTGCCAAGTAAGGTTAAGAAACCAAATAGCATGACAAGTGTAGTAATTACACTGTAATCACGTGTAATCACTGAGTTCACAAATAATTGCCCCATACCAGGATAGCCAAAGATGGTTTCGATAAAGATAGAGCCACCTAATAGGCCAGTAATCGTAAATCCTAAAAATGCCGCAACTGGTAATAAAGAATTTCGGAAAATATGACGTGTGTATACTTTACGTAGTGGTACACCTTTACTACGTGCTGTTTTCACATAATCTTGTGTTTGTGCATCAATCACTTCACTACGTAAATATTGAATAATACCTGTCGTACCTAAAATGGCATATGTGATAGCTGGTAGTAGCATATGATGTATGCGGTTCCAATAATATGCAAATGTACCTTCTGTAATATTGACATCCACTGTACCGCTCGTTGGGAACCAACTCAGTTGATAGCCAAATATATATAAAAATATTAGGGATAGCACAAAGGTTGGTATGGCATAGCTCACAAAACTATAGAGTACAATGGTTTTATCAACAAAACTATCCTTATACCTACCTGCAATAACTCCTAATGGAATAGCGAGCGCATAGACTAAGATCACACTTAATAAGGACAATAAAAATGTATTATAAGCACGCTCACCAATTAAAGAAGAAACACTTCGTTTATACGTGTAACTTTTACCAAAGTCACCTTGCGCAACATTTTTAATCCAATTGACATACTGTACAGGCGCTGGATCATTAAGTCCTGCTTGCTCTCTAAGTTCTTCTACACGTGCTGGGTCCGTCTCTGGTGTAATTAAGCCTGAGAAAGGATCTCCTGGCATCTTTTGTGCCAATAAGAAAATAATAATACTCAATACAAATAATTGCGGAATCATAACTAAAATACGTCTAATAATGGTCTTCCACATATTATCGCTCCTCCCCCGTTGGCAAAATTGCTACATGATGTGTATTTGTTAAGGGACGGATAGGGTAGACTTTACCGTCTTTGTCATAGTATTTATGCTGTTCTTCACGATAGAGTTGCTCAACACGTAAACGCTCATCTCTACGTTCCTTACGTGTACTTGGCTCCGTATTAGGTATCGCTGACAGTAAACGGTGTGTATAAATATGTTGAGGGTTAGTATAAATATCTTTACTTGTTCCTCTTTCCACAAAACGACCGCGGTACATAATCGCAATATCATCACACATATGCTTAACTACACCTAAGTCATGCGAAATAAATAAATAACTTAACCCATACTCATCTTGAATATCCTGCATAAAGTTAAGCACCTGCGCCTGTACGGATAAATCTAGTGCTGATACCGGCTCATCTGCAATAATTAGTTTCGGTTTACACGCTACAGCACGTGCAATACCTAAACGTTGGCGCTGTCCTCCTGAAAATTGATGCGGGTATTTATACTTGGCATCCTCTGGCATACCAACAATCGCTAATAATTCATTTACTCGGCGATTTTCCTCATCTGGTGTCATTGTCGTAAAATTCCGAATTGGTTCGGCAATAATATCCAAGACACGCTTACGCGGATTCATACTTGAATGAGAATCTTGAAAAATCATCTGTACATCACGGTTATAGCTCGAATTTCTTTGACGGCGTTGATTGGTTACGTCCTGTCCTTCATACGTAATAGAACCTGAGGCGATTTTTTCGAGCCCTATAATCGCTTTACCTGTAGTTGATTTACCGCAACCTGATTCCCCTACAAGTCCATAAGTTTTACCTGTTTCAAATGCCATCGAAATCCCATCAACCGCGTATACTTGGTCCACTACCTTATTTAAAAAGCCTCCACGAATTGGATAATGCACGCAGAGGTTTTTGATTTCCATAAAACTCATACCACATCGCTCTCCTCTTCAAAACGAAATGTCTGCCAGCATGTACAGCGTACATAATGGTCGGGTGCTACCTCATGCATACGTGGTTCCTGCTCATGACTAGACGTATCTAACCACGGCACTCGTGTCGAAAAACGACAGCCTGTGCGAGGTAAATTTTTAAGCGATGGCACAATGCCATGAATTACATTTAACTTCTCACCTTCTACATTCATTTGCGGAATTGAGTTAAGCAATGAACGTGTATAAGGATGTTTTGGGTTGGTAAACAATTCATTGACAGGCGCTTCTTCGATAACTTGCCCTGCATACATTACGGCTACACGATCAGCAATCTCTGCTACTACACCAAGGTCATGTGTAATTAAAATAATGCCTGCTTCTGTTTCTGTCTGTAGCTCTTTTAATAAATCTAAAATTTGTGCCTGTATCGTTACATCAAGCGCCGTTGTCGGTTCGTCTGCGATGATTACTGCGGGTTTACAAGATAATGCAATCGCAATCATGACACGCTGACGCATGCCCCCTGAAAGCTGATGCGGAAACTGCTTAGCCGTACGTTGCGGATTAGGAATGCCTACTTGCTCTAGCAATTCAATAACACGTTTGTGCCTAGCATCCTTATTTAGCTTCGTATGATAGATCAACGATTCCTCAATTTGTTGTTCAATACGCATAAGTGGGTTAAGCGCTGATAATGGGTCTTGGAAGATGAACCCAATCTCTGCACCTCTGACATTGTTGAATTGTTCGTCTGTCATTGCAACGAGATTTTTTTTATGATAAATAATTTCTCCCTCGGTTTTGGTGTCGTCTGGATTATGCAACCCGACAATCGAAGTAGCTAAGGTACTTTTACCACAGCCTGATTCACCAACAATTGCCAACACTTCATTTTTGCGTAGCGTTAACGTTACATCGTCAACTGCTGCAAAGTAATCATCTTTGATGCGAAAACTGGTCGTTAAGTTTTTAATGTCCAGCAATATGTCTGCCTTATTCAACGCGGCAACCTCCCTTAAAAGAATACTTAAATATTATACTAATAAGTTTGATTATCACGTAAATTTCGAATATTGTAAACAGTTTTATTTACATTTTATCCTAATCATTAAAAAATAGCTGTAAAAACTGAGGTTTTCGCTGTAAAAATCAATTTTACCTACAATTAAATAATCAGTTATTTCTAACTATTTAACTCCAAATATATACATACCATGTATATATTATCCTTAGATAATGGATTTCTAACATAAAACATAGAGTAAGGCATAAAAAAACATCTTTTTCGATAAACGAAAAAGATGTTTTTTATATTTATTTTTATAGTTCGCCTGCTTTTAATTTTGCATGCCACTCTTTTAAGAAAGGTGCGTTTTCTTCTTTAATTGAACCTGCCTCAGTTGCCGCTTCAATTAAATAATCAAAGTTTGTTAAACTTGCGTAGCTCACGCCAATTTCATCAAATGCTTTTTCGGCACGTGGTAGATTGTATGTATACACACAAACCACACCTACTACTTCACAGCCTGCCTTACGCAGTGCTTCTACAGCAGTAATCGAAGAACCACCTGTTGATACGATATCTTCAACTACTACAACCTTTTGACCTGGTGCATATTTACCTTCAATTTGATTGCCACGTCCATGCTCTTTTGCTTTTGAACGTACATAGACCATTGGTAAATCTAAAATATCACTTACCCACGCAGCATGCGGAATGCCCGCAGTCGCTGTGCCCGCTACAACTTCTGTTTCTGGGAAGTTTTCTTTAATTAATGTAGCTAAACCGTTAGCGATTTGCTTACGTGCTTTTGGATCAGAGATTGTTAGGCGTGTATCACAGTAAATTGGTGATTTGATACCAGAAGCCCATGTAAATAAATCAGTTGGATTAAGTTCTACTGCTCCTACACTAAGCATAGCGTGTGCAATTTCGTTTTGTAATGTCATAATTAGTTGCCCTCCCATAATGTACGTACCGTTGTGTATGCAAGTTGTGGTTCTGCTGCTTGTGTGATAGCACGTCCTACTACAATTTGTGTTGCGCCGTCACGTTTTGCACCGTCTGGTGTTGCAATACGCTTTTGGTCATGCGTTTCGCCACCTGCTAAACGAATGCCTGGTGTTACTCGTAAGAAATCAGCGCCACAAGCTTCGCCAATCATGGCTGCTTCATGGACGGAGCATACTACGCCATCAAGCCCTGCTTCTTTTGTTAGTTGAGCGTAATGCTTTACTGCATCATTAAGTGAAAGCATAATTTTTTGCTCACGTTGCATTTGCTCTTCTGTTGTAGAAGTTAGCTGTGTTACAGCAATTAGCTTAGCACGTTCTTGTCCTGCTGGCGTACCTTCTTTTAATCCTTCAAGTGCTGCTTCCATCATTGGACGACCACCTGCCGCATGTACGTTAACCAAATCCACGCCTAGCTTAGCTAAGCCGCGCATTGCTGACTTAACTGTATTAGGAATATCATGAAGTTTTAAATCTAAGAAAATATCATGCCCCATATTTTTAATGGTTGTAATAATGCTTGGGCCTTCTTGTAAATACAGCTCCATACCAACCTTTACAAATAGACGCTCATCAAATTGTTGTAAAAAAGCTACGACTTCTTGCTCAGTCGAAAAATCTAGCGCAATAATAGGATTGGTGTTCATTAGCGGTGGCTCCTTCCGATAATTTCTGAAATATGCGTTACGCCAAGTGCATCTAGTTTAGCTGGTAGTGCTTCAACTAAATTTGGGCATACAAAATGATCAACAAAGTTCGCTGTACCTACTGCAACAGCCGAAGCACCTGCTGACATAAAGTCAATCACATCTTGTGCGTCTGTAATACCACCCATACCAATGATTGGAATGTTAACAGCATTGTATACTTCATACACCATACGGATAGCAACAGGTTTTACGGCTGGGCCTGATAGACCACCTGTTTTATTAGCAATAACTGGCTTACCTGTGCGCTCATCTAAGCGCATACCAACTAATGTATTAATCATCGTAATACCGTCTGCTCCGCCTGCTTCTACAGCCTTAGCAAGTTCCACTACGCTCGTTACATTAGGTGATAGCTTCACATAAACAGGTACCTGTGATACGGCCTTAACCGCTGCTGTTAGTTCTTGAGCAGTTTGTGGGTCTGTACCAAACTGGATACCACCACACTTAACATTTGGGCAGGAAATATTTAGCTCTAGTGCTTTAACATTAGGTGCAGTTGAAATACGTTTAGCTACTTCAACATAATCAGCTGTCTCTGAACCCGCCACGTTAGCAATAATAGGTACATCATATTGTGCTAACCACTTCAATTCATTATTCATAACATGCTCAAGCCCTGGATTTTGTAAGCCAATAGCATTTAGCATACCTGCTGCGGTTTCAGCAACACGCGGCGTTGGGTTACCACGGCGTGGCTCTTCTGTTGTTGCCTTAATCATAATAGCGCCAAGCTTCTCTAAATCATATAACTTGGCATACTCTTGACCAAACCCAAAACAGCCTGAAGCGGGCATAATAGGATTGCGTAAATCTAAACCTGGTAATTCCATAGCTAAGCGATTCATAATGCCACCGTACCTTTCGGGAATACTGGACCATCTGAGCATACTTTAATATAGTCGCGCTCATCTTGATCTGTTGTATCACATACACATGCGAAGCAAGCGCCAATACCACAGCCCATGCGCTCTTCAAATGATAAGTAACCCTCTTTTTCGGGGTAGTATGCCTCTAATGCACGTAACATTGGCATTGGACCACATGAATAAAATACATCAAACTCTGGTTGCAACTTATTTAAAACATCCGTAACAAAACCTGTATGACGATGTGTGCCATCAGCTGTAACATATTGCGTTTCACCTAGTGCTAAAAATTCATTTTCATAGAAACAAACATCTGCTGTTTGGAATCCCATAACATGAATCGTTTTAACCCCTTTAGCATTAAGTTGTTTAGATAGTTCATACAGCGGGGGCACACCAATACCGCCACCAACGAGTAATGCTGTATCGCCCGCTTGTACAGCATCTAGTGGGAAGCCATTACCAATTGGGCCAAGTACGTCTACAACTTCGCCTTCGCGATTTTTAGCTAATACTTGTGTACCGCGCCCCTCAGCACGGTAAATCATTGTAAATTCACTTTTCTCTTTATCTACATTAGCAATGCTAATTGGTCGTCGTAACAAGGGCTCAAGTGCATCCGTCACGCGAACATGAACAAATTGCCCAGGAGACATGTCCTGAACAATTTGTCCGCGTAACGTGATTTCAAAAATGTTTTTTGCAATTTGAGCTTGGCGAACGACCGTCATTCGCTCTTGTTGCATATTATTTTACCTCCGCCTTTGGCATTTGCTCTGCTGTAAAGGTCATTGACTCAATTACACGTAGCATTGCCTCTGCTGTATCTAATGAAGTTAAGCAAGGTACGCCGTTTTCTACTGACTCGCGTCGAATACGGAAACCGTCACGTGCTGGTTGCTTACCTTTTGTTAATGTATTGATTACAAGCTGTGCCTCACCGTTTTGGATAACATCTAGTAACGTTGTACCCTCAGCACCAATTTTGCCAACAACATCTGTACGGATGCCCGCTTCTTCAAATGTTTTTGCTGTGCCTTCTGTTGCTAAAATACGGTAGCCTACTGTTGAGAAGCGTTTTGCTAATGCAATTGCCTCGTCTTTATCCTTATCTGATACAGTGAATAGCACTGAACCATGTGTTTGGATTTCCATACCTGCTGCTACTAAACCTTTGTAAAGTGCTTTTTCAAGCGTAGCATCTTTACCCATTACCTCACCTGTCGATTTCATTTCAGGTCCAAGCGTAATGTCAACACGGCGTAACTTCGCAAAGCTGAATACTGGTACTTTAACGAACACGCCTTGTTGCTCAGGAGCTAGGCCTGTTGGGTAGCCTTGTTCTACAATTGACTCACCTAAAATGGCTTTTGTCGCAATATTTGCCATCGGAATATTTGTAATTTTACTTAAGAATGGTACTGTACGGCTTGAACGTGGGTTAACCTCGATTACGTACACTTCACCTTCTGAAATAACATATTGAATATTCATTAGACCTACAATTTTTAAGCCACGTGCTAAGCGCGTTGTATAGTCTGTTAAGGTTTCGATTTGTTGTTGCGTTAATTTTTGCGGTGGGTATACAGAAATTGAGTCACCTGAGTGAACACCAGCGCGCTCAATATGTTCCATAATCCCTGGGATTAATACGTTTTCACCATCACAAATTGCATCAACTTCAATCTCGTTACCTGTTAAGTAGCGGTCAATAAGCACTGGGTGGTCGGGTGATGCTTCAACCGCATGTTCCATATAGTGCTCTAACTCTTCTACGTTATATACGATTTCCATTGCTCGTCCACCAAGTACGTAAGATGGGCGCACCAGTACTGGGAAGCCAATTTCTTTACCAATTACTACTGCTTCTTCTTTAGAAATCGCTGTTTTACCAAGTGGTTGTGGTATGCCAATTTCGTGGAGCGCACGTTCGAATTTATCACGATTCTCAGCGCGATCGATATCTTCTAATGTTGTACCTAAGATTTTTACGCCGTTTGCTTCTAGTTTGTCTGCTAAGTTAATAGCTGTTTGTCCACCGAACTGTACAATGACGCCCTTAGGTTGTTCAAGGTCAATAATATGCATTACATCCTCAATTGTTAGTGGCTCAAAGTATAATTTATCTGAAATTGAGAAGTCCGTTGATACCGTTTCAGGATTTGAGTTAATAATGATAGCTTCATAACCTGCTTCTTTAATTGCCCATACAGAGTGAACTGTCGCATAGTCAAACTCTACGCCTTGTCCAATACGGATTGGCCCAGAGCCAAGTACAATAACAGATTCTTTATCTGTTTTTATCGATTCATTTTCTTCTTCGTATGTGCCATAGAAGTAAGGTGTATTTGATTCAAACTCACCTGCACATGTATCTACCATTTTGTATACAGGTACAATGCCATGCTCCTTACGGAAAGCATAAATGTCTGCCTCAGTTGTATCCCATAGCTCTGCAATTTTACGGTCTGCAAAACCTAAACGTTTTGTACATAAAGTGTATCTTTATCTTGCTTATTGTCAGCGAGCGTTTTTTCCATTTTAACAATTTTATCGAACTTCTCTAGGAAGAATAAGTCAATTGCTGACCATTCGTGAATTTGCTCAATCGTTACACCACGGCGTAGTGCTTCACCAAGGAAGAAGATACGCTCATCGCCTGCTTTACGGATACGTTTTTCAATCCATGCGTCGTCGTGCTCCGCACCATTTTTAAGTTCTAGGTGGTCTTGTCCCATCTCTAGTGAACGAACAGCCTTTAACATTGCCTCTTCAAATGTGCGACCAAGTGCCATTACCTCACCTGTTGCTTTCATTTGTGTACCAAGGTTACGCTTTGCTGATTCAAACTTATCAAAAGGCCAGCGTGGAATTTTTGCGACAACATAGTCAAGTGCTGGCTCAAAGCAAGCATATGTTGACTCTGTAACAGGGTTTTTAATTTCATCTAGTGTTAAACCTACCGCAATTTTAGCTGCAAGCTTTGCAATCGGGTAACCTGTTGCTTTTGACGCTAGTGCAGATGAACGTGATACACGTGGGTTAACTTCAATTACATAGTACTGGAAGCTATATGGGTCTAGTGCAAGCTGTACGTTACAGCCACCTTCAATTTTTAATGCGCGGATAATATCTAGTGAGATATTACGTAGCATTTGGTTTTCGCGGTCAGATAATGTTTGTACTGGTGCTACTACAATAGAGTCACCCGTATGGATACCTACAGGGTCAACGTTTTCCATGTTACATACTACGATGGCGTTGTCTGCTGCGTCACGCATTACTTCGTACTCAATTTCTTTATAACCTGCGATTGATTTTTCTAGTAAACATTGTGTTACTGGTGAGTATTTTAAACCTGACGTTACGATTTCTTCTAAATCTTGGTCATTGTAACAAATACCGCCGCCTGTACCACCAAGTGTGAAAGCAGGGCGTACGATTACTGGGTAATCAATGCGTTGTACAAATGCTTTTGCTTCATCTAGATTGTGGATGATATCTGATTCAGGTACTGGTGCACCTAACTCATACATTAAGTTACGGAATAAATCGCGGTCCTCAGCTTTATGGATAGCATCTAGTTTTGTTCCTAAAATTTCTACATCTAACTCTTTTAAAATGCCTGATTCTTCAAGCTCAATTGCCATGTTTAACCCTGTTTGTCCACCTAATGTTGGTAGTAGGGCATCCGGGCGCTCTTTACGAATAATACGAGATACGAACTCTAAAGTGATAGGCTCGATATATACTTTGTCAGCGATTTCGGTATCTGTCATGATTGTCGCTGGGTTCGAGTTAATTAAAATTACGCGGTAGCCCTCTTCTTTTAACGAAAGACAAGCTTGTGTTCCTGCGTAGTCAAATTCTGCGGCTTGTCCGATTACGATTGGGCCTGAGCCGATTACTAAAATAGTTTCAATATCTGTACGTTTAGGCATTTTGTTTCCCCTTTTCTACTTCATTTTCCATCATTTCAATAAAGTCATCGAATAAGTGGTTAGAGTCCTCTGGACCTGGTGAACCTTCTGGGTGGAATTGCACCGCAAAGATTGGATAGTTTTTGTGGCGGATACCTTGTACTGTTCCGTCATTTAAAGCGATATGTGTTACTTCTAAGTCTGTTGCTTTTAGTGATGCCTCGTCAATCGCATAGCTATGATTTTGCGATGTTAGCTCTGTACGACCTGTTGCTAAAGATTTAACAGGGTGGTTACTACCACGGTGACCGAATGCTAGTTTAAATGATTTGGCACCGCTTGCCATTGATAGGATTTGGTGACCTAGGCAAATACCGAACATTGGCACTTTTCCGATTAAATCTTTCACAATTTCAACTGCCTCAGGAATGTCTGCTGGGTTACCTGGGCCATTTGATAATAAGATACCATCTGGATGCCATGCTAAAATTTCCTTAGCCGGTGTGTTGTAAGGTACAACTAATACGTCACAATCACGTTTATTTAACTCGCGTAGTAAACCATGCTTCATACCATAGTTAATGACAACAACACGCATGCCACGACCTGGGCTTGGGTAAGCTGCTGTTGGTGATACTTGCTTAACGTGGTCTGTAATTAGGTCTGTTGCTTTTAGTTGTGCTACAATCTCATCCACGTTTACTGCTTCATCTGCTGCTGTAAGGATAGCGCGCACAGTTCCTGCCTTGCGGATAATGCGTGTTAACTTACGTGTATCAATACCTTCGATACCTGGTACGTTTTTAGCCGCAAGGTAGTCGTCTAATGTTTCGTCACAACGGAAGTTAGAAGGATGCTTTGCTAGCTCACGTACCACTAATCCACGGATATGTGGAGTAATACCCTCAAAATCATCACGGTTAATGCCGTAGTTACCGATTAATGGGTAAGTTAATGTTACAATTTGACCGTAAAATGAAGGGTCTGTGATTTCCTCTTGGTAACCAGTCATACCCGTTGTAAATACTACTTCACCTTGTGATGCAGCTTCACTACCGAAAGCAAAGCCTTTAAATACTGTACCGTCTTCTAAAATAAGCATACGTGTTTTCATTTTGCGTCCTCCTGATATACGATTTCACCTTCGAAAATTGTCATAACAGGCCAACCCTGTACAACCTTTTCATTAAATGGTGTATTTTTCCCCTTTGAAACAAATGTCGTGCGATCAATTACTTGCTCTTTAGCAAGGTCAATTAGTACAAGATCCGCCACAGCGCCCTCTGCTACCGTACCATAAGGTAGGTTAAAGACTGCTGCTGGTTTAACTGTCATCCAGTCAATTAATTGCTTTACTGTCCACTCGCCCGTTTTAACAAAGCGTGTATATAGTAGTGGGAACGCAATTTCAAAGCCATGGATGCCGAATGGTGCATCGCTCATGCCGTTTGATTTTTCTTCCTCCGTATGAGGCGCATGGTCGGTTGCGATACAGTCGATTGTGCCATCTAGTAAACCTTCGCGTAGCGCTTGTAAATCTTCTGCCCCACGTAATGGTGGGTTCATTTTCCAGTTTGCATCATCTGAAGGTATATCATCCTCACATAGTAATAAGTGGTGTGGTGTTACTTCAGCTGTTACTTTTACGCCAGCTTTTTTAGCATCACGGATAACGCGTACTGACTCTTTTGTTGATACGTGGCAAACATGGTAGTGTGCGCCCGCTGCTTCTGCAAGTAAAATATCACGCGCGATATGCACTGATTCACATACAGAAGGAATACCTTTTAACCCAAGCTCCTTATTGCGCTTGCCTTCATGCATTACGCCACCATAAATTAATGAGTTGTCTTCACAGTGTGCAACTACTGCCATATCAAGTTTAGCAGCATCCTGCATACACTCAAACATCGTTGCAGCTGTTTGTACACCTACACCATCATCTGTGAAAGCAAATGCACCGTGTTGTTTTAAAGCTGCTAAGTCTGTACGCTCTTTACCTGCTTGACGAACTGTCAGTGAAGCATAAGGTAATACGCGAATTTTAGCGTTATCTTTAATTAATGTATTCACAAGCTCAAGGTTTTCTACTGTGTCTGGTACTGGACGTGTATTTGGCATTGAGCAAACTGTTGTATAACCACCTTTTGCCGCTGATGCTGTACCTGTTGCAATCGTTTCTTTCTTTTCGCCGCCTGGCTCGCGTAAGTGAACATGCACATCTACAAAGCCTGGTGCTAGTAAGTTACCCTTACCATCAATCACTGTTGCACCTTCTGTTTGTACGTCTCCGATCTTAGCAATCTTACCAGCCTCAATCGCCACGCTAGTGTCGATTAATTCACCTTGCTCGTTTAACATTTTGACATTTTGAATAACTGTTTTCATTTTATTCTCTCCCTTTCAAAAGTGTTTCAACAATTGCCATGCGAACATAAACTCCGTTGCGCACTTGCTCAAAAATGCGTGAGCGCTCGCACTCAACTAATGTAGTATCAATTTCGACACCCCGATTAATTGGTGCTGGATGCATGATGATTGCACCGTCTTTCATTTGTTTCTCGCGCTCTAGCGTTAAACCATACTGCGCATGGTAGCCTTCCTTCGAGAAATCTTTATTGACTTTATGACGCTCGTGCTGCACACGTAGCAACATAATTACATCACTATCTTCTATTAAATCATCCCAATCATGATGGGCTTCAAAATCGCCTGCCCATTCAGGCGGACATAAGAAGCGCACATTTGCACCTAAATGTTCTAGTGCAATGGCGTCTGATTTAGCTACGCGGCTATGCGAAATGTCGCCAGCAATCGTAACATTTAACCCCTCAAACTTGCCAAACTCTTTTTTTATTGTATATAAGTCAAGCAGTGATTGTGAAGGGTGCTGCCCCGCACCATCGCCTGCATTGATTACAGCTACATTAATACCTTCAAGCAACTCATTGTAGTATTCATCTTCCTTAGCTCGAATGACTACTGCGTCTAAACCAATCATCTCAAGTGTTTTTACCGTGTCGTACATTGTCTCGCCCTTAATCGCACTAGAAAAGCCTGCATCGAAAGGGATAACGGTACAACCAACATTGCGCTCTGCCATTTCAAAGCTTGTTTTTGTACGTGTACTTGGTTCAAAGAATAAGTTCGCTACGTTGTATTTGCGCTCAAGCTGACTTGGCTCACCTGCTTCAAAAGCACTTGCTCGCGCTAGGATGTGTAAGATTTCTTCGTTTGATAAATACTCCATGGATAATAGGTTTTTCACGTTCGTTAGCTCCCGTCTCTATAAAAATAGCCTCGCTTAAGGTAAGCGAGGCGTAGGGAGGCATGACGAGATAGAGCTGTAGCGCTAAACGCTTGCTCACTCACCAAGTTCCCCTTTTTTGCCTCTCTGGACAATCTATTAAAAGGTACTGCTATTCATCTAATAATTTTTCATTTTCTTTTGTGTAAGGTGACTTCGGTAACACTAAGTTAAGTATAACACCTACAATTGCTGCAAGTGCCATGCCCTCAAGTGTTACTAACGAAAAGTCTAGCTTTGCTCCACCAATACCGATAATTAGTACGACTGAGGCAATGACTAAGTTGCGACTTTCACCAAAATCAATTTGGTTTTCGACTAGCATGCGTAAACCGCTTGATGCAATGATACCAAATAATAGTATCGATACGCCACCTAAAACCGATGTCGGAATTGTGGCAATTATCGCCATTGTTTTACCAGAAAACGATAAAAGTATTGCAATTATGGCAGCACCAAGTATTACAAACACACTATAGACACGTGTAATTGCTAATACGCCGATGTTTTCGCCGTAGGTTGTCTTTGGTGGACCACCGATTAGCGCACTAATAAATGTACCAATCCCATCGCCAAGTAATGAGCGGTGTAAGCCAGGGCTTTCAAGGTAGTTACGATTTACAACACGTCCAAGCACTAACTGATGACCAATATGCTCAGAAATTGTTACGAGTACAACTGGCACCATGATAAGTAAAATCTCTGCCGTTACCGTAAAGCTATAATCCACACCTGGTAGTAAAAACTTCGGCATCTCCAACATTTTTGCTTCACTTACTTTACTATAATCCACAATACCAATTGCTAGTGAATAAAGATAGCCTACCACAAGTCCCATTAAAATTGGCATTGTGCTTAAAATACCTTTAAAAAAGACTGTAAAGATAATTGCGGTAAATAATGTGACTAAAGCTGCTGAGAAGTGCAACATATTATATTCACCATTTACATTCATCGCCATATCAACTGCTGTGCCTGCTAAGCCTAATCCAATTACCATAATTACAGGGCCTACAACAATTGGTGGTAGCAATTTCATTAACCATTTATAACCGGTACGCCAAATGATGAGCGACACAATACCGTATACTACCCCGACCGCCATTGCACCGATCATAGCGCTACCTGGGCCATCAATTTTACTCGCTAAAATAATTGGTGCGATAAAGGCGAATGATGACCCTAAGTAAGCTGGTACCTCAAAGCGTGTAATTAATAAGAAGAAAATCGTTGCAATACCGCTTGTTAACAATGCAATAGCTGGCTCTAAGCCCACTAAAGTTGGCACTAAAATCGTTGAGCCAAACATCGCAAACATATGTTGTGCACTTAAAGTAATAAGCGACAGTGGATTTGGTACATCTCTAACGTCTAATCTTGCGTTCGTTGCCATCGCTATTACTCTCCCTGCTTATGAATTGTTACACTATCTAAACCATCAACCTCTGTTAAATGCACGACAATTTTTTCTGTGCTAGAAGTCGGAATGTTTTTACCTACATAATCAGCACGGATTGGTAACTCACGGTGACCGCGGTCCACTAAAACAGCCATTTGGATTTGTGATGGTCTTCCTAAATCCATTACAGCGTCAAGTGCTGCTCGCACTGTGCGTCCCGTGTATAACACGTCATCTACTAAAATAATTTTTTGGTTAGCTACTACATAATCAATATCAACCTGTTGCACATACGCCTCAGCGTTTTCATGCTTAGGTGTTAAGTCATCGCGATACAGTGTGATATCAAGCTCCCCTGTACGAATTGGTTTGCCTTCAATTTTTTCAATGCGCTCTGCTAAACGTTTAGCTAGAAAAGCACCTCGCGTTTTAATACCAACTAAAATACATTCATCAATTCCCTTATTGCGTTCAATAATTTCGTGTGCAATCCGTGTGATTGCTCGTGACATTGATTGGGCATCTAATAACTCTGTTTTTGTCAAAGTAGTGCTCTCCTCTCAGTTTCCTTAATTTTTCCAAAGAAAAAACCTCTTAAGCATATTGGCTCAAGAGGTGAATTTGCACACAAAAAGACATACGTAGCCGTCTACAGACGGGTAGCGTTGTATTTGGTACCTTATCAGCCTCTCTGGACTGCCATTAAAGGTGAATATTTAATTGACTGTCGCTAATTATAGACTGAAAAATACCAAACGTCAATGCTATTTACGTAACTTTTCGATTAAGGCTACAAAGTCAGACGGCAATTCTTGCTCAAATTGTAAATATTTCTTAGTGACTGGGTGTACAAAACCAATCACACCTGCATGTAACACTTGTCCGCCGAAATCAATGGTCTTCTTAGGACCGTACTTAGGGTCCCCCGCCATTGGGTAGCCAATATAGTCCATGTGTACGCGGATTTGGTGTGTACGCCCTGTTTCTAAGCGGCACTCTACTAATGTGAAATCACCAAGACGCTCGAGTACAGTGAAATGCGTAACAGCGTGCTTACCATTATCTTGTACAGCCTGTTTTTGACGGTCGCGTGAGTCACGACCAATCGGTGCTTCAATGGTACCCTTATCATGTGCAATATGACCGTGCACAAGTGCTGTATATTTACGTGTTACTGTTTTATCAACAAGTTGTTGCACAAGACCTTCATGTGCTTCATTTGTTTTTGCAACCATTAATAAACCTGACGTATCTTTATCAATACGGTGAACAATACCTGGGCGTAACTCACCATTCATATCAGATAAGTTGTTAAGTTGATAGGCTAAACCATTTACTAGCGTGTCCTTGGTATGCCCCGGCGCTGGGTGTACTACCATACCACGTGGCTTATACACAACAGCTACATCATCATCTTCATAAACAATATTTAATTGTAAATCTTGAGGAATAATTTCAATTACTTCTTCCTCAGGTATATTTACTTCATAGCTTTCACCAAGTTTAACTTTATAGTTTGCTTTTGGTGTTGCGCCGTTTAATGTAATGCGTTCTTCTGTTAACCATGTACCAATCTGCGTACGTGACCAATCTGCCTCTAGCGTTGATAGTGCCTTATCTAAACGTGATCCTACTACTTCTTCTGTAATAACTACTGTTTGTAACGTCATACTTTCACCTGTTTCCTTGTTTTTCGTTCTTCCATATACATCCCAATAAATAAAATGATAACCGCAAAGGTTAGTGCTGCGTCTGCCACATTAAAAATAGGGAAGTAATAATTAATTCCTGGGATTAATACGCTCGCAAAGTCTACAACCTCACCTCGTACAAGACGATCAATAAAATTACCAATCGCTCCGCCTAATAATAGCATTAACCCTACTTGTAGTACGGGCTTGTGTTGTGCTTCCTTGTGAAAGAAATAAATAATTGCTCCGATTACGACAAGGGTAATAATCGTAAAGAGCCACATTTGTCCTTCAAGCATCCCCCAAGCAGCGCCGCGATTGCGGTGTGATAATATAGCAAACCATGGGTCCCAAATCATAATACGCTCGCCAACTGCCATATTTTTAACGATTAGCCACTTCGACCATTGATCAAGTGCAATAACAAATAATGCAATGCCATAAAATTTATACACACAAACGTCCTCCAATACGCTGTACTTTCGCTATCGTAACATTCTATACGTTTTTTTAGCAAAATACAAAAAACATCCCTACACTCCTGTAGAAATGTTTTTGTATTGTTTTTATTATACCGTTTCTGAGCCCTTTGCGTGAACTTTTTTCATAAAGTCATTCACATCTGCAGGCACTTGTCTATCAAGTAGTGACACAATAATGACAGATAGGAAGCCTACAGGCACTGTAATAATGCCTGGGATTTTAAATTGTAAAAATTCAGGCATAACACTTGGGAAGAAAATAAGTAACATGGATACGCCTAAACCAATAACCAAACCAGCAATTGCACCCTTCTCTGTCATGCGACGCCACCAAATACCTAAAATAAATATTGGTGTAAAGGTACTTGCTGCTACTGTAAATGCGAGCGCAACTAAATGACCAATGGATGCATCTTTAACTAGTAACCCTAAGCCACCATATAAGATACCTAAAATCACAATCGCTACTTTACCCGCGATTACGCGCTCGCGTTGTGTAATATCTTTTTTAATAAACTCTGCATATAAATCATGGGCTAGTGCGCCTGAGCTAGTAATAAACAGCCCTGATAAATTAGAGAACACTGCCGCAAATGCACCTGCAATTACTAAACCTAGCAACCACTCGCCACCTAAGGCCTGTGCCGTCGATGGTATAACCATGTTATTACCACCAATGACTAAGTCACGCATAACTTCCTCTGAGGCTGTGCCTGCTAGGAAGATAGCACGTCCTACTACACCTAAATAAACAGCGAGTAAGAAGAACACACTTGCAATACCAATGGCCATTAAAGCGGATTTACGTGCTGCCTTTGCGCTTGGATTCGTGTAAAAACGTAATAAAATATGTGGTAAACCAATTGTGCCGAGTGCTAACCCAATGGTCATACTAATGGTTTGCCAAAACGTTGGGAAATAGAAGCCCGTACCTGACCATGCCTGTCCATCGAACTGAATATTACTGCCATCAAGCGCATACGGAGATGTCCCTGCAATCGGTCCCGAAAACGAATTGATCGCATATAATATTTTGTCATAGTGTAGGCCGCTGTACATTGCTGCTATTAACATAAGTATAAATGCACCTAACCGAATCCATAACTCCAATGCTTGATTGATAGTCGTCCCTTTCATACCACCAATCCCTACATAAAAAATCATAACAACACAAGTAAAAATAATACCAAATTCATAAGATGTGCCGAAGAACATACTTAAAATTTGTGCAGCGCCAAGTAATTGTGGTGCTGCATAGAAGCCCGAAATTGATAGTACTACCACAACCGCTGCGAGTCGAGCGCGGCGGCTATGGAAGCGGTAGCCTAAAAAATCAGCTACCGTAAATGCACCGAAACGGCGCAGTGGACCTGCAACAAAAATCGCTAGTAGCGTTAAGCCAATGGAAAAACAAAAAGCATAGTAAGCGCCGTCATAACCTAACTGAAAGGTTAAGCCCGCAATACCTAAAAAGGTTGCTGCACTTAAATAGTCGCCACCAATTGCTGAGCCATTGGTAAACCAGCCAAAACTTCGTCCCCCAACGAAGAAATCAGAAGCTGTTGCATTCTTTTTAGATAAATACGTAATGTAAACGATAGTTCCCATCAAAAATACCGTTAATATCATTTTTGGTTCAAATAACATACTCATTCAACCAACCCCCTTGTCCGTATTAATCGTGATCGTATTTAGCCAAGCGTTTTTCGTATAATTTAGTATGCACGTACGCAATAATAAATGACATTGCCATCATTACAACTGACGTAACAAACCATGTAATCGTCATACCGCCCCAAATTGGTTTAAATGCAAACGCTGGGAAGTACCAGTTCATTACAGGAATACTAAAAATTAAAACAAAATAAAATACCGTGAGTGAAACGCCCGTACGCAATTCATCATGCATAATCTCGCTAGTCTCATGATCGAGTGGTGGTAGGTCTTTAAAGTCTACGGTGCCATGTTCAACATAATCATAGTGATCTTTGTTTTCTGCCATGTTTCATTCCCCCCTTATTTATCTTTACAGCTTTATTTTACGCGATAACTTTATTCTAAAAATACAAAATATTGCTACAATTATATATTTTATTGCTCGTTTACGTTAAAATATGCAGTAAGGGGTGATATTCATGCTACAAATTTATTGGCAAATGACCAATGCACGGGAGCAACAGCAGTTAATGCAGTGGGTAGAAGCACAGCTTCCTGCACAAACAGCAACATGCCATGTCTCCTGTGATGTATATGTTTATGAGCTCACTACATTATTTGATTGGGTAAAAATTAATCGATTACGCAAACACTGTATCGTCGTTCCAATCATTCCCCTAGAGCTCGCTCACTCATCAGCTATTGCACTTGATTTACAATTACAAGCACTACTTATTAAACCGATTACACAACAAAAACTACTACGCATCGCCAAAAAGCTGTATGCACAAAAACACATACAGCCTCCTGCAACTCCATTTCAAAAAGCTTTTTTACGTAGACTAATAAAAAATGAGGTACTGCACGTCGAGGAAATGCAGCAAGCCTATCATTTTATTTCTGCTAAACACATACCTAATGTTGTGCTTGTTTTACAAGGCTTCGGTCGTACGGACCATCGTAAGGGGTTACCATCAGACGCACAACAATTAATTTTGACACGCCTGCGCCAAGCTTTTGCGCCTATTGCCCAGATTACTTTCCTTCATGCAGAACGCTATTTGGTTGTATTGCTACAAGTACCTACCTCCATTACGTCGTTCAAACATTGGCAACAAGGTGTCACGATTTTAGAGAGCGTTATCACAACACTACGTGATGAGCACAACTGCTATATTTTTATTGGTGTCGGTAAAATTTACCGCGATGCACTTTATCTACATCACTCTTATCGTCAAGCCAAACTCGCACGCAGACGCCCTGCTTTGCACAATTTACATTTGCGTTATTACGAGGACCTTACTGCACATGAACCAATGCAACAAGCTATCTCTTATATTGAGCAACACCACACAGAGCCATTAACTGTTCAACAAGTAGCGGCACACCTTAACTTTAGTACCTCACACTTCAGCCGAATTTTTAAACGAGAGGTTGGTAGGAGTTTTGTTGACTATGTTGCGATTACACGCATTAATAAATCGCTCCCTTATTTGCGTAAACATCAATATAAATTGGATATTATTTCGACGAAAGTCGGCTTTAATACACCCAATTATTTTAGTATGAGCTTTAAAAAATATGTGGCTTTTCGCCAAAAGTTTATCGCAATACGCAGGAGTTTTTATTCATATAAAAAAAGCGCTCCCCTAAGGGAACGCTTTTTTTTAGTTATTCTACGTCTGTGTAGTAATTTTCTACAACGTCCGCACAACGTTTACAAAGTGTTGGATGTGCTTCGCTCTCGCCAACTGTTTCAGAAATTGACCAGCAACGCTCACATTTTTCACCTTCAGCTTTTGTAACAACAATCGCTAACTTACCTGTAGCAAGTGCTTCAGCAGGTGCTTGCGCTTTGTCTAATGTTACAAAATCCGAAACGATGCATAGCTCTGCAAAATTCATGCCCGCGCTAGTTAAAATAGCCGCTTCGTCGCTATCTGCATATACAGTAACTTTTGCTTCTAATGATTTACCAATTGTTTTCGCATTACGTGCTTCTTCTAAAGCTTTTAATACTTCATCACGTAGGGCAATAACATTTTCCCACTTCGCACGTAGCTCTGTAAATACCTCATGCTCTACTGGTGCTGGGAAGTCCGTTAATTGTACAGAAGCTTCTTCCATACCCATTACAGCCCAAAGCTCGTCCGTTGTATGTGGAATGATTGGTGTTAAAACTTTAACTAACGTCATTAACGTATCATACATCACTGTTTGCATCGCACGACGCGCTGCATTGTCATAGCCTTCGATGTACACAACATCTTTAGCAATATCTAAGTAGAATGAGCTAAGCTCAACTGCTACAAAGTTATTTACCGTATGATAGACTGCCGCAAAGTCATAACGCTCATACGCTGCGTCTACTGCCTTTAATACATCTTGTAGGCGCATATACATATATTTGTCCATCTCGCGTAAATCAGCAAAGGCTACACGGTCTGTCGCTTCGTTAAAGTCTGTAACATTACCATGTAGGAAACGGAATGTATTACGGATTTTACGGTACACTTCTGATACTTGTTTAAATAAAGCATCTGATACGCGCACATCTGCTGTGTAATCTACTGATGCTGCCCATAAACGTAAAATATCAGCACCCATTTGGTTCATTACTTTCACTGGTGCAATCGTATTACCTAATGATTTACTCATCTTACGTCCCTTATCATCTAGCGTAAAGCCGTGTGATAATAAACCTTTGTATGGTGCAACACCATTAATCGCTACACTTGTAATAAGTGATGAGTTAAACCATCCACGATATTGGTCAGAGCCTTCTAGGTAAAGGTCAGCAGGATATTTCATGCCGCGCTCTACTAGCACACCTTGGTGTGTTGACCCTGAGTCAAACCAAACGTCCATGATGTCATTTTCTTTCGTAAATTTACCATTTGGGCTACCTTCATGTGTAAAGCCTGCTGGTAATAAATCTTTTGCTTCACGCTTAAACCAAATATTTGAGCCATGCTCACGGAATAATTGTGATACGTGTGCAATTGTTTCTGGCGTAATGATTGGTTCTTCATTTTCTGCATAAAAAATCGGAATTGGTACACCCCACGCACGTTGGCGAGAAATTACCCAGTCACCGCGGTCACGAATCATATTATAAAGACGTGTTTTACCCCATGCTGGCGTAAATGTCGTATTGTCTACTGCTGTTAATAATTCGTCACGGAATGCATCAATTGATGCAAACCATTGTGGCGTTGCACGATAAATAACAGGTTTCTTTGTGCGCCAGTCATGTGGGTATGAGTGCGTAAAGAATGTTAATTTTTCTAATGCGCCTAGTTCTTCTAATTTTTCTGTTACAAGCTTATTAGCATTGTCATAGAAAATCCCCTCAAAGCCTGGTGCTTCTTCTGTAAACACACCACGATTATCAACAGGGCTAAGGATTGGTAAATCGTATTGTTTACCGATTTGGTAGTCATCCTCACCATGTCCTGGTGCAGTATGAACACAGCCTGTACCTGCATCAATCGTTACATGCTCACCAACCATAACAAGTGAATCACGATCATAAAATGGATGCTGTGCTACTACGCGGTCTAGCGCCTGTCCTTTTACTTCTTGTACGATTTCGTAGTTTTCCCACTCTAGCTCTTTAGCTACTGTGTCTAGTAAATCTTTAGCAACAATAAATTTAGTATCCGCTACTTGTACAACAGCATAAATAAATTCTGGGTGTACAGAGATACCAAGGTTTGCTGGTAAAGTCCAAGGTGTTGTTGTCCAAATAATAAATTTAGCATCTGCTGGTACAACATCCTTCGCGTCTTTTACCGCAAAACTTACGTAAATTGAAGGTGACTGCTTATCTTGATACTCAATTTCTGCTTCAGCTAATGCTGACTCAGAAGATGGTGACCAGTAAACGGGTTTCAGCCCTTTATAAATATAGCCCTTCTCTGCCATTTTACCGAAGACTTCGATTTGACGCGCTTCAACTTCTGGTTGCAGCGTAATGTATGGGTTATCCCAATCACCACGTACACCTAAGCGACGGAATTGGCCTTTTTGTAATTCGATTTGCTCCATCGCATATTTTTCACATAGTTCACGGAATTCAGCGATTGACATTTCCTTACGCTTAACACCTTTATTTGTTAATGCCTGCTCAATTGGTAAACCATGCGTATCCCAACCTGGCACATACGGTACATGGTAACCTGTCATTGAACGATGGCGGTTAATCATGTCTTTTAAAATTTTATTCATGGCATGGCCTAAATGGATTTCGCCATTAGCAAAAGGAGGGCCATCATGCAGTACAAAATGTGGACGATCCTTCGTGCGTTCAAGCTGTAATTTGTCAATGTCCATAGCATCCCATTTTTCTTGCATCTTTGGTTCATTGTTTGGCAGATTTCCGCGCATTGGGAAGTCTGTCTTCGGCATTAATAATGTTTTTTTGTATTCAACCATTGTTTTTTCCTCCTTAAATATAAAAAAGCCCCATCCCGGAAAGGGACGAAGCTTTAGTTTCGTGGTACCACCCTAATTTATAGTGCGCGCACTATGTCTTAGACGCATTAACGCTGCGTAACGAAATGGCTTACTACTATTCAGCCATTTAACTCAGGAATGATGTTCAAATACTTGTATTAACTAGGCTCGCACCACCCCTAGCTCGCTATATAATAACCGTGTACCCTACTGTTTCCTTCAAAGATTTAAATTATCTAATTGTTGTAAGTATAGAAAAACCACAACCAAACGTCAAGCCTCTTCGTCATTAATCGTTGGTAATAGCTCATTTTCAGCTGTATCTAGTAAATGATCCCAGTCATCTGTGTTTAATAAATCAAGCTGTGCTTCAACCAACATTTTAAAACGATTACGGAACACTTTTGATTGCTTTGTTAATTCTTCCACTTCGATAGTTGCTTTACGCGACTTAACTAGTGCCTCGTTGACAATACGCTCTGCATTCTTCTCGGCTTCTTTAACAATTAACTTGGCTTCTTTTTGTGAGTTGCGACGTACTTCGTCTGCTGCCTCTTGTGCAATAACAATCGACTTTTGTAATGTTGATTCCATTGTATTAAAGTGGTCAGCTTTTTCCTGTAGCATGGCTACTTGCTGTTCCAACTCTTTTTTCTCACGAATAATAATTTCGTAATCCTGAATGATTTGGTCTAAAAATTCGTTGACCTCATCCTCAGCATAGCCACGAAATGAACGTGTGAACTCTTTGTTGTTTATATCTATAGGTGATAACGGCATAGCATCCTTCTCTCCTTTTAAACCAATTAACATTTTCTTTACATTATACACGTTTACATCAAATATTTACACAACAATTCGGTAAAATTACGCAATGAGTGTGCCTAAAATGACTTTAATTTTTTGCTTGCGTGTACGACCTTCAATTGCTAAAACCTTTAAACGACCATAGCCGCGCACTGACAATAGGTCCTCTTCTTGCAACTCAAATGCACGGTCTTCTCGCACAGTATGATTTACTTTTACACGCCCTGCTGTGATAAGTTGTTGCGCTTTTTGTCGACTAATAGATAATGCGCTTGCTAAGACGACATCTAAACGCATTGAGCTTACGGTCTGCATCTGCTCTTGCCATTCTTCTGTTATTTGCGGCAATGCTTGGGCTAATGAAATTTCTTCTAGGCTCACTTTAGCTTTCCCTACTGAGGTGACTTGCAAACGTAAAAACTCACTAATCTCTTTACTCACAGCAAACTGTACACAATCATCAGCTAAACGAATATCACCAAAACGCTTGCGTTCAACGCCATTTGACATTAAGGCGCCTAAAATTTGCGGATGCTCTAAAGTTACAAATTTTGTTGCATAATGAATAGAAAATAAAGTAATCGCAAAATCTTCTACGCTTGGTTCATAATAACTCGGATAAATAAGCATACGCTGTCGCTCTGCTCCTTCAAATCCACCTTCTGATGCTAAGCTAATGTCATCTTGTTGTTGGATAATTGCCTGTACAATGAAGCGCTCACGCGGATCCAAAAAGTCTGTTAACTTAGGTGCATAACGGTCTTCTACCTCACGTTGCCATCCCACTACCTGCTCAATAAATGGTCGTTCTTCACTTCTAAAGTGCTGTATAATATTGTCCATTATTTTCTCCCTTTAAAAAAATCCTTACCAAAGTAAGGATTTTGCTTATAATAATATCCAACTTAATACTTTTAAAATACCCGTTGCAATTAAATTCAATGAAAAAATAGCAATAATCGGCGAAAAATCAATCATGCCAAGTGGCGGAATAATTTTACGAAATAGCCCTAAATAAGGCTCAGCTACTTTAGCTAAAAGTTCACCAAATTTTGATTCCTGTGCTGCTGGTACCCAACTCATTAGAATATATAAAATTAATAAGATGGAGTAGGCATTAAATACACTAAGTACGATGGATTGAATCTCATAATACATCAATAATATTACCTCACTCGGTCGTCTGATTTGTAAGTAGTTGTTGTACGTCGCCTTCAATCTCAACATTGGCAGGCGAGCTTAAAAATACATCTGTGCTTATTTTCTTAAACGTCGCACCCATCACATAGGTTGCACCGCCAATAAAGTCAATTACACGCTTAGCCTGCTTACCATCTAATAAATGAATATTAATGACAACCGTTTGCTCATCACGAATACAATCACTAATGGCTTGCACCTCTGCATAGCTGTTAGGTTCAAACACACGCACTTTTGGTGTTTGCTGTTGATGATTACTAGGAACAGCTTGAAGCTTTACAACATTATTACCTTCATTTGTGTGCTGTGGTTTGACAACACGTGGGCGTTGTTGTTGCATTTGCTGTTGCATCTGAAAATTCGCTGGTTGCTGTGGCTCAGGTGTAGCGTCTAATTCTTCGAACTCCTCATCACCATAAAAAAAACTTTTCCATTTACTCTTTTTTGTCATTTCGCTTCCTCACTTTCATTACCAACTAAAGCTGTGCCGATGCGAACGTAAGTAGCTCCTTCTTCAATGGCAATTGTATAGTCATTCGACATCCCCATTGATAGCTCTTTGCATGGTGCGAATGGTAATTGTAATGCAGCTACTTGTTGTTGCAATTGCTTTAAGTCACGAAATACAGTACGAATCTGTTGTTCATCAGCATCCAATGGTGCCATTGTCATTAGCCCCACTACCTCAATTTTATCCATAGTTGCTAAAGATTCAATGAAATCAATTGCTTCAGCCGCAGCTAAACCATGCTTACTATCCTCGCCTGATACATTAACTTGGACAAAACATTTTACTCGTTGCTCTGCGCGCTTATTAATTTCAGTTGCTAAGCTTAAACGATCTAAAGAATGTAAATAGTGAATTGAATTAATAACTTGACGTACTTTACGTGTTTGTAATGTACCAATATAATGCCAAGTTGCGCCTGTGATTTCTTGTTGCTTAGCAACTAATCCTTCAGGTCGATTTTCACCTAAATCCAAGATGCCTGCTTCTAGCGCTTCTTGAGTACGTGCTAGTGAAACAGCCTTCGTTACTGCAATTACTGTAACATCTTGTTGAAATTGGCTAACACGCTTTGCGTCTGCTACCTGCTGGTTAATTTGCTTTAAATTATCAACGATTTTTGTCAATTTTCTCCCAACTTTACATCTATAATTTATCCTCATTGTAACAAGCACCCCGTAATATATCAACTACACACCTTTCACAATAAAAAAACTCAGAAGCGCTTAGTTAAGGGCTTCTGAGCATTTTTTACAAATTATTGACGGTTACGATTACGTAAGAAGGCTGGCACATCTAGCTCATCTTCTTGTGAGTAAGTCGGTTGCTGTGGTTGATATTGTGGCGCTTCCTGTACAGGCGCTTGGTGCTCTTGTACTGGTGGTTGCGTTGCACGTGGCTTACGCATAAATTGCGTACCCATATTTTCGATAACAGGAGGTGCCTGTTGATCTTCACTAAAACCTGTCGCGATAACTGTTACAATAATTTCATCTTTTAAATTATCATTAATAACAGAACCAAAAATCATGTTTACTTCTTCATCCGACGCAGCTGCAACAATCTCTGCCGCATCTTGTACTTCGTATAAGCTCAAGTTTGAGCCACCCGTAATGTTCATCAAGACGCCCTTTGCTCCTGAGATTGATGATTCAAGTAATGGACTTGAAATAGCTTTTTTAGCTGCTTCAGCTGAACGATTTTCGCCTGTTGCGATACCAATACCCATTAATGCTGAACCTTTATTAGACATAATTGTTTTTACGTCAGCAAAGTCTAAGTTAATTAAACCAGGTGTTGCGATTAAATCTGAGATACCTTGAACACCTTGACGTAATACATTATCAGCCTCAATAAATGCTTCAAGCATTGGTGTACTCTTATCAACGATTTCTAATAATTTATCATTTGGAATAACAATTAATGTATCAACAGCTTCTTTTAATGCTGCGATACCACCAAGTGCTTGTTTTTGTCGCTTTAAGCCCTCAAAACTAAATGGCTTAGTTACAACACCAACAGTTAATGCACCTAGGTCATGTGCGATTTGAGCAATCACAGGAGCTGCTCCTGTACCTGTACCACCGCCCATACCAGCAGTAACAAATACCATATCAGCACCTTTAAGCATTTCTTCTAATTGTTCTCGGCTTTCTTCAGCGGCTTTTTTACCAACCTCTGGGTTAGCACCTGCACCTAAACCTCTTGTTAACTTCATACCCATTTGTAGGCGGTTATCTGCCTTAGAGTCTTTTAGCGCTTGCGAATCTGTATTAACAGCAATAAAGTCAACACCTTGTACGCCGTGTTCAATCATGCGGTTAACAGCGTTATTACCGCCGCCCCCAACACCAATTACTTTTATTACAGCCATTTGATCTAAACTCGTATCAAAATCCAACATACTATTTTCCTCCTACCATAAAATTCCCTTATTATTCGAATATGCTATTAAACATTTTACTTACTTTGGATTTCCAACTTGGGCGCTTCTCTTGTGGTTCTTCGCCGTCAGTCGTATCATCATAATACACTTCTTCTGTAGCATGAGCCGTTTGCGCCGGTTGCATTGGCGCAGTCATTTCACGGTTAAAGAAGTTATCGTGCTGTGTTGCATAATCAATGAGCCCGACCGCTGCTGCATAACCTGGTTCGCGCACTGAAATGAACTGTGGTGTATAAATTCTAACACGCGTTTGCATCACTTGACGAGTAAGAGGCGCTATTCCTTCAATCATGGCGCAACCTCCAGTTAAAACTACACCACCTGGTAAGTCTCTTACGCCCATTTGCGCAAGTGCATCAATAGCGAATTCTAATATTTCAACAAGGCGAGCGCCCATAATTTCTGATAAATAGCGTTGGCTATACTGCTCTACTGTATCCGTACCCTCAATTGGCACTTCGAAAAACTCTTGATCTGAAGCATCGCTATTAAAAGCATGACCGTATTGCTTTTTAATATACTCTGCTTGTGTAGTTGATGTTTTTAATACGATAGAAATATCTTGCGTAATATTATCGCCACCTAGAGGCACTACCTTTGCATTTTGCAAAATGCCTTCCTCATAGTAGGACACCGTCGTTGAGCTACCACCAATATCAATACAAGCTGTACCTTGATACTTCTCGTCTTTTGTTAAAGCCGCATGACCAACAACTAATGGTTGGAAATAAATTTCATTAATACTGATTGAGGCACGCTCTACGCAGCGCAACACATTATGCATTAAAGTGGCTGATGTGGTAATCATCATAGCGTCAACTTCAAGTCGTACGCCAATCATGCCACGAGGGTCTGTAATCCCTTCACAGTCATCTACAGTAAACTGTATTGGCACAACATTAACGCACTCGCGACCTTCAGGGAGCTTATAGCTACTCGCTGAATCCATTACACGCTGTAAATCAGCATTTGTAACTTCTCCGCTCGTTACTGTTACTACACCCTTAACACGTTGAATTTCTGCTTGATGTGCAGAGATGCTCACGACAGCCTCTCTTACTTCATAACCTGTCATTCTCTCCGCATGTGCAATTGCCTCTTGCACTGATTGCAACGTTTTTTCGATATCTACAATAATACCTTTACGCAAACCTTCGGAACGTATATTACTCTCTCCAATAACGTGGAGCTGTGAACCTCGCATTTCACCAATTACTACTTTTACGTTAGATGAACCTATATCAATAGCTGTATATATATTTTGCGAATCCAAATTCGTTGCACCTCCTTATGAATTAAGTCTCTTTTGTTCATTTTATTGTATGTGTTAACGTTTGTCTAAGTAATTTCACATAATCTTATGGTTAGATTGGTTTTTTTTGTTTTTTTTACGCTCGTCGTAACGAACAAGTAAAATTCGGCGTATTACAGCAATATTTTGAAACAGCCTTACACCGAAGGCAAAAATTGCCGCTAAGTATAAATCTACCCCTAAATGTACACCTAGAAATGCTAAACCTGCCGCCAATAAGACATTAAAGAAAAAGCCCGATACAAATACTTTATCGTCATAAACTTCCTGTAATTGAGCTCTTATACCCCCTAATAGTGTATCAAGTGCGGCTAAGACTGCAATAGATAAATAGTTTTGGTAAATTACAGGGATTTGCATATCAGACAAAAGACCTAAGGCTAATCCTAATAGTAAACCAAGTAGTGGTAGCCACATTGCTATCAGTCTCCTTTGTCCATTTGTTGTAAATAATCAACATGCACCTTATCAGCATACTTCGCGATAATTACTTCCTCTTGTGGCTCACTAACTTCTAGTATGACATCGTCTAAATAAAAACTATCAATTAAGGTTGATGCCTCTAACTGTGACTTTAATTTCTTTGCCTCCTCCATATTCATCGTCCCAACTTGAATAGCTAGAGGTGGCATAGCTAAAGGCTTGCCATTAACTGTAGTTTTGCCATTAATATCTCGAATGGCAGAAGTTTGAATCATGCGCTGATTATCAATAGCTATTGTTACCGCTTTGAATTCGTATAGCGAGTTAACTAACTGCATTAATAGCGCAGGTGGTACAGGCGCTAATGTTGTTCCTAGCGCTATTGCTTCTGGTGACGGCTTTAAAATTAATTGCACGCCAGGACCTGTATACGTGGTTAGTCCCACATCACTCTCTAGGCGTTCTACGGTTTCACGTAGCGCTACTTCCGGACTACTTTGTGCTACGCTTTCATAACGTTTCATTACTTCGTTCAATGTGCGAATTTCTTTTAATAAATCAGAGTGTCTTCTTTTCTCTTGTGCTAATTCCTCCCTGACTTCCCAAACATCTCGCGTATCTCGCTCTACTGGTTGCTGTACAGTGTTATAAAGGACGGCCATCATTACACCAATAATAAATAACACTATCGTAATACGAATATAATATGATGTGTTCATTCATTACCCCTCCTCACAAATTCCACTCACATCCCCTGCTTATTCGCAACCATTTCAATCATACGATTTTCCTCGACTGTTACGACAATATTGTCATGTAACAGCTGATCTAATACGCCTCCTCGCAAATTTAACGAAGCATTGATGGTATCGTTATCTCCGATTGCTTCTATTGTAAATGGTGCTGGAAACTGCTTACCGTCTACAACAATGACAGGACCTGTACAACGAATGTAAGAATTCGTGCGTAACCGTTGACCATTAATAGCTATAGCCTCAGCTCCAGCAATTTTCAGTTCATTAATTACCGTAAAAACATGACTTTCATGTACAATATATTCGTTTGGATTAACACTTGCAGGATTATAATCCGCATCAGCCAATGTGACTTTTACGCCCTTCCCCTTCGTAGAAATCGTCCCCAACATAAGACGCAAATCATCAGCTTCTTCTACAACCTGTTCATAATCTGTATCTGCAACTTTTTTTTCATAATCACGTACCGCTGTGGTGAGCTCATGTACTTCAGCTGCCAATTGTTTGTTACGCTCCTGTTGATCAATGAGTTGCTCACGGTAATTGTCTTCGCGCTCATAAGTTTGCAAGTCTGCCACTGTCATCATACGTTCTTCCTTAGTTAAGTTGTATGAATAACCAATAATAAATCCTGCTGCTATACAAACGACTAACATAAAAAATTGTTTCCGAGAAAATACAATATGCTTCATTGCTCTTCAACACCTTCTGTAACTGGCACCGTCTCAACACCCTCAGTACTTCCTTCTTCAACAGGTGGTGGTAACTCCTCAAGTGGAAGTTGTACTTGTTCTTGCATATCTACAGGTTCTTTTAACTCCACAACACCATATTGCTCATTATATGGACGATAGGAAGCACCGACCTCTAAATCAATGACGCCTTTTTCGCCTACTGGGATTTGCGCCACAATTTCAGGATAGTATTTCAATTTATCTGCTAGTGTGGGTGTCATCGCAAATACTTCAAAACTATCATTCATAAACATTTGTAACAAATAAGGTGAGGTTTCTGTTTTCTTATTAGTAATTTGAGAAATTAACGCTAATACCTCTGGTGGTAGTTGTGCAAGTTGTTGGCTCAGCTCTTTACGTTCTTTTTTATCTTCAAAGCCTTGAAGTAACGGCGCATCCATCGGCAGTAAACCTGCCGCTTCATAAAATGTTCCGTTTTCTAGTACACCAACATAGCTAGTATCTTTTAGCATATACGCTACATTGGTCCATTCTTTTACGGTTACTGTTACTTTACGGGGCCATTGTTTTTTAATTGATACTTTTTTAACGATGTCCTTACCCTCAATGGCAGCTTTACTTTCTTTTATAGGTAAACGCCACATAGAGTCTCCTTCTTTAAACGCCAAGAGCTTAAGGTATGTTTCTTTATCAAGCAACTGTGCTCCCTCAACATTAATCGCTTTAATCTTACTGTAAGAGGACTGCATATAAATGAAGATGGCGAATAGTACAAGTAACACTGCTAGTAATCCAACGAACTTCATATTTGTTTTACGCTTCCGTCTTCTTTTTAATGCAGGAATACGCTCCTCCAAATCAATTACTTTTTTGTCCATTCGCTCAACTCCTTTACTGTTTAGCTACCGCATCGATAAATGCATCACCGCGGATTTCGAAACTGTCATATTGGTCCCAGCTTGCACATGCAGGTGATAGTAGTACAGTGTCTCCTTTAGTCGCAAGTGTACGTGCCACTTGAACTGCCTCTGTTACATCTTCTACAAGCATTGCCGTAATACCTTTATCTGTCATAAAATCAGCAAGTCGTTGCTTTGTTTCACCAAAGGTAATAACAGCTTTAACATTTTGTAGTGCGTCTGTTAATTCATCAAAACTATGATGACGCTCTAAGCCACCTGCTAATAAAATAGTAGGTGCATTAAAAGCTAATAAGGCGCTCTTTGTTGCAAGGCAGTTTGTTGCCTTAGAATCGTTATACCATTTCACACCCTGCTGTTCAGCAACAAATTGTGTACGATGCTTAACACCACCAAAGTGTTTTAATACCTCTTGCAAAGGCTGTACATCGCTTCCTAATAAAATACAAGTTGCTACAGCAGCTAAAATATTTTGTAAGTTATGCTCACCTGGTAGCGCAATCTCATCGCGTGATAAAATTGCATCTCCCTGCCAATAAATCATTGTTGCATCTGCACTAATACCTTGCTCAGTACGTCCTGCTGTTGTAAAAGGAATTTTTTGAGCCTTACTACGCTGTGCATAATTTGCTACAACTTCTTGGTCAGCGTTGTAAATAAAGTAATCGCTTGCATCTTGTTGCTTAGTAACCGCAAACTTCGCTTCTGCGTAACCTTCAAATGTACCGTGGTAATCTAAATGCGCATCATATAAATTTAAAAGTACCGCAATTTTTGGTTTGAACTGTGATACCCCCATCAATTGGAACGAAGATAACTCTGTTACAATCACATTAGCTGGTGTTACCTCTCTTGCTACACCACATGCAACTGTACCAATATTACCTGCAATCTTTGGTTGTTGCTGTGCTGCCTGTAGCATGTCATATACTAATGTAGTCGTTGTCGTTTTACCATTAGAGCCTGTGATACCAATCATCGGTGCTTCACTTACTAAATAGGCAAGCTCTATTTCTGTCCACACTGCTATGCCGCGTGCTACAGCATCACTAATAATAGGATTTGTGTATGGAATACCAGGGTTTTTCACCACAAGTTCAAACCCTTCATCTAATAAATCTTCTGGGTGACGCCCACAAATTACGGTAATACCTTTTTCAAGTAATTGTTGCGCTTCTTTATTTTCTTCAAAAGGCTTTGCATCATTTACTGTTACAAATGCCCCTAAGTCATGTAATAACTCTGCTGCGGCTAAGCCACTTTTTGCTAAACCTAGTACTAATACTTTTTTATGCTGTAAATTTGTATATGGCTTCATTTACATTACCCCCATCATAATGCCTGCAACGGCAGCAATAATACCTGTTGTCCAAAAGACAATTACTACTTTCCATTCTGACCAACCTGATAACTCAAAGTGGTGATGGATGGGACTCATTTTAAAAATACGTTTCCCACGTAATTTAAAGCTACCCACTTGTAAAATAACAGATAGCGTTTCGATAACAAATACGATACCAATTATAAGTAGTAAAAACTCTTGCTTTGTTAGTACTGAGAGCATCGCAAGTCCACCGCCAAGTGCTAGCGAACCTGTGTCACCCATAAATACTTTAGCTGGGTTTTTGTTAAATAATAAGAAGCCGAGCATTGCACCTGCTACAACGAATGCAAAGAAGGCCACATCGCCTTGCTCTTGAATGTAGGCGATAATACCGTAAGCTGCAAAAGCAACTACAGATAATCCTGAAGCTAGACCATCTAAGCCATCTGTTAAGTTAACAGCATTTGAGAACCCTACTAACCAAAAGATTAAAAAGCCTACATACAGCATACCCAAATCAACTGACCAATCAACTAACGGTATCGTTACAGATGTATCAAATTCATTACCGCGCAGTAATAAGTATGCAACAATTGCAATAATAATTTGTCCAATTAATTTTTGAATAGACGTTAAGCCTAAATTTCGCTTAAAAATTACTTTTAAACCATCATCTAAAAATCCAATGACTCCAAATCCTAAAAATACAAGTAATAGTGTTGATGTTTGAGTAGTCATGAAATTAAAGACAAAGCCTAACACTATAGTGACTACTAAAATTGATACTAAGAAAATCAAACCACCCATAGTTGGTGTGCCAGCCTTTTTAAAATGTGATTCTGGTCCTTCTTCTCGAATACTTTGACCAAATTTTAATCGCTGTAATAAGGGAATTCCTACCGGTGCTAGCGCTACCGTTAAAATAAATGCTGCTGCAAACACAATTGCAATCGTTGAAACTGTCATGAAAATACGTTCTCCTTTTTATCCATTTATGTAAACACCTAAAGGAGTTGTCATTTTACATGACAACTCCTTTCTTATTAGGCTAACTACTATCCTACGCCACCTGGCTCAATATTTGGATTATCAAACTGCTGTAATGACTCTCCTTCTTCTAGGCCCTCATAGCCATCTGGCAGTTTTGGTTCAAGCGGCGGCTCAGCTTTATCTTCTGGCTGCGGCGTAAACCTCTCCTCTGGCGTCTGCAGTCGTAAAACGATAGTTGTATTTTCTGTAACTTGTGTACCTGCCGAAACACTTTGGCTAACAACAAAGCCCTCACCATTTGTTTCGATGGATAAACCTGTTAACGCCTCATAAGTTAAAACACTTTGTTGGGACCAACCTGTAAATGATGGTAACGTACTTGGTCCTTCTGTTTTCAAAAATACACGCGTGCCACTTACGACCGTGCTTCCCTGTTTTGGATATTGCTCAGTAATTGTTTCACCTTCACCAATAATTACTGGTATTAATCCTTTTGCCTCTAATGCAAGTTGTGTGTCTTGCACAGGTTGCTTTGTATAATCCTCAAACTGTATTTTTTCTACGGGCTCAACTTCTGTTGTATTAACATTTAAGTATTTTAAACTGTTACGCATAACTGAATTAAACACTTTAGAAACTGGCTTAGATCCATACTCGCCTGGGCTTAAATTTGGCATGGTAATATCTACATACATAATAATTTGCGGGTCATCTTTAGGAGCCATTCCTAAAAAGCCATAAAGGAAATTATTATTATCAAACGGATAATAACCACTGCCGTCCTCACGTGGTACTTGTGCAGTTGCTGTTTTACCAGCGACTTCATACTCCTCTAGATTGTAACTTTGAGCTGAACCATATTTAGAAGTTACTGTTGAAGCAAGTACATCACGTACTGTTGCGGCTGTTTCTTTTGTAATTGGCTCACCAACCTGCTTTGGTTTGTGCTGCTCAATTACTTTACCTGTTGTATCATCAATGATTTTTTCGATAACAAATGGGCGCATCATTTTACCATCATTTGCAATTGCTGTTGCACCTTGTATTAATTGAATAGGTGTAAACGTACTACCTTGACCAAAGGCTGTAGTAATACGCTCAATTGGCTCTTGATTAAGCAGCACTCCACTTGCTTCGTTTGGTAAATCAATACCCGTTGGTTTACCAAAGCCAAATCGATCGAGATACGTATAAAACTTATCTGTCCCCATAATGTCTAGCATATGTGCAATCGCTGTATTAGAAGAACGCTGAAGCCCTTCTAAATACGTAATCGTACCCCAACCTTGTAAATTATGGTCTCTAATTGCTGTGCCATTAACATTATAACTACCTGATTGGTAATATGCATTAGGCGTCCAGTTACCTGTATCTACTGCGGCAGCTAGGGTAAACATTTTCATAGTAGAGCCTGGCTCAATAGTTTGCTCAATTGGCGCATTTAACCAGCTCATACCCTCTCCCTCTAATGTCTCAGGGTTAAATGTAGGACGCTGCGTAATAGCTAACACACGCCCTGTTTTAGGGTCAACCATTACTGCTGACATTGCTTTAGGTTTGTACTGTTTGTAAATTTCATCCATTTCTTCTTCTAAGAAGTTTTGAATGTTTTTCACCAATGTAAGCTGTACTGTATCACCATTTTTAGGTGGTTGCACATCGCGCTCACTATTAGGTAAAATCGACGACATTTTAGTACCTTGATACTTTAATAAGCCGTCCTTACCTGTCAGTAAATCATTATAAATATGTTCAAGTCCCATCTCACCAACAAGCTCAATCTTGCCATCCTTATTAACAATAGGTTTGGCGTAACCAATTAGATGAGAGGCAAATGTACCATTAGGGTGAAAGCGTTTTGCTTCACTAGAAAAGTTAATTCCTGCTATTCCCTCTTCTTCAATGGCTTGCTTAGTTGTAAAATCTAAATCCTTACCCGCATTGCCAAACTCTACTTGCGTGCGGTCTGGCAGTGTTAGTTGTTTTAAAATTGCCTTCTCTGACATTTTAATATGCTTCGCTAACACCTTAGCTGTGCTTTTTGGGTCAGTAACATACGGAATTTTCATTTTAACCGCCTGTGGGGTATCTAAAATAGCTTGTAGGCGATATGTTGTTGTGTCTTCAACAATGATAGCCCCTTTACGATCGACAATTTTGCCTCGCTCTGCGGGTAATACTTCTTTACGAGCTCTAATTTCAGTGGCGCGTTCTTTCAAATCATTACCTTGTACTTCACCTGTTACTTGAATGTAAACAATGCGAGTAAATAACGTCAAAAAGACGATACCAAAAGCAAAGAAAAGGAAAAATGCACCTTTACTTCTTCGTTGCTTTTGATTGGTCATTTCGCTGGCACTACCTTTACATTTTGTTCACTTTGCGTAAGGCCTAAACCTTCTGCTTTTTTCCAAATACGCTCTGGCTGTGATAATTCAGTTAACGTTGCTTTTAATTCGCGATTGTCTTGTTGCATCGCTTTTGTTTCAAGCTCTACACCTTTAATTTCTCTCGTCATATCGTAAATGGTCACTTGACGAGTTACTGCAGTAACAGCTAAAGCTATAAAAACGGCAATAAATACAACCATTAATATTTTATCAAATTTGGCAGGTGCATTTGTCTTATATCTTCTTGTTACAACAGGTGGCTTCTGCTGTGGAGGTGTTTGTAATGGTTGCTGATAAGCGCGTTGTGCCATAGTATCACATCCTTTTAATTAGTGTTTTTCTCTGCTATACGTAGCTTTGCCGAACGCGCACGGTTATTACTCGCTAGCTCCTCCTCAGATGGCAAGATTGGCTTGCGATTCACTAAACGTAACGTTGGCTTCATATGATCCGGGATAATAGGTAAATTTGGTGGTAAATCAGGTAATGATGACGCTTCCTTAAATATCGTCTTACAAAGTCGATCTTCAAGTGAATGGAAGGTAATTACACTAATTCGTCCTTTAGGCGCTAATACTTCAATCGCATCTGTGATAGAATCCTCAGCTGCACCTAGCTCATCATTCACTGCAATACGGATGGCTTGGAAAATACGCTTTGCAGGGTGACCGCCTTTACGTCGAGCCGCTGCGGGTATACCCTCTTTAATTAATTCAACAAGTTCTGCTGTTGTTTCAATGGGTGCTTGCTCACGTGCTGCTTCGATTTTACGAGCCACTTGTTTAGAAAACTTCTCTTCGCCGTAGCGGAAGAAAATGCGTACTAAATCTTCGTAAGCCCATTCATTTACAACTTCACGCGCTGTTAATGGTGCACTTTGGTCCATACGCATATCAAGTGGTGCGTCATTATGATAACTAAAGCCTCGCTCTGCTGTATCAAGTTGTGGTGACGATACACCTAAATCGTAAAGCACACCATCAACCTCTGTAATACCAATTGCTGCAAGCTCCTCTTTTAAATATCTAAAATTCGCATGTATAAACGTTACCCTGTTTAAGTAGGATGCTAAACGTTCCTTTGCATTATTAATCGCAATAATGTCTTGATCAAAGCAAATTAATCTACCTTCATCACTTAATTGCTTTACTAAATATTCGCTGTGACCTGCGCCACCGAGTGTACAGTCTACATAAATGCCATCGGGCTGGATGTTCAATCCATCAACCGTTTCGCGCAATAAGACCGTTGTATGATCGAACATAAAACGTATTCCTCCAATTTATCTATCTATAATTAAAATATCTTCTGTTAATCCATCGAGCTGTGTAGAAGCTACTTCATAATAGCTCTGCCAAATTTCAGTTGACCAAACTTCAATGCGAGTACCTACACCAATAATTGTGCATGATTTTGTGAGTTGTGCATAATCGAGGAGATAATTGGGCAAAATAATCCTGCCTTGCTTATCTAGGGTAAGTGCAGTTGCGCCAGAAAAAAACAAGCGCGTTAACGCACGAGCATTACGCTCCATAAGTGGTAGCTGTTTGATGTTGTTTACGACGAGTTGCCATTCAGGCTCGGTATAAATAAAGAGACTTTGGTCCAGTCCGCGCGTTGCAATAAATGTACTACCAAGTGCCGCTCGAAATTTAACAGGCATGGTAATGCGACCCTTGCTATCAAGCGTGTGCTCATACTCACCAATGAACATCTTTTTCACCTCATCACTCTAAATAATGTACCACAAATCCCCACTTTCCTCCACCGAATTTGATATTTATAAGGCATAGCCAACGATTTTAGAATTTTCTATCAATTGAGGTTTGTATCAATATACCTACAAAAAATAACACCCGCTTGAAAAATCGGGTGTTATTGCAAATTCGCTTATTTTTTTCTTTTTTTATTACAACGAAACCACATAATGTTTATATGAGGTCTGTAGGTTTTGCTGACACAATGCATTAATCCAATCCGCACCACAACTTGCAATATATTGGTATGGATTATACGTACGCTCCTGTAAACCGCCATCAGGCAGTAACTCATAATCAAGTACAGCATATTTCGCTAATGCTACCTCATGCTTTATTAAAGTATCTTGCTCCACTTTACGCTGTAAATAATCAAATTGACGAAGATGTAGTTCTTGATTTTTTTGTGTAATTGTTAGCAAAGCTTCAGGCATTTGTTGTAATAGTGTCGCATAGTTTGCTTGCAATGCTTGCTTAGTAGTTGCTAGCGTATCTAATACTTCAGTTGGTTGTACAGAAGCAATAAATGCTTCACGCTTTTTATGGTGTTCACCTGCAAATACTTGCTCAATTGTCAGTTGCAAAGCCTGTAATTGCTTTTGTACATGCGGAGTCACTAAAGTAATGTGTAAACGCGGTGCAAAAATCGGCATTTGCAAATCCATCTCATCGAAGGCCGGTTTTAATGTTGCCCAGTACGCAAGCTCACCAGGTCCACCGACAAAAGCTAATACTGGCAGCACCATCTCCTGCATAAGTGGGCGCGTTACTACGTTATTACTAAGTTGTTCCGGATGCGCAGTAGCTATGTCTACTAACTGTGCTTTGGTGAAAGTATCCTCACCCGTTGTAAATACACCATCTTGCTGTGTCAACAAATGACGAGCACCGTTTTTAACATAAAATAAATTTGCCGCTTCAGTTGTAGCAAAAATAGGTGTACCATAACCTGCTTGTTGTAATCTTTCTTCTTGCATTGTTACAACTTTAGCAATCGCTGGTGCTGACTCAATCAAACGTATGAAATAAGCTGACTCCAACTTACGTAACTTAGGATTAGCTGCATCAACCCATAATAAACCTGCATCATTAAATAGTCCGTGCATTAAATACGTAAAGAAGGCTGTAAAGGTTGTGCTCACTTTAGCTGCTGCGCGTAACTGTGCTATAACTTCTTTAGTGTACGTCTGCTCACCATAATCCGCGATGACCGCATCAATTAATTGCTGTAGTTTTTCTTCTGTAACCTCAGTTGTTGAGGCCATTGTTTTTTCGATAAAGCGATCTTTATATTTGCGCTTATGTAGCCCGTCTTTTGTATACGTAAAAGTATGGTTGATTTCTTCGATGTCATGGTCTTCACCAGCTATCCAAAATACAGGCACTACAGGCACGCCTAATGCAACGCTTTGCTTGCGCGCTAATTGAATTACTGTAATTGCTTTATGCACAGAATAAAGTGGGCCCGTAAATACGCCAGATTGCTGTCCACCAACAATCGCAAACGCACCATTAGCTAATTGCGTTAAATGTTGTTCAGTTGTTGCAGATAATGGATACACACTCATTGACTCACGCATAATAGCTGCAAGTTGCTCACGCTCATAATGTTGGTTTTGTAAATAAGCAAGGCGCTCTGTAAATGCCGCTTCCTCATAAGCATAGCTAAAGAACGACTGAAGCGTAGAACCCTTTGTCCAGTAATCTTCAACGAGTTGATTGTGTAGTGGTGGTGTAACTGCTGTAATTTGCATGAAAAATAACTCCTTAATAATGTTCGTTTTATCCTATAGTGTAACGCTTCTATCTCGAAATCAAAATAATTTTGCTCGACCTAGTTGCTTGTACTGTGATAAAACATACCAACAAGCAAGGTTAAAAAATAAAGTACGGTTAATATAACAAAGTAAATACGCCATGTTTTACGCATTAGCTTTATAATTTCAATGTCCTTTTCTGAACGCCACACTCGAAATGTATTATAAATAGCAATAATAATGAGCAGGCTAAACAACGCATAGCCTAACTGTACGCCAGTCAGTGCCTGCAGTGCTAACGGTACAGAAACCATTAAAAAAACAGTAGTAATATCTGCCGCTCTACCAACGGTTATAAACTTCACTTTTTTACTAAGTACTACCAGTACAATAAAAATACTGTGTGGCAAAAATAATAGCGCACTCAGTATGACTTGCAAAATGCTCACTCACTTGCCCTCCGTTCCTCAATTGCTAATAAAGCATAATATAGTGTATGCAGTGTAGGCAAGACCTGTTGTTGGTTTAATGCCTCCTGTAAAATCGCACCAACAATTGTTGATAGCTCACTTGGTCGTCTGGCTAAAAAATCAGCGCGCATAGACGAGGTATTCATCGCTGTATTGTGACATAATTGCACCACATCTTCAAATCCTACTAGATGTTTTTTATCAGGAAAAGCAGTAATCAGCTCCTCATAGATAGTTTTAAGTAAGTGAAATGCGTGTGTGTTAGTTATTAGTTCGCCATTTGGTAAATCAAGCAGTGCTGTTAACGGATTAATTAAGCTATTGAGCATCGCCTTTTGCCAAAGTACTTCATTCACATCTGCTACATAACTAATAGGTAACGCCTCGCTTGTAAGTTGCCAAATTATATGTTGTTGCGGCGCACTAAGCTTCATAGTACCTGCACCACGCTCATACACCGTTGTATCATTCTTCGTTTCTGCACCTACTGTCAGTGTACCTACTAACACTTCACAAGAAAATTGTTGGGCAAAGGATTGATGAGCCAGTCCATTTTGTAAAAAAACGAGTGTAGTAGTCACTTGTTGCAGTAATGGCTGAAGTGCCATCAAATGGTAAAACTTCACGGTTACAAAATAAATATCTGCCTTTGGCAAGGTCGTCGTTGCTTGTACAAGGTAATTCACACATTGTGTAGGTGTGAGCTTTGTAATCCCGTTGTTCATAATAGCACGCGCTTGCTCCTCACGCCTCACGACCATGATTACTTCGTGTTGTTGTGCATAGTAGGTCGCAAGTAGCTTACCTATCGCACCCGCACCAATAATCGCTATTTTCATACGTGTCCCTCCATTAAAAAAGGCTGCCGTATTGGCAACCTTTGCGTTATTTTTTTGTTTTCGTCAGAAAATTATTAACCGCTTCGTGGTGAGCTTCACTTTCCCAAAGCTTTGCACACAAGCGCACCTCATCCATCACACGCTCATACATATTGCGCTCGCGCCATTTACGTAGCTCAATCTCTTTATAGGCCTGATGTACAGAAGGATGGATTTTGCGCATATTAGCGATAAAGTCATCAAGAGCAAGTTGCTTATCTCCCTCAAACACACGCATTGCCCAACCAATCTCATATAATAGCTCTGCTTCATAAGGTTTTGCATCAATTAACATTTTTAATGCGCGGTCATGTCGCAAACCTCGCTCAAATAAATACGTGCCGCCACCCCAGCCACTCGTAATTGCCAATGTTCCTTGAATAAATCCGCACTTGGCATGACTTGCCACTAAACGAAAATCACAGGCTGTCGCAATTTCACAACCACCACCCACAGCTGCACCATTAATTAAAGCAATCGTTGGTACGTTTAATGTAGCTAAGTCATATAAAATTTTGCCCATCTTACTCAGCATACCAAAAGCTTGTTCTTCAGTTTCGAGTGCATGAAATACAGAAAGGTCCCCACCTGAACAAAATGATTTTTCCCCTGCGCCAGTAATCACTAAAAAGCGCACATCATCATTTGTTTGAATATACGTGATGACCTCTTGTAACCCATCCATCACTTGATCATTAACTGCGTTACGTTTTTCCTCACGGTCAATGGTAAATGTTAAAATCCCATCTTGCTTGTCGATTATGTAAGCCATAATAATTCCCCCTTTGCCTAAAATTGTAGCATATTATGGCATAAAAAAGCTGTTTCAGAGCCATGGTCTCTGAAACAGCCTAGGTATAGCGCAAATACTGTATTATTTGCTTACTACTTCTTTACCTTTGTAATGTCCGCAAGCTTTACATACGCGGTGAGATAGTTTAGCTTCTCCACAGTTTGGGCAAGCTACCATACCAGGTACAGATAGTTTGAAATGCGTACGACGCTTTCTTTTTACAGTTTTAGAAGTTCTTCTAAATGGTACAGCCATGAATGGCACCTCCTTACAGATTGTTTATTCATCTGTTTGATCTAAAAACTTAGCTAAATCAGCTAGTCTAGGATCCACTTTTGGTTCGTCATTTTGCTTTTGCAAAACGAGTTGGTCGTCCGTTTTATACGTCCAGCCCTTACCGTCACGCTCGCGTCGTTCGGAATCATCCTTAAACACTTGCATTGGCACCTCAAGTAGCAAAAGCTCCTCAAGGACAGGCGTTGCGTCAATAACGTCGCCGTCGACATAGTGTATGTCTTCGTCTTCCTCATTGCCACGTAACGCTTCATCAACAAAGCTGAAAATTTCAACTGTATCGACTTCAATCGGATAATTTACATCCTCCCATGTGCGAGCACAAGGAAGCACTAACTCGCCTGACAAGTGCAATTGACAAGTCATTTGCGATGTACTGAATGTACATTGCCCTGTTACATGAATAGGCGAAACTTTACGAATATCAGAATTTCGCTCCATTACATCGTCCAGCTGAACTGTTGCATCAACTGGCATCCCGTCTCGGCGAAACTTAGATAACTGATGAATTGACCATTTCATACGTTTTATCACCTCAAGACAACAATGTTGATTATATAATGTGTGAAATTAGATGTCAAGATATTTTCTTGTCACTTATCTTGAACCTCCGTATAATAATGTACAGTATAACACACAAGGAGGCAATTGTATGAATGCAGTTGGCATTACTGTAGAATATAATCCCTTTCATAACGGACATCTTTATCACGCTGAACAAGCAAGAGAACGCGCAAACGCCGATGTAGTAATTGCTGTTATGAGCGGTAATTTTGTACAGCGCGGCGAGCCTGCACTTATCGACAAATGGGCACGCACACAAATGGCGCTAGATAATGGTGTTGATATTGTCATAGAACTGCCTTATGTTTTTAGCACAGCCTATGCGCCTAACTTCGCAAAAGGTGCTATTACTCTATTAGATGCAATGTGTTGCAATGCCTTTGCTTTTGGTAATGAAAGCGGGGAGGCAACAGACTTTTATGCGACTGTGGATTTATTAACACGTGAGCAACAACGCTACGACGAACTCATTAAGCAAGCAGTAAAAACAGGCATGAGCTACCCGCGTGCTATGGCTAATGCATTTACTACGATTGCACCAACAAATCAGTATATTGATTTAACGCAACCTAATAATATTTTAGGTTTTCACTACGTAAAGAGTGCCGTTGCCTTAGCTAGCACGATGCAAGCCATTACAATCCCTCGTAAGGCGGCAAATTATCACGATGACCATTTCAGCCACAACTCTATCGCAAGCGCCACAGCGATACGTCAGGCGCTTTTAACTACTACATCCATTACAAACTTTGTACCACCTACTACAGCTAAGCTATTAGCAACAAAGCAACACGTAACATGGGCTGATTTTTATCCATTGCTACGTCATACTTTATTGCAATGGTCGCCCGATTTTATTGCAAAATTTGCTGATGTTAATGAAGGTATCGAGTATGCATTAGTTAAAGCGGCTAAGCACGCAACAAATTATGAACAATTTTTAAATCAAATCAAATCAAAGCGTTACACTACAGCACGTTTACAACGTATGCTCACACATATTTTACTAGGTGTTACCCAGCAAGAGCGTGATGCCCTCACTAGCCCTAGTTATATCCGCTTATTAGGTATGACGAGCGAAGGGCAACATTATATGCGGTATACAAAAAAGTTACGCAAGCTCCCTGTTGTTAGCCGTGTTGCTGGTCATCAAGATGCGCTACTCGCGCTCGATTGCAAAGCCACAGCTATTTATAATTTAGCCACAGGTGCCACACAAACAGATTTTAATACACCACCTATTATAAAAGAGGCTGGGA